>NZ_JBFRFJ010000016.1:0-139083 GCF_052114765.1 Terriglobus sp. 2YAB30_2
TCGCCGTCGCCGCCACCGCCTACAACCTCAAACGCATCTACATCCTCCAGAAATCCCACTAAAACAGCTCCCATCCACACTCAACAATGAAATCCTCCAACAACGGCTCACTCATCCAGAGAGATGATGCCTCTCTCACACAGACTCTTTAGCCCATCTTTTATCGAACCGGTAGACCGTGGGCTGAAGCCCACGGCTCCCACCAGGTTCGAGCTTCGCTCGAATAGTTCGCTGCGAACCAAATTTACCAGGACCTCCGAATATCCCACCCATTGCGATGCAATGGGTGGGCAGCCCAGTTCGAGGTCAATTTATCGTTGCCCCCTGGTTCTGCAGCTCATAAGTGACGGGCGTCACCGCAAAATTTACCCTCATTCCACACCATAAGGGCAGGAGGTTCCTCTGCCATGGCAACTACGATCCTCGACCCAGCCCACATGGAGACGACACCCGTCTCATTCCGCCGAATACTCGTGACGACTGACTTTTCGGCACAGGCGCATATGGCCCTGGCGGATGCCGTGCGGTTGGCCATGCTGTTCGCCGGGGAGATTTTTGTGCTCCATGCATTGCCTCCCATGGATGTGCGGTATGGCGATGTCCTCGGAATGGAAGTACGGCAGGCGGCTATGGCCGCGGCCCAGACGGCGATGGCGCGGGAGGTCGAGTCGATTCCCGATTTCGCCCGCATTCCGTGTATGACGCGTGTCGAAGAAGGGTCGCTGGATCTGCAGGTCGAACAGATGGTGCGGTCGCATCATATCGATCTGGTGGTCGCAGGCTCGCGGGGAGCGCAGGGGCTGGATAAGCTGCTGTTCGGCTCCTCAGCGGAATCTCTCATTCGCCGGGCGCCATGCCCGGTGTTGATTGTGGGTCCCAACGCCAAGCGAGTCGATTCACTGCAATCGATCCTGTTCGCAGCGGATCTTGAGCTCGGTTCGTTGCGAGCCGCACAGTATGCCGCCGCTTTGGCGAAGACGATGCAGGCGACGCTTACGGTGATGCATGTGGTGAATCGTGTCGGGCCGCCTCAGCGGGAGCTACGCAAAGATTTGGAAGAACGTTTGAGGCATCTTCTGCCTCGCGATGCCGCTATGTACTTCAAGGCACACGTGCAAGTGGATCATGGCCTTCCGGCGCCGCGCATTCTTCGCGCGGCAAACCTGGGCGGCACCGAACTCATCTTAACTGGATGTCGGCATAACGGCGCCTTCGGAGATCACGCAGCCTGGCGCACATTGAGCAAGCTGATTCATGACGCGGTGTGCCCGGTTCTTGTCGTCAATGGCCGTCTGGGAGAACGCGCTCCGGCGTAAGAACTGTGACCTCCATCGAGGTCTGTGACCTCCATCGAGGTCTGTGACCTCCATCGAGGTCTGTGACCTCCATCACTGCCGCTGCCGGCAACTGCTGTAACTCTCTCATGGAGAGGAGGAGACCATGCTGAAATGCGCGATTCCGGGATGTGACGCTCAGGAGAAGTTCCTGCGGTCTGGCACGCTACAAATTGTCGATACGGCCCAAGAAGAGCGGATGACAAAAAGAATGATCTGGTTCTGCAGTGCCTGCACGCCGAAGTACGTCGTTCAGTGCTGGCGTCCTAGCGGGGAACAGGTACAGCCTCGCAATGAAATATCGGAATACGTGTTGCCGGAGAACATGCCATCACAGCAGACGCCCTGGTACTGGCAGCCGGTTCCAGCGCACAACAGAACTTCCCGGCCGCCTGCTGAAAGCCGGCACTCACGGGAAAATGTATCGAATACCGTAGAAATATCGCGGAGGATCTGGAACTCCCGCCCAACCGGCGATCGGCTACACCTTGAAAAGAGCCAGCCGGCCGCTCATGGCCACCACAAAGGCCGTTGAAAATCTAAAACATCCCGCTCGCGGGTCCTTTCTCCAGCTGAGATCGCGGCGAGCGGGATGGAGCATTTTCCCTGTAGATGTAATGTAGAGCCTCCACATCCATGGGCGTTTTCCGCAATGAAAACGCCGCCGCACGCCTCTTTCGGGATACCCAGCAACAGGGAAAACGCTCTTTTTTTGCTATCTTTCCGTCAGCATGCGCAGAGTTGCCGAAGCTGGGCAGGTTCCAGAATCGTAAGCGAAATTCCTTTGATCGCTATCAGCTTTTCTTTGCGGAAACGGCTGAGGGTACGGGTGACCGTCTCCCGTGTCGTAGCGGTCATGGAAGCCACCTCTTCATGAGTCAAAGGCATCGTGATGGTGGAAGCAGGCAAGGCCTGTCCATTCTCAGACCAGTCAAGAATAAGCCGTGCAACACGGCCTGCGGGGCTGTCAGGCAGAGCGATCCGCCGAATCTCCTGGAATGCGGCTTGATAGTGCTGGGCAAGCATACTGCTGGCAGCCATCGACGCATCGCTGAACTGTGTGAGCAGTTGCATCAGCAGCCGGGTCTGCAGAATTCTGATCTTGCAGGGTTCAACTGCCTCTGCACTCGCTTCATAAACAGTGCCATTGAGCGCTGCGCCGAGCCCGACAACGTCACCAGCGGCGGCGATGCGGAGGATTGCCGTCTTGCCTTCAGCGGAGCTCGCCGCAATCTTCACGCGGCCGGAGCAGAGGATGTAGACAGAATCGCTGGATGTTCCTTCACGAAAAAGCAAAGCTCCCCGGGGATATTCCACGGTCGTCGAATTTGCCTCCAGGAAGGCGCGCGCCTGGGAGCCGAGCTCACAGAATGGATGTTTTCCGGCATGGGGGCAGTTCTGGCAATTCAACATATCGTGCTCCTTCGTGTCAGGTTCACACTTCCTTCTGGCAACCGTGATGCCAAACACAGCTCATAGTGATTTCAAACACTTGGCTGTCCCCGCAGCCATTTGGGGCTGAGTCTTCCCACCCAGGCTGCGTCATTTGACGCAGGTGTTAGGGCGTGTCATCAAACTCCTGTCGTCAGAGCATTTTCCCTGTTGCTAGGTATCCCGGCAGTATCGTGCAGTGGCGTTTGCATTGCGGAAAACGCCCATAGATGCGGAAGCCCTACTTGACACCCACAGGAAAAATGCTCCAGCGTTGCGCCGCAACCCGAAGGGCCGGGGCAGATTTTCTTCACCCCAGCCAGCAAAGCTGACTGGGGACCCCGATTCCCGATCTCTTCGTCACTCGTCGTTCCAGTAGGCCAGCTACAGTTCACTCCTCACTCCTCGATCTCGTAAAAATCTGCTCCCGGCGCTGACTGGCACGAGTTTGATGACACGCCCTAGCCGCCATGGAATGGGGTACGATCAGCAAGAGTTACGGCCATGAGTGGTGTGATCCGGATAGTCATCATCGACGACAACATGAGCAGCCTGGAGCTGCTCAGCACCGCCCTGGAACGGGAAGGTCTGTCGATCCACACCGCCAATGATCCCAGGCAGGGACTCGAGCTCGTGCGCTCGCTTCGCCCCCGCATGGTCATTACGGATCTGGTGATGCCGGGGATGACCGGGCTGGACGTCCTGCGGCAGGTGATGCACATCGATCCGACCATTGATGTGCTGCTGATGACGGCACATTACACGACGGAAACAGCGGTAGAGGCCATTCGCAGCGGTGCAGCTGACTACCTGCAGAAGCCGGTCAAAATCGCCGATCTGCGAGAGCGTGTCCGCCGCCTTCTGGAGGCCGCGGAAAAACGTCGTCTTGCCGGCAGCGCCGGCGACAATGAGAGCGATGTCCGCTTCGAGGGACTCGTCGCAAAGAGCGAAGCCATGTGGAGCCTCTTCGCGATGGTGGAGAAGATCGCCCCACATTTCCGGTCGCTGCTTCTGCAGGGCCCGACCGGCTCCGGCAAAGATCTGGTTGCGCAGGCTCTGCATCAACGCAGTGGCGTGAAGGGCAGGTTTGTTGTGCTCAACTGCTCGGCGGTCGTTGAAACTTTATTCGAAAGCGAGTTGTTCGGTCACGTCCGCGGAGCCTTCACCGGCGCCGATCGCGACAAGGTGGGCCTCTTTCAATTGGCCGACGGCGGCACGCTCTTTCTGGATGAGATCGGCGACATGCCGCTCAACACGCAGGCTAAGTTGCTGCGCGTGATCCAGAATCAGGAGGTCATGCCGGTAGGATCGCTGACGCCGAAGCGCGTGAATGTCCGTATCATCGCCGCAACCCACCGCAACCTGCGGCAGGCGGTGCAGGAAGGCAGATTCAGAGAGGATCTCTACTATCGTTTGTCGATGGTAGAGCTTACCCTGCCGCCTCTCGCTGTGCGCAAAGAAGATATTGCTTTGTTGGCCGTCATCTTTCTCCGGAAGTTCGCGAAGGACTTCGGGAAACCGATCGAAGGTATCTCGCAGCGAGCACTCCGCATTCTGGAGCGGTACTCCTGGCCAGGGAACGTCCGTGAGCTCGAACATGTCATCGGACGGGCATGCATGCTGGCCGACAAGACGACGATTGATGTGGATGATCTGCCGGCAAGCATCATCGACGCCTGCAGTGAGGTTCTCGTCAGCGCTTCCGAGCCGGGCACATCCGTGCTTGAGAATCAGGAACGCGTTGTCATGGAGCGCGTATTGCGCGAGAGTAATTGGAACCAGTCAGAGGCGGCTCGCAAATTGGGCATCGGGCGCGACGCCCTGCGATACAAGATGAAAAAGCACGGGCTCAACCCGGGCTCCGCGATCAGCAGTTGAAATTAGCCAGCGCCTCCCGCAGAACAGCGGGGCGGATTGGTTTGGCAAGCCAACCGGTAAAACCGGCCTTCGCGAGGTCGTCGGGAGCTGATTCTCCAAGCCCCGCAGTAAGGGCAAGAATTGGCGTCCTGTAAAAATGCTGGATCCGCCGCAGCGCAGCCACCACACCGTATCCATCAATCTTCGGCATGCTGATGTCGAGAATCACGAAGCTGGGAATATGCTCAAGAGCAAGATCGATCGCCTCCTGCCCGTCACGGGCTTCGATGACTTCTACTCCTCGGCCTTCGAGGATGTATCGAAGAAGCTCTCTTGCTCCGTCAGCATCATCAGCAATTAGGCACTTCAACCGGTTCACCCCAATCGGGCCCTGACAGGCCCGAATCAACATTAAGAGTAGGATTTCCAGGAAACGGCCACAGTGACCTGAATCACAGGGCCTAGAGCATTTCTCCTGTAGGTGTAGTGTAGGGATTCCGTATCTGTGGGCGTTTTCCGCAATGAAAACGCCGCTGCACTCCCCTTCCGGGCTACCCAGCAACAGGAGAAATGCTCTAGCGTTACTGGGCCCAACGGGGCAGTGTGAAGGTAAACTCGCTTCCCGCACCTTTGGAGCTCGTAACTTCCAGGCGTCCTCCATGCATCATGACGATCTGACGGCTGATGGTCAGTCCCAGGCCGGTGCCTTCCTTCACTCCGCCCGTGGTAACACCGGCCTGGTAAAACTTGTCGAAGATCAACTCCTGCTCCTCAGGCGCGATGCCGATTCCGGTGTCATGGACTGCGACCCGCACCCAATCCTCGTCGACGGCTGCTTTGACGGTTACCGAGCCGCCGGACGGAGTGAACTTAATGGCGTTGCTCAAAAGGTTGAGGAGTACCTGGCGCACCCGCGTCAGGTCGGCGGAGGCATATAAATCGTCCTCGCTCTCGATGCGAAGAACGATGCTCTTCTCCGTTGCCTGGCCCCGCACGGACTCCACCGTCTGCTGCAGCAGGCTGGGTATGTCAATCTCTTCCGTACGAAGGGAGAGTCCGCCGGCCTCAATCCGGCTAAGATCCAGCACATCATTGATCAGAGCCAGCAGATGCTCCGAATCCCTCTGGATATGCTCTACGAACCGGAGCTGTTTCGGATTCAGGGCTCCATTACTCTCTTCTTTCAAAAGGTCAGTAAACCCAATGATCGTGTGTAGCGGAGTCCGCAGCTCGTGGCTTACGCTTGCCATGAACTCGCTCTTCAGACGATTCAGGCGCTCTGCCTCATGCTGACGCGCCACCAGTTCATTGAAGTAACCCTCCTGCAGGGTCCGCAGTTGTTGCTCGGCCTTGCGCCGTTCCGACACGTCACGGATGACGACTACGATCAGAACCTCCTGTGCGTTTCTGATCGGGCTCAGGCTGATCTCGACGGGAAACTCTGACCCATCCTTACGGCGTGCATTCAGGTCCAGCCCCTGTCCCATAGGACGGGTCCTGCCGCTTCGCACAAACCTTGCAACATTGTCAGCGTGATTGTTCTGATGCGGCATTGGCACAAGGATCTCGACCGGTTGGCCAAGCAACTGCTCGCGTGTGTAGCCAAAAAGAGTCTCGGATGTCTTGTTGGCGATCACGATATGCCCGGCCTGATTCACTTCGAGAATCGCGTCAGGCGCCTCTTCGATCATCTCCCGGAACTTACGCTCGGCAAGCACCTCCGCATGGGAGCGAGCAATCTGCTCCTCGGCCAGTCTGCGGTCGGTAATATTCCTGGCAATCTCGGCGATGCCTACGATCTTCCCGTCAGCATCCTCAACGGGGAACATGCTGAGGGAGACAAAGACCTGTGAGCCGTCTTTATGTCTCCGCGCTGTCTCGTATCCATCGATACGCTCCCCGTCCCGCACGATACCGAGCAACTCATTCATCGCCTCTGCTTCGCCGGGCCATGCAAGAAAGAGGACTGGTTTACCGATCGCCTCTTCGGCTGAGTATCCGAACATCTCTGTCGCGGCACGGTTCCAGCTGGTAAGAGTGCCATCCAGAGATTCACCCATAATCGCCGCATCGGACGAGTCGACAATCGCGGCAAGCCAGCGTTCAGGGTTTGTCCAGTTCGCGGGAGTGGGCGTATCGCCACTTTTGGGAGTCTTTTCCACGCCTTAGTGTAACGCTGGGTTTTTTGACGACGAGGCCGGAGCCGTGACTCAATTCTGTGACGGCGATCACTGAGCCAAGGCGGCAAAGCTCTGTACGCTCCTGTATACGGGAGGGACTCCGCGATGCGAAAGGTGCAGCTCGGAACAATCGTCATCCCAACGGATTTTTCGAAGGCGTCGAAGCTGGCGCTCGGATTTGCACATAGCCTGGCTCAACAGTATGGCTTTGATCTGAGTCTGATCCATTTCTTTCCTTACGTGGCGCATCACCGCTACGCAGCCCCGGCCGGCTGGATGATTTCGGATCTGCGTTCTCGAAGCAGGCGGCGGCTGATGGCGGCAAAGGCGAAGGTGCTTGCGACCGGTACCGGCATCCGCCTTTCTGTAGTCGATAGCGTTGGAGATATCCCTGGTCAGATCATCAACACCGCCGTCTCCGAGGGCGCGTCCCTCATTGTGATGGGGACGCATTCACGCGACGGAGTGGAGCGATTTCTCGTAGGGTCTACCGCGGAGGAAGTTCTGCGCCACGCCGTTCTGCCAGTGGTCGCGGTTGGGCCACACGTCAAGGACTATAGCCGCCGTAAGATCCAAACCCTGGTTTATGCCACCGATCTGAGCGCGCGCTCACTTGGCGTTCTTCGAATCCTGCCTCTCTTGATGGCCGGAGACACGCGGCTCTCAGTGGTGCATGTCAGGGAAGACCAGGCGCACGCACCGGCGTCAGTCGGTTGGGAGGTCTCCGTCCGCAACAGCCTGCTCGGTGTCCTCCCTGCCGACATCCTGGAGAGGCGAGTGGATTTCAAGACGCTGGAAGGCGATGATCCCTCCCGAGCGGTAGAGCGTCACCTGAAGCTGGTTCATGCGGACCTCCTGCTGATCGGCGTTCACAAAGGCCGCGGAATGACCACTCACATGGCTCCGCGTACAGGATTCCGCATGATTATGGCTGCTCCATGTGCGGTGCTTTCCATTTGCGAATAGGGAAAATGCTCTTTAGGACCGCGAAATCTGTTCAGGTCCCACGTTGCTATTAGCAGTCATTGACACAAGACAACAGAGGTTTCGATCTGACGTGCGGGGACGTCCCAATATTTCCGCAACAACTGATCCTTCTTGTCTGCTTCGACGACCCGAAACCCATGTTTCTCATAAAAGCGAATCGCCCAGGCAGCGTCTGCCCAGGTGCCGACGAGTAGAGGGCGCTGAGTCGACGCTTTCAAGTGATCTAACAAGAGGCCCCCGATGCCACAGCGCCGCATTCTGGTCCGAACGTACGCATGCCGAATCAGGGTGACATCCTGCGCGTCTTGCATCCCCATTACGGCTTGAAGTGCCCCGTTCTGTTCGTATCCCCAGAACGTCACTCCATTCGCGAGTTCGTCCCGGAGCTTTTCTCGCGTCATGTACGGTTCGTGCCAGCGGTCTTCGGGGATGATGCCGCGGTAGGCTTCGGCGCCATCGTTGATGACGGCCCAGATCTGGTCGAAGTCGGCTTCTTCACAGCGTCGGATCATGCCTCATCATCAGGTCATTGCCCGAATCGCGTCTTGAACGAAATTGCGTGAGACAGGTTCGGGCAAACGGCTGCCCGATAACGAGCGGGGGTGACACCTAATTGCCGCACAAAGGCACGGGTCATATGGCTCTGATCCGCGAATCCTGCTTCACAGCTCACTTGAACCAGTTCTTTTCCGCTTGCAATCAGTCTTCGCGCGAGTCGCACTCGCTGCTGAAGAATGTAGGCATGAGGTGTTGCACCCGTTGCGTACGCAAAAGCTCGAAGGAATTGAAATCGACTCGTATTGGCCAGGATCGCCATCTCCTGAAGAGAGTGCGGCAGCCCTGGTGACAAATCGATCTGTCTCTTCACCTTATCGATGCTGGGTGGAAGTACCTGCTTCCAGGAGCGCTGTGTACTGTGATGCCTGAAAGCATGAGCGACTGTATGCAGAAGACATTCTTCGCTGTGTCTTGGATCCGGGCAGCGCTCTGTGAGTGCACCGAACAGGCGTGAAAAGTGGATCGCCTGGCGCGAGTCGCGGATTCGGGGCAGCAGAACGGCGGCACTCACGTCTACGTCGCCATCAAACAGCTCGCAGATCACCTCCGGGGCAAAATAGATCATCTGCCAACGACGGCCGTTGCTGTCCAACGAACTGCCATCGTGCATCTCTCCGGGATTCACCATAATGAGGTCGCCTGCTCTGGCATCCACCCAGCCGAACCCGCTCCACGACCGATGAGCTCCTGATACGATCAGGCCGATCCCGAACTGGTCGTGCGAGTGACGTGGAAACCGCCTCGTCGAGGCGAGGCCGAACGCCTCGATTCCTGGAATCCCAGTGCGGAATGGTTGAACGGTATGCATCATCTCTCCATGTGCCGAGGCCCTACACCTACAGGGAAAATGCTCTAGCTGAGTCCCCGCTCCACCATGACGACTAGTCTCTCTCCCAGCGCCAGCACCATCTCCCGCGGCATCTTGTGCAGCGGTCCCTCAAGCGCCAGCAGCGCCAGACCGTGCACTGTCGACCACGCGAGATATTCCGCACCCTTGCGATCTTTTCTGTTGAGCAAGCCACTCTCCTGCATGCGATCCAGGGCTAGTGAGAGCAGCTGAAATGGGTTCAAGCCCAAAGACGCCGTATTCGCTGGGTCAGGAGAATGAACCGCTGGCGGTACCGAGAAAGCTGTGCGGAACATTCCCGGCTCTCTCATCGCGAACCCCAGATAGCCCATACCCACAGCGTGCAGACTCTTTCGCGCGAATGCCTGCGGATTGCGTCCGGCTTTGTGCTTCTTCATCTCGTCTTCAATTGCCGCGGCGACCCGCGACAGGCATGCTGACCGTACTGCATCCAGCAGCTCCGCCTGGCCGGCGAAATGTCTGTAAGCCGCATTCGGAGCGACTCCCGTCTGCCGGGTCGCCTCCCGCAGAATGACCGCATTGGGCCCTCCGGCGCGGGCCATCTCGAGCCCGGCAGCCACCAATGCGTTGCGCAGATCTCCGTGGCGAAAGGTTGTGCGCTTCTCAAGAGAGACGTTCTTTTTCATGGTGTATTCAAGAAGAGTGTACCGTGTAATGAGTGGAAAGTGGACAGTGTTCACTTTCCGGTGGTAGCGTATGTGGACGGTGTTTACTTTGAAGCGATAAAGCGCCGATGGAAGGGTGTGAAATGGCAGACGGTTTCATCTGGTACGAACTTGTCACGAACGATATGGGCAAGGCGGTCAACTTCTACAAGAAGGTAGTCGGGTGGGACGTCAAAGATGCCGGTATGCCTGGCTTCACGTACATGATCTTTGGCAAAGACGGCAAAGACGTCGGCGGCATGATGACCTGGGCTGGAGCCGGCGCTCCTGAGCTTCCTACGCAGTGGATGGGCCATATCCACACCACAAAGCTCGACGAAGAGCTTAAGGCTGTTACAGCCGATGGCGGCACGATTATGAAGCCGGCCCAGGAGATCCCTGGTATAGGTCGTTTTGCCGTCGTGCTTGACCCTCAGCAGGTAAAATACCTGCTCTTCGAACCAGGTAAGAAAGAGGCGCCACCTCGTCTGGATCAAATGGCAGTGGGAAACGTGGGCTGGCACGAACTGCTCACCGACGATCCGGCGAAGGCCTTCGACTACTACTCGAAGCACTACGGCTGGCAAAAAGACTATGCGCATGACATGGGACCGATGGGCACCTACCAGACCTTCCGGATCGACAAGCCCCTCTACACCGGCGGAATGATGGCTCGTAAGGGTCCGGGCATGCCCGAAGGGATTCCGCCGCACTGGCAGTATTACTTCCTGGTCGATGACATTGAAGCGGCGCAACAACGTGTGATCGACGCCGGGGGCAAGGTCCTTATGCCTCCCATGGACGTACCTGGAGGTTCACGCATCATGCAGGCTTTGGATGATCAGGATGGCCACTTTGCGTTGATGCAGGGACCAAAAGCGTAGCTGCGGCGCGAGTCATGTTGGGCGCGGCCGCTCTTCGCTCACAGCAGAGCGGCTGCAGAACCTGCGTTGAGATCTGACAACCCAAGAGGAGAAAGCAACATGTCCGAGAAGATGATCACCTGTCTGTGGTTCGACCATGGGAAAGCACGGGAAGCAGCGAAATTCTATGCCGCCACCTTTCCCGATAGCTCCGTCGGGAAAACAAGCACCTCCCCCATCGATACGCCATCCGGTCCGGAGGGACAGGAGCTCGTCGTTGAGTTCACCGTGTGCGGCCGCAAGTTCATGGGGCTGAACGGCGGCCCGAACTTTGTCCCGAACGAGGCGGTCAGCTTTGTGATTCTTACCGACGACCAGGCTGAAACGGACCGGCTGTGGAACGCCGTCGTAAGCAACGGCGGCCAGGAGAGCATGTGCGGCTGGTGTAAGGACCGTTGGGGTTTTTCATGGCAGATTACGCCACGCGCCCTGCTGGCGGCGATGGCGGACCCAGATCGCGCTGCGGCGAAGCGTGCGATGAGCGCAATGATGACGATGCGAAAGATCGACATTGCCGCAATTGAGGCCGCGCGCGCGAACCGATAGAGCATTTTTCCTGTAGGTGTGGATAGGGCTTCCGCATCTATGGGCGTTTTCCGCAATGAAAACGCCGCTGCACTCCTCTTTCGGGCTACCCAGAAACAGGGATGATGCTCTAGCAGATCATCCATCCCAGGACTTCACCCAGCTACGATGAAGTAGCGGGGTGAAGTGCTCCCCCGGCGGGTGAAGAGGGTGCGGATGACTCTACAGGAGCAGTTTGGACAGATTGATATCTATCTGTTCGACCAGATATTGCGCGGGAATATTTCGCCGGGCATGCGGGTGCTGGACGCGGGGTGCGGCGGCGGCCGGAATATCCGGTATCTGCTGCGTGAAGGGTATGAAGTGTTCGGCGTGGATATAAGCGCCGAAGCTGTGGCGGCGGTGCGGCAGATGACAAGTGAGCTGGCGCCGAAGCTGCCGGCGGAGAACTTCCAGGTGGCGGCTGTAGAGGCGATGCCGTTCGCGGATGAGTTTGCGGACGTGGTGGTGTGCAACTCAGTGCTGCACTTTGCGCAGGATGAGGCGCAACTGGAGGCGATGGTGCGAGGGCTGTGGCGGGTGCTGCGGCCGGGTGGAATGCTGTTCTGCCGGCTGGCGTCGACGATTGGAGCGGTGCAGGGGATAGCGTTCGAGGCGGTGAGAGGGCGGCGGTTCAGGATGTCGCATGGGGTGGAGTGGCTGCTGGTAGATGAAGCGCTGTTGATGGAACTAACGCGCGGTCTGGATGGGGAGCTGGTGGATCCACTGAAGACGACCGTGGTGCAGCGGCAGCGATGCATGACGACGTGGGTGGTGAAGAAGAATGATCTGAGTTCCCGTAGAAAATCGCAGGCGCCTTCTTGATTTGTTCCAGAATTGGAATTCTGTTTTCCAGTATCTGTTGACTCGTCTCCTCATGGCAAAGAATCTCTTCTATCGAGGCGACCGCGATTCTGGCGCCGCCATTCGAAGGGAGATGTATATGAAGGCACTGCGCATCAACGACTATGGGGCAGCTCTGCACCTGGATGAAGTACCTGTCCCAACTGCCGGCCCCGGACAAGTGTTGGTAGAGAATCACTTCACCAGCATGAATGGGGTAGATCCCGGGCGCGGTCTCGGCTTCTTGCGCCAGGTCTTTCCATTGCAGTTTCCATGGACGCCGGGTGGCGATGTTGCAGGCCGGGTGGCTGCGATCGGTGAAGGCGTCACAAGCTTCAAAGTGGGCGATGAGGTGTTTGGCTATACAAGGGAGGCTGGTGCGTACGCCGAGTTTGTGGTCGTCACGGCTACCAGTCTGGCCCACAGACCGGCAGCCATTCCCGCCGAGGAAGCAGCCGGAATCGCGGTGGTCGGCCAAACCGCGATGCAGATGCTGGAACTCTCGAAGGTCAAGGCGGGACAAACGTTGCTGATCCTGGGGGCATCGGGTGGAGTGGGATCGCTGGCGGTACAACTGGCGCGAAACGCCGGCGTTCATGTCCTCGCCACAGCCCGCCAAAGCAAGGCCGCTGCTCTTCAACAACTGGGAGCGGAGCGCGTCATCGACCTTGCACAGCAGCGGTTGGAAGAGACCCAGCAGGTTGACGCTGTCCTCAATCTGATAGGAGGAGACACTGTCGAGCCTTCCTACGCACTTGTGAAGCCCGGTGGCGTCGCAGTGACGGCGAATCGACCGCCGATCGCAGAGGAGGCGGCACGTCTTGGAATTGAAGCCGCATTCGTTGAGACTCACGTGACGACCGAAGGGCTAAATACCTTCGCAAAGCTGGTCATCGGCGGGAAGGTCAAGCCGCAGATCGCTGCCATCGAGACGCTCTGGTCGCCGGCCACGCTGTGGGAGAAGCGCGAACTTGATGGAATTGGCAAGGTCGTCTTCTCGATCCGGGCATGACGGCTTAGGAACATCAGGCCAGAGACTGAAGAGTCTCTGGCCTGATGCATGCCCGAAGGACTTTCATCGCAGTTGGAATAGTGCCCGCAGAAGAAAGCCGGGCTGCATAAGAACAGCCCGGCTGGAGGCAGCATGAGGCACTGCAACGTTAGAAGTTAAGTTTGAGAGCGAACTGGTACAGCCGGGGTGTGTAGTTCGAGTCGGTTGCGGTCACTGTGCCAAAGGCGGAGTTTCCCATCTTCACGTTGCCGCTGCCCTGGCCGATGATCCAGCTCGGTGTGTTGGAGATGTTGAAGGCTTCGGCACGGAACTGTACCTTCGCGCGCTCCGTCAGGAAGAAGTCCTTGAACAGTGACAGATCCACGTGCCGGAAGTTCGGACCGGACAGTGAGTTTCGTTGTGCCGTACCGATGGTGCCGAGTGTCTGGGGTGCGAATGCTGCCGTATTGAACCAGTGCTGGAAGCTCCGCTCAACGGCATGCGGATCACCGACCTGGTTCGGACGATCGCCTCCACCATTGTTGATGGGCGTAGCGCGATTGCCATAGCCGCCGGCGGCACTGTCATTCAGAATGGAGAACGGTTTGCCCGTCTGCCAGATGGTGATGGTATTCATCTGCCATCCGCCCAGCGTTAACCGCTCCAACGAGTTACTGAAGGTGTGGCCGGCCGCGAACTGATAGTTCAACGAGAGAGCAAAACGGTTCTGAATGTTGTTCTCCGCGATGCCGTAGTCGATCTGCCGGATGCGTGTCGGATCGGCGTTGTAGGCTCCCTGTGCGCCTTCCTGGCTGAAGCCGGTTACATCGCTCAGGCCCTTTGCCCAGGTGTAATTTGCGTCGAAGGCCAGTCCTTTCACAAAGCGCCGCTGGAAGCTGGTCTGCAATGCGTTGTAGTTGGAAATACCTTCGCTTACCAGCCAGTTGACGCCTGCGAGGTTTGGCAGGACGCCGCTGAGTGGGCGCGCGCTGGAGGCTCCACCGCTGACGCTGTTGGCTGGTCTCGGCACGTTGATGTCGTTGATGGTCTGCGGCAGATGTTGAGCGACGTTGCCCACATAGCCGATGGTCAGTACATTGGAGCTGAACTGCTGCTGCACCTGCAGGTTGAACTGCTGAATCATCGCCGACCGGAAGTTTGGAGACTCGGCGACGAAGCTCAAACCGGTGCTGTTGATCGTCTGTGGCTGCGGCAGCGGCAGGCCCTGGCTGAAGCTGGTGTTGGCGCCCGAGATGGTGGCACAGTCCGGGTTGCTGGCGCTTGCCGGAGCTCCATTTCGTGTCGTCTGGATCTGGAAGGCGACGCTCGAGATGCAGTTGGGGGAATAGACCGAGACGAATGGCGCATTCTTCAGGTCGGCGTTGGAGGTGTAGTTGCCGGGGAAGAAGCTCAGGCCATAGCCGCCACGCAGTACTGTCTGGGGCGCCAGTGACCAGGAGAAACCAACTCGTGGAGCCAGGTTGCTGTAGTCGGTGCTGATGCCGGCATGTCCGTCCACACCGTTTTGGTTTGCGACCTTCAGCGCCTGCCCGATGTTGCTGCTGTTCAGCGACAGCGCCTGATTGAAATCGAAGTTCGAGATGCTGCCATGCGCTTCCGTGAATGGCGTAAACACGTCATAGCGCACGCCGTACAGCAAGGTTAGTTTTGGGGTCAGCTTCCAGGAGTCCTGCACGAAGAAGTTTGGCTCGTAGGTCCGATAGTCCGGTGTGTTCAGGTTGTAATTGCGGCTTGATGAAGAAAACGCGCCCACGAGAGAGCTCGCCAGGTTGTTGTCCTGCCGCTGCTTCGCGGAGGCTGTCGCGTTGCAGGCTCCGGTTGCGGTGTTGTATCCGGTGCCGGGAACGCAGTTGTCTGTGTTCAGGCCAAAGCCGTACTGGCCGGCAGGAAAGGCGCTTTGCAGGTTGCGTGCCTGTCTGCGGATAAAGCTAGCACCGAACTTGACGTTGTGATTTCCCTTGTTCCAGTTGACGTTCGCGGCATATTGGAAGGTGTTGTCGATGTCCTGCAGCGGCACGTATGCGCCATCGCCGATGTCGCTGAATGGACCAAAGCTGATCGGTGTCAGTACACTCGCATTCTGCGTAAAGTTCATGTTTGAGCCGAAGCCCACCGTGGTATCCGCATTCTTGCCGTAGTTCAGTGGCAGTGACAGGTTGTTGATGCGCGTGAAGCCGGCCTTTAGATCGATGAGTAGATTCTGCGTGAAGATGTGGGTGTAGTCGAAGGCGTATTGCTGCGCTCCGTTCTTCGCCGGGCCGGCAAAGATGTAACGGCCTCCAGAAATCTCAAGACCATTCACGACGCCGAGCGCCGGCGGAATTGTCGAATCGACATGGTTGTAGGTGTAGCGGCCGTAGAACAGGTTGCCCGCGTTAAAACGGTGGTCGATACGAACGTCGAAGACCTGGCTGTACTGCGTCTTGCTCGGGCTGATGACGTAGTTATTCGTCAGGCTGGAGTTGGTCGGGGCGGGGAAGAGCTTCAGGTAGTTCAGTGCGATGGGATTGATAGAAAGACCCGCGGTGCCGTTGCCTGCCGCCACCAGCGCCTGCGGTGATCCCCCGCCGATGCTGTTGATATTGTTGTACTCATCCAGCGTCGGCACGTTGCTCTGGTAGGTCACGCCTGTCACCTGGCGGAAGCCCTCGTAGTCGCCGAAGAAGAAGGTGCGATCCCTCCAGATCGGCCCTCCAATGGAGCCGCCGAACTGGTTCTGCCGCAGTTCGGGCTTACTGCCCGAGGTTTGCAGCACCTGCCGTGCGTCGAAGATATCGTTGCGGAAGTACTCGTACGCGCTTCCATGGAACTGGTTCGAGCCGCTACGGGTCACGATGTTCACAACACCGCCGGCGGTGCGTCCAGCCTCGGGAGCGTAGCTGTTCGTCTGAACGCTGATCTCCTGGATGCCTTCGACATTGGGGCGAACGCCGCTGGTGCCGATGATGCGTTCGTTGTTATCGAAGCCGTCAATGATGAAGTTGTTAAGGGTGTCGTCCTGTCCGTTGACCGAGAAAGAGCTTGACTGCCGGCGATCGTCCGGACGTCCTCCGCTGGTCAGACCGTTTCCTGGTCCCTCATTCGCTCCGGGAACAATCTGGATAAGCTGGACATAGTTGCGGCCATTCAAGGGCAGATCCTGCACGCTCTGCGCTGTCACCGTTGAACTGACAGTGGCGCTCTCGCTCTGCAGCAGAGGCGTCTGCGCTTCGATGTTTACTGTCTCATTGACGTCGCCCAGTTGCAGGTGCGCGTCGTTGCGGGCGCGGTCTCCGGCTTCAACGGCAAGGTCCGGAGTGTTGAAAGCCTTGAAGCCTTGTACGGTGACCTTGATACTGTAGTGTCCCGGCTGCAGAAGAGGGAAGGTATAGTTGCCGCTCTCGTCCGTGGTCACAACGCGGGTGACGTTGGTGGCAATGTTCCTCAGCTCCACACGTGCGTTCGCCACCACAGCGCCGGTTGGTTCCGTGACCGTTCCCAGAATATCCGCCGTAGTCAATTGAGCATGCATCGGCACGGCGCCGAGCAGGAACAGGATCACAACTGCTGCGAGCTTCAGGGTTCGCAGTACCCATAGATGGCCTACCTCAAGAAAATGCACTGTCTGCTTCATGGTCGTTCCCTCTGTTGTTTGTGTGTTTTTTTGGAGGATTTTCGTGCCAGCGAAACTTCGGGGCCCGGCACAGGTGTACTTCTACGACCAGCGGAGTCTAGGTGCCGCATGTCATCCCATGTCAGGTCTAACGGGTATACACGGGGTACGCCCTGTCTTTGCTTGCACATGCAAAGAGGTAAGAAGGAGGTAAAGACAGGTAAAGACCCAGTTGCGAAAGCTGGTTATAACGGCCTATTCTTCAGTAACCATTGGGGAAGGCCAAATGCTGCCGAGCACTCCTGAGTCGCAAACGCTCGTACCGTTCTCATCGGAAGATAAAGAAAAGATCCGAGCGCAGATGGAGCGTCTGCTCCATTCCACTCACTTCCGCAACAGCAAGCGATACCCTACGCTGCTGCGCTATATGGTGGAGGAAACGCTCGAAGGACGAGGGGCGCATCTAAAGGAGCGAACCCTCGGTGTCGAGGTCTTTGGCCGCCCGGCAGACTACGATACTGCATCCGATCCTGTGGTCCGCGTGACTGTCGCGGAGATTCGTAAACGCATCGCGCAGTACTACCATGAATCGTCTCACTCCTCGGAGCTCCGCATTGAGCTCAACATCGGCTCCTATGTCCCCGAGTTCTTTCCGGCGCGCGATGCCAAGCCAATTCCGATCCACGATAGGTCTCCCGCTGAGGCGCCAACCCCTGCGAACGACGTGGCAGATGAAAGCGCACCTGTCTCCCCTCCAGTGAAGAAGTCGCGCTTCTCGCGCCGTTTGATCTGGACCGTTATCCCAGTGCTTCTTCTTGTGATTGGCATCGCTTCTGGATTTCTCTGGCGGAGCTATACGCCGACGCCGATGGATCGGTTATGGTCTCCATTCTTGGCTGCACCCGGACCTATTACGTTCTGCCTGCCAATCTCGGCGAAAAAACGCTGGCCGGGTAATGCCGCTACGACACCGGAGGCCATCGCGCACGCGTTGGACCTGGAAGACACTAAGCTGCTCTCTTCCGGAACCTTCTTTGACCATGAAACTTTAGGAGAGAATGTCGTCTACTCCGACGTTCTCGCCATGATGAGGCTGGAGTCTGTCGTAGGACATCAGAATCGGCCGGTTCGCGTTCGCCTGAATCTCGGCACCAACCTCAATGAGCTCCGCGAAGGGCCAACGGTCTTTCTTGGTGGTCTCGACAATCAGTGGACACTCAAGTTGATTGAACCGCTGCGATACCAGTTCGGTGGAAGCGACGTGGACTCTTTTTATATCCGCGACAGCAAAGATCCGGGGAATCGCCAGTGGAGCCTGCATCTGCAGGATAAGATGACCACGGTTAACCGCGATTACGCCATCATCGCCCGCATTCACAGCCAGGTACTCGGGCAGGTGATCGTGATTGTCGCCGGCATCGGTATGAGCGGGACAGCCGCCGCAGGCGAGTTCTTATCGAATCCGAATCAGGTTGCCGAGCTTGAACGCCGCATCGGCACAGGCAACAGCGATCGTGACTTTGAAGCAGTGCTGACGACCGACGTGGATAACGGCATCGCAGGGCCCGCCCGCATCGTAGCCGTGGACGTCCGTTAGGCTGACCATACACTGGGTGCTCCATGTCCGGGGTCCCCAGCCAGCCTTTGCTGGCTGGGGCGGTGTCCGTCGGGGACATGTGCCCGGTTTTCCTGTCCCAGGCCACCTGGCCTGGGAAAACGTACCCCGTCTACTCGTAGAAATCGGAGTCCTGCTACGATAACTCCGCAGATTCAACCTCAGAGCCATGACTCTGCTTGAGACCGGAAGCTTTCCGCCTCAACGAAAAAATCTCTATCGATAAGGGCCGATCGTCTATGCGGGTGCTTCCGCCGAATTTCGCCGTGTTTGGACTGCTTCTCTTGCTGAGCCATGGAACGAAGAATCTTGCAGGACAAGCTCCTGGAGCAGGCTCCAAAACGAAAGCTTCCGCGGAACATGCAAACTTTATCGACGCCAGTGACCGGCTCAAGCCCGGTTTTCAGGCGCGTGCTTACCACTCGTCTCACAAGTACATTCTGGAGACGATAGGCTCCGGTGTCGCAGCCTTTGATTACGACAACGATGGCCGTCTCGATATCTTTTTCGCGAACGGTGCGTCCGTGCCGAACCCGGCACCGAAGGGGACCATACCGCGAAAGAAAGGCCCAGAAGACTGGAATCGTCTGTATCACCAGAAAAGCGATGGCAGCTTTGAAGACGTGACCGAGCACGCCGGGCTGAAAGGTGTCGGTTATGGCATGGGGGTTGCCGTCGGAGACTTCGACAATGATGGTTTTGAAGATCTCTATGTGACGGCGTACGGGGGCAATCGCCTGTACCGCAACAATGGCGATGGCACCTTTACGGATGTGACAGAGAAGTCCGGCACGGGCGGCGCGGCCGCTCAAGGTGATATCTGGTATACCGCAGCAGCGTGGGTCGATCTCGACAACGATGGCAAACTTGACCTGATCGTGCTGCGGTATGTGCATTGGGACTTTGAAGATGTCTGGTGTGGAGAGCATCGCGAGGGCTATCGCGCCTATTGCCATCCCGATATCTTCCCGGCGATTCGTCCATTGGTCTATCGCAACAACGGGGATGGGACGTTTACAGAGAAGGCCGTTGCCTTCGGCCTCGACAAGCCGGCGAAAGGTCTGGGGATTGCTCTCGCGGACTTCAATCGTGACGGCAAGGTCGACCTGGCGATCGCGAACGACTCCATGTTTGAGTTCCTCTACCGGAATGACGGGGACAAGTTCAGCGAGATCGGTCTTACCGCGGAGATCGCGGTAGACAGTGAAGGGAAGACGTACGCCGGCATGGGGATCGACTTCGAAGACTATGACAACGACGGTCTTCCTGACCTGGTCATCACGAACCTCGCCATGCAGAAGTATGCGCTCTACCGCAACAACGGCGATGGTTCCTTCAACTACGACACCTACAGCTCCGGCATCGCGAAGATGACGCTCCTGCGCTCCGGCTGGGGTATTCGCTTCTTGGATTACGACAACGATGGCCGCAAAGATCTGATTGTGGCGCAGGGGCATGACCTGGACAATGTGGAGCTGAACTTCCCGCAGCTTCATTACCGTGAGCCGATGCTGCTTGCCCGCAATGTTGGCGAAGGAAAGTTCGTTGATGTTTCGTCCGAAGCCGGAGCAGTCTTTCGCGAACCGTGGGTGGGAAGGGGACTGGCGCTCGGCGACTTCGACAATGATGGCCGTCTCGATGCGGTGGTCTCGACCAACGATGGGCCGGCGCATCTCATCTTGAATCGGACTGAATCAAGCAATCACTGGTTGACGCTGCTACTCGTTGGACATACTTCGAATCGCGATGCGATCGGCGCTAACGTACACGTGATATATCACGGCCAATCGCAGTATGCCACGGTATCAACTGCGGGCTCGTATCTCTCCAGCAGCGACAAGCGGGTTCATTTTGGATTGGGTGGAAGTACGGAAGCAGACATAGAGGTCCAGTGGCCGAGCGGCATCCGGCAACATCTGCAGCATGTGAGTGTGGATCAGATGCTTCGTATCGAAGAGCCCGCGAAATAGAGCATTTTCCCTGTTGCTGGGTATCCCGGAAAGGGGCGTGAAGCGGCGTTTTCATTGCGGAAAACGCCCATAGACGCGGATGCCCTACTCTGCACCTACAGGAAAATGCTCCAGCTCGCTTTTTCGTTTGTGTTGTTAAGCGCACCATTTTTGCTGAGACGTCTCTCTCTAACTTCGATCCCTGAACTAATTCGAGCGACTGAATCGTCTCATAAAAGATTTCTTGACATAGCTTTAGCGGCGCGGATAACGTTTTCTCGCTATTAGATGAATCCGGATTCAAACACTCTATGAATCCGGATTCAAAAAAGCAGCAGCATTTCCATTCGAGGGGCAAAACGCATGAACGCACGCGCAGTTAACCAACTCTGCACGCGGCGAGGTATGGCATGGGCACTATCCATGCTTCTCGCAATTGTTTCTCTGGCAACTCATCCTCTGTACGCACAGGTCGACCAGGGTGCCATCACTGGCACCGTCTCGGATCCTTCCGGCGCTGCAGTCCCGAATGCGACGGTGACTGTAACGAACGTGGATACGGGATTCGTCCTGACGGACAGAACGGACTCCAGAGGAACCTACACCTTCTCCCCCGTGAAGATCGGCAAATACACCGTGAAAGTTACGGCGTCCGGTTTTTCCACCAAGCAACAGGAAAATATTCAGCTCCACGTCGCCGAACGCGCGACTGTGGACATCGCACTTCAGGTCGGAGCGGAAGAGACGGTCGTTGTAACGACGGAAGCGCCTCTGCTGCAGACCGGTGACGGTTCGACGGGACAGGTTATTGAAGCGCAGACCATCGTCGACACACCGCTGAACGGACGTAACTACGTCTTCATCGCGCAGCTCGCAGCCGGCATTGCTCCCGGTAATGGATCGCGCGGTTCAGGTAAAGGCGACTTCTCGGCCAACGGTATGCGGTCAGAGCAGAACAACTTCCTTCTGGACGGCGTCGATAACAACGTCAACGTGGTGGACTTCTTCAACGGAGCTTCGTACAGCGTGAAGCCCCCACCGGAGGCACTGGCTGAGTTCAAGGTGCAGACCGGCGCCTACAGCGCGGAATACGGCCACTCGGCCGGCGCGGTCGTTAACGTATCGGTGAAGTCCGGTACCAACAGCATTCACGGTTCGGCCTGGGAATATATCCGTAACGATGCCTTCGATATCCATGAGTGGTCGTCGTTTGGCAATCGTGTAGTCCCCAAGTACCGTCAGAATCAGTTCGGCGGCACACTGGGCTTCCCGATTATCAAAGACAAGCTCTTCCTCTTCGGTGATGTGGAAGCGAATCGCATCATCTTCGGCGAGAGCAGCAACGCCTCCGTGCCCACGACGCTGATGCGCCAGGGCAACTTCTCAGAGCTTCTGGACACCAACAAGACCGGAAATAGTAACCCCGTACAGTTGGTGCAGCCGAACTCGGGCAACATCGCCACGCCGATGAGCTGCAATGGCCAGAACAATGTCCTCTGCGCAAGCCAGATCAATGCCACTGCGCTAAAGATCCTGAACATGTATCCGGTCGCGAACCAGAGCATCAACGGCAGGATCAGTAATAACTACTTCAGCAACCGGAACGCGATCGATAACACGACGCAGTTCGATATCCGCGCTGATTACAACGCCACCCAGAAGGACCAGGCGTTCGTTCGCGCCAGCTACTCCGATACTCCTGGAACCCGTGCTCCGATTCTCGGGCCAGTTCTGGATGGCGGCGGCTTCGGCGACACCGGCAACATTGTCAACTTCTCAGAAGCTCTGGCAGCAAGCTGGACGCACGTCTTCAACTCGAGCTTCGTCAACGAAGCGCGCTTCGGCTACAACTACGGTCACTTCGGGTTCACGCAGCCGAACGCGACGAACTCGAACCTGGCGGCCAGCATCGGACTTGGCGGTATTCCAGGAGGCACCACCAACGGCGGTCTGCCTAACGTTTCTGTAACTGGTATCAACGGATTTGGCACACCGACCTGGACGCCAACCGACGAGCACCAGAACGTCTACCAGATCCTGGACAACGTCACCAAGATTGTCGGCAACCACAGCTTCCGTACCGGCATTAACTTCCAACGCATTCGTTTCTCCACGCTTCAGCCCATCGAACCGCGGGGAACCTATAACTACAGCGGTAAGTTCACCGCGGGAGCGGGTTCGCCCACAACCGGCGGAATCGCATACACGGGCTCCGGCGTTGCGGACTTCCTTACCAACAACATGGACACGGCAGCGCTCACCAACATCGCCACCACGGATGATGTTCGGTGGATTCGTGCGGCGTACTTCCAGGATGACTGGAAGATCTCGCAGCGGCTTACTCTGAACCTCGGTCTCCGCTACGAGTATGCGCAGCCCTACATGGAACGCCATGATAACCAGGCGGCTTTTGTCGTGAGCACGATCGGACCCAGCACAGGAACGGGTACCTATTACATTCCGAGCTCCAAGCGGAATGTATCGCTGGCAAGCAGCTTCACGAACACGATGGCGGCCAACCGTATCAACATTGCTTACTCAGACAACCGCTTCCTGATTCAACCGCAGAAGACCAACTTCGCACCCCGCTTCGGCATCGCCTACAAAGCGACAGACAAGCTGGTGCTGAGAGCTGGATACGGTCTCTTCTACGGCGGTCTCGAGAGCGCGGGATACTATCCCAACCTCGGCCTGAACTATCCGTTCATGTTCGAGTCTGGATATAACTCCACTACGCTGTATGGATCCTGCAGCACGACAAGCTGCCGTAACAACGGCATTACGTTAGAGAACGGCTTCTCCGCCGCGATCGCTGCAGGTTTGCAGAATTCGGTTTCTAACCCCAGCCTGCGCGGATCGGATGCTCAGGTGAAGACGCCGTACAGCCAGCAGTACAACCTCTCAACCGAATACGCGATCTCTCCCTCGCTCTCTGCGGGACTGGCGTATGTGGGCTCCAACTCACGTCACCTGATTGTCTTTCCGGATAAGAACGGATCGACAGCCCTTCTCGCATCGGGCCAGGATACAACCAAGTACAAACCATTCCCTGGAATCAACGGTACAGCCTACAGTTCGTACGCTGGAGGCTCCAGCTACAACTCGCTGCAGGCAAAACTCGATCAGCACATGCATAACGGGCTTAGCTTCCTGGCGAGCTATACCTGGTCGCATTCCCTCGATAATGCGCCGACACCATTGGGTAGCACAGGTGATGCCGGTTTCCGTAATCCGAACCTGATCGGCCTGGGGCCTGACTGGAGCAACTCACCCTTCGACGTGCGGCAACGCGTTGCGCTCAACGGCTCATATGCCTTCCCGTACGGCGTCGGCAAGAAGTATGGCAATCATCATGGTGCGATGGACATTATCCTTGGGGGATGGACGAACAGTTTGACGTTCATCGCGCAGACCGGTAATCCATTCAGCATGAACACCAATGTGAGCACCCAGGCCGGTGGAAACGCGCATCCGGTGGCCATCCGCGATCCGTTCGCTGCCGGTGGTTCGCCCGATTCGCGCCGCACCGATACCGTAAGTTGCGCGGCCCAGACCCGGACACCCAAACACTGGTATAACCCGTGCTCCTTCGTCAATCCACCCGCGGTTGCTTCTGGTTCTGTCATCACCGGATCAGCGGCGTTGCCGTATCTTGGTTCGCCACGTAACTCGGTCCGAGGCCCGGGCTACCAGCGCGTCAACGGTTCGCTCTTCAAGACCTTCAACATCTGGCGGGAGTCGACGACGCTCCAGCTTCGTGCTGACTACTTCAACCTGCTGAACACGCCCGCCTACGGCAACCCCGATGCCAACATCGGATCCGGTGGCGGACAAATTACCTCAGCCCGTAGCTTGGGTCAGTTCACCCCAGACTCGCGGTTCTGGCAGTTCGCGGGCAAGATCAACTTCTAACCTGCGGTTTCATACAATGATGTGCAGCCGGACCATGAGTTCGGCTGCACATCGCAGTCTTAAGCCATCAAATTTTCCGGACCCTGTGAGATCTGTTTCAAAAGCCGCCGTGCTTCTGCTCTGCTGTGTGCCTCTGACGTTGCATGGACAGACAACAGCGAAACATACGGTGCATCCCGCGACCTGTTCCCTTTCGCCGGCAGATGCCGCCCTGGCTCGCAACGCGCTCGAAAGCTATAACAAGGGTGATCTGGAACAGGCAAAACCCCAGCTTATAAAGCTTGCGCAGACCTATCCGTGCCAAACGGAACTTCAGGCCGCCGCCGGGATGGCGCTGGCAGACTCCGGTGACAATGCGGCTGCATTGCCGTTTCTGGAACGTGCTTATACCCGCAGCAGAAGTGATGCTGCCATCGCTTTCAACCTCGGCGTTGCTGCGATGAAGTCCGGAAATACGAAGCATGCCGAAGAGATTTTTAGCGACCTGGTAAAGCGCGCTCCCGCAAAGTCTGACTACCGCCTGGCGCTTGCCGCAGTGCAGATGCAGCGGGAGGAGTTCGCGGCTGCTGCCGTGTCCTTCGAGAAAGCGAATGTGGTGTTGCGAGCGGTCAACGCTCCGGTAAGTTTAGACATGCGGATCGATTGGGCGACGGCCCTACTGAAGAACGGGCAGCCGGCCAAAGCAAAGGATCTGCTCGCAGACCCTGAAGCTCTCAAGTCCGCACCCGCGCAAGAGATCCTTGCGGAGTCCGAGGAGAAGGCAGGGAACTACACCGAAGCGGTGAAGCACTTTCAGCTTGCTGCCCAGCTTGATCCCTCCGAGTCCATGATCTTCGGCTTCGGTAACGAGATGTTGCAGCACTGGAGTTTTGGCTCGGCGATCGATATTTTCAAGTACGGAGTTTCAAAGTATCCATCCAGTGAGCTACTGCAGATGGGGTTGGGCATCGCTTACTTTGGCAACCACAGTTACGATCTGGCTGCTCAGCCCTTTCAGGCGGTGCTGCGGCGCTCTCCCCAGAACGCCACTGCAGCGGAGTTGCTTGGCAGAAGCTGCGAGGTTGCATCCAATGCCTCTGTTGCCGGCTGCGATACGCTGCAGGCCTTTGCCGACGCACACCCTGAGAATGCAATGGCATCACTCTATGCCGCGAGCAGCATTCTTCATCAAGCAACCGATACTCGCGACACCGCAAGAGCGGAGCTGCTGTTGCAGCACTCCCTGAAGGCGGACCCCCGGCTTGCGGACGCCTGGTATGAACTGGGTGTGCTGCAGCAGAGCAGAAATCAATGGGATGAAAGTGCGGCATCCCTGGAGCATGCTGTCGAGCAGCGTCCCGCATTTCCTGAGGCGCACTACCGTCTCTCACGCGCCTATGCACGTCTCGGAAAAGGGGACAAGGCACAGACCGAGCTCGCATTACAGCAGAAGTACGCACAGCAATCCAAAGACGAAAACAACCGGCGCATGCAGGAAGTGATTACCTTTCTGACTGCCAAGAACTAAACCCATCTTTTTCTGACAGGAGCTATCGCATGCCTATCTCTGCCACTCGCCTGACCCTCGCGCTTGCAGCCACGCTGGCATTTGTCCCGCAGGCCGCACCGCAGGCACAGGCAGTTCC
The DNA here is from genome assembly GCF_052114765.1 of Terriglobus sp. 2YAB30_2. NCBI lineage: Bacteria > Pseudomonadati > Acidobacteriota > Terriglobia > Terriglobales > Acidobacteriaceae > Terriglobus > Terriglobus sp. 2YAB30_2. The sequence continues at coordinate 25,895 of NZ_JBFRFJ010000016.1, forward strand.
AGCGCCGAAGGTTGTTGAGCAGGACGGACGTCACGCCCTTCTGGTAAACGGTAAGCCATTCCTGGTACTGGGAGCGCAGATCAATAACTCCAGCACATGGCCTGACACCATGCCGCAGGTCTGGCCCGCGCTGGAGCGCATGCATACCAACACCATCGAAGCCCCGATCTATTGGGAGCAGATGGAGCCGGCCCCGGGCAAGTTCGATTTCTCCTCCGTGGACATGCTGGTGCGCCAAAGCCGCGAGCACAACATGCATCTGGTCATTCTGTGGTTCGGCACCTGGAAGAACGGCAACATGCACTATGTGCCGCAATGGGTGAAGGAAGATCCGAAGAAGTACGCACGGGTGATCAATCGGTCCGGTGAACCTCTGGACGTGCTCTCCGCACAGTCCCGCACCAACCTCGATGCCGACAAGCGGGCCTTTGCGGCGATGATGCATCATCTGGCAGAGATCGACAGTAAGGATCACACCGTGATCTTTGTGCAGGTCGAAAACGAGTCCGGCAACATCGGCACACCGCGCGACTTCTCTGAAGCCTCGAATCGCGAGGTCGCCGGCGCCGTTCCCACTGATCTTGTCAACGCGCTGCACAAACAGCCCGGCACCTGGTTTGAAGTATTCGGCGGTGATGCGGATGAGGCCTTCCAGGCCTACTATCAGGCTCGCTACGTCAATGAGATCGCCGCAGCCGGCAAGCACGAGTTCAACATTCCCATGTACTGCAATGTCTGGCTGGCCTATCCCATCGGAGAGCTTCCCGAACGCCAGGTACGCAACCCAGGCATCGGTTATCCCTCCGGTGGGCCAACCGTAGCGATGCTTCCACTCTGGAAGGCTCTTGCACCGTCGATCGATGTCATCGGTCCGGACATCTACTCCGACGATCCTGGTTTCTACAAGGGTGTGCTCGACGCCTATGCTCGCCCGGACAATGCACTCTGGATTCCTGAGACCGGCAATGGCGACAGCTACGCGCCCTATCTGTTCCAGGCTTTAGGCCATGGAGCCATCGGTTTCTCGCCGTTCGGTGTGGACGAGACCGGTTGGACCTTCGCCAAAGATGACGGACCGAAGGCTCACACCCGGAACTATGCTCTGCTGGGACCGATGGCGGATGAACTAGCCAAACTCAACTTTGAAGGAAAGCTGAAGACCTCGGTGGAACTCCCCGGCCAGGCCGAGCAGGAGCTCGACTTCGGTCCCTGGAAGGCGTCCGTACGCTTCGGTTTCCCGCAGCAGGACGGCCGCCATGCACCCGGCACTCCTGACCACTCCGGCCGAGCTCTCGTCGCACAACTTGGTCCCAACGAATTCCTGGTAACAGGCGTCGAGTCCAGCGTTGCGTTCCACGTTCCCGATCGGCTTCCGGGACTCCGGATGCAGATCCTCAGCGCCGAAGAAGGCGAGTACGTCAATGGAGTGTGGAAGGCGAAACGGTTGTGGAACGGCGATCAGACCGATCGTGGCCTGAACTTCCACCGCAGCCAGAACACCGTTGTCCGAATTCGTCTAAGCACCTTCTGAATGCCCAATGGAAACAATCATTTCGGAGATTTTGGAATTGATCTCGACACAGGTATCCCGGTTTTGATAACACACTGCACAAGTACGCGTATGACCGTCTCTGAAAGGTGGTGGCTAGCATGAAGCAGCGCCTTTTCTCCTTGCAAGGTATTGGCCTGCTGCTCACCGCGGCAGCCGTTCTCCCGTTGGGGATTGCGGTCGCGTTGCGTGGCAGCAGCGGCAAGGTTTCCGCTGCGACCGAGGCAGAGACCGCTGCTGCAAAACGGGCGGCGTACAACGAGAAGGTTAACGCGAACTACAACGACCGCTTCAGCCCGGAAAGGCACTTCCTGCCTTCACTGATGACGACGGACACGGACCAGTTCATCGACCCCAAGGACTTCCCAACAGCACAGTACTGTGGACGCTGCCATAAAGAAGCTCAACATCAGTGGCGTGAGTCCGCGCATTCCAACTCCAATCGGGCGCCGTGGTATCTGCGCAACGTGGACATGTTGAAAGACACGAAGGGCGTGGAATACACACGTCATTGCGAAGGCTGCCACGATCCCGTTGCCATGGTGGCCGGCACGCTCACGCAGGGTGCTGACAAACGCCGTCCCTTTGATGCCGATGGCGTTACCTGCTCCGTCTGCCATTCCATCCAGAAGACTGACACCCGCGGCACCGGCTCCTACGTGCTTGCCGTTCCAGCTGTACTCGTGGATGAAAACGGAGCCCGTATTACCCGCCAGGTCTCCGATCTTGAGATCCTTACGCATCTCGACCGCCACAAGGCGGCGGTCATGCAGCCTCTTTATAAAACTCCAGAGTTCTGCGCCGCGTGTCATAAGGCAGCTCTTCCCCGTGACCTTAACGACTATAAGTGGCAGCGTGCGATCTCGTTGTACGACGAGTGGCAGAACTCCTCGTTTGCCAAGCAGTCTCCGCTGCCGTTTTATGTCAAGGACTCTGTCTCCACCTGCGTGACCTGCCACATGGTGCGCGAGAAGATCAGCCTGCCCGACCCAGGAGCGAAGAACGGGGAACTGGCCTCGCACCGCTGGCTGGGTGCGAACACGATCATTCCGCAGTACTACGGCTACGACGAGCAGGCAAAGAAGATCGTCGAGTTCCTGCGCAGCAACTACATCAACGTCGACCTCTTCGCTCTGGAGCACGGCAGTGACGGCAAAGATGTCTCTGCTCCGCTGGGAATGCAAAGCTTCGAAGTGAAGCCGGGCGAGCTGATTACGGCCGATGTGGTACTGCAGAACAAGGGCATCGCGCACGCTCTCGTACCGGAGCAGCGCGACTTCTATGAGTCGTGGGTCGACTTCACGGTCAAGGACAAGGCCGGCAAGGTATTGTTCGAGAGCGGCTTCCTGCAGCCGAACGGTGATCTTGATCCGCGGGCGCATTCGTTCACGAATCGCCTGATCAATCCGGATGGTATTCAGAACCGCGAGCATCAGGTCTGGAATAACAAGATCGTTGCATACAACAACACCATCCAGTCCGGCCGTTCGCAACTAGTGCGTTACGCCTTCCACATGCCGGCTGCAAGTAGCGGACCGGTAACACTGACGGCGACCGTGCGGTATCGCCGCTTCAATCAACACTTCATGGACTTCGGCATGAAGAAGACCGGCAACGACCACTACCCGCAGCCGGTGGTAGAAGTTGTGTCTACGTCGCGCACGATCCAGGTCGGAAAGAACGGTCGTACAGAGCCGGTTCCGAATGAAAATCCCGACTGGATGCGTTGGAATAACTACGGTATCGCGCTGCTGGATGCGCAGCAGTACGCCGCCTCGCTCGACGCCTTCAAGCATGTAGCGGCCCTGCGGCCCACCTATGCCGATGCCTACACGAACCAGGCCATCGCGGAATTCTTCTGGCAGCGCTACAGTGAGGCCGCCAATCATCTGCGTGAAGCGCTGAAACTCTCACCTGGAAATGCTCGGGCGCAATATTACCTCGCACTGGTCCAACGGAATACTGGAGACCTGGAAGAGGCGATTGCTCTTCTTCGGCAGGTGATCGTCACTTTTCCGCGCTCGCGGGATGCGCATCGTGAGCTGGGCTTCTCGCTCTATCAGCTGCACCGCTATGCTGAGGCGAAGGAGGAGTATCTGAAGGTGCAGGGCATCGATCCCGACGATCTGGCGGCGCACTATATCCTTTCGATCCTTTACCGCAGGCTCGGTGATAAGGAGATGGCGGCAAAGGAGGCAGCGACCTTCAATGATCAGAAGGATGATCCCTCTGCCAATAGCTTCGCGCTGAGCTTTCTTAACCTGCACCCTGAGATTGCCAATGAAAGCGTGTTCTGGCATGCGCACGAGATCGATTCGGATCAGGATCATATCCAGGGCTCACTTCCAACGAACTTTACGGCGACGCAGAACTAGAGGACACGCGTGTATAGACGTCTTTCGCTCCTGGGTCTCCGCTGCATCGTGCTGCTCTTCGGGCTTGCGGCATGTGGTGTCCAGGCACAGGAGCAACAGCAGGAAAAACAGCCAGATCAGCCGCTCGATGGGGCAGCGTTGACGAAACAGAAGGGCTGCGTCTATTGCCATGGCGAACACCTTGAAGGTACGGAAGGAAAGGCTCCCTCTCTGCGTGGCGTCGGCCTGCGACGCGATAAGACTTTTATCGAAGGTCAGATCCGCAATGGTGGTCAATCGATGCCGCCCTTTGGCGAGGCTTTGACCAACGAAGAGATTCAGACCCTGGTGCAATATCTTTCTCAAATGAAAGAAGCACCGGCAAAGACAAGCACCGACGCAAAACAGCGTCCAGGGAAGAAGCATTGAGTATACGTCGGAATCTCTTTTTGTTCTGCCTCACTCTTGCCGGAGTCGCCGCTGCCCATCAGCCGGCATCGACGAAATGGAATACGCCTCATAATGGAAATCCGTTTATTCCGGGATACAACGCTGATGCCACCGTTCTGCAGGACAACGGGATCACCTATGTCTTCGCGACAGAAGATCCCTGGGGAGGCCGCACCCTGAGCTGCTGGATGTCCGCCGACATTGTCCATTGGTCTTCATGTTCTTTGAACTGGCCTACGAAGGAAGCGGCAACAAGCCCCACCTCCAAAAACAGCATGGTGTGGGCGCCGTCAGTGATTCATGCGCCCAATGGCCGCTACTACATGTATGTCTCGGTCGGCAGTGAAGTGTGGGTTGGTGTTGCAGACCGGCCGCTCGGACCGTGGAGCAATGCCCTGGGCGACCGTCCTCTCATAGGCGCGGATTTCGATCGCAGATACCACATGATCGATGCGGAGGTCTTTGTCGATACCGATGGCCAGGCTTATCTGTACTGGGGATCGGGATTGAACTGGGTCAACGGACACTGCTTCGTCGTCCGCTTGAAGTCCGATATGGTCACCTTCGACGGAGAGCCGAAGGATGTTACGCCCGGGCACTACTTCGAGGGCCCGTTTATGTTCAAGCACGGCAGTGCGTACTACCTGATGTACTCCGAAGGCAAGACTACGGATGACACGTACAACGTGCGGTATAGCGTCGCTGATAACCCATTCGGCCCATTCCTTGAAGGCGCCACCAGTCCGATTCTGGTGAGCGATAAGGAGCATGACATCCTTGGCCCCGGACACCATGCGGTCTTCGAGCGTAATGAAAAGACCTACATCGTCTATCACCGCCACAGCCTGCCGTTCCAGGCGGCATCGGTCCTGCGTCAGCTCTGTATGGATGAGTTGGTTGTCGACGATGCAGCTCGTACACTGCGCAAGGTAACGCCCACACATACCGGACCAGCACTGCTGCATACCAGCGTGCGCGATGCCGGCCACCTTCCTGTAACGGCGACTGCCTCGAGCACAGCGGGGCAGGACTTCGCGGAAGGCGCAGTTCTCGACGACAACTACGCGACGCGCTGGCAACCGGCTGCGGAGGATAAAGCTCCGTGGCTTGTTCTGGACCTCGGTCAACCGATTGCGGGAACAACGGCGAAGGTGAGCTTCGAATACGCATGGAAGCGCTACCGCTATCGTATCGAAGGTTCGCTGGATGGAACGAAGTGGTTCCCAATCGTTGATCAGACCGGAGAAGGCACGAGCGGCTCACCAACGGAGTTTCCGCGGCTGCCGCGTGTGCGCTATCTACGGTTGAACTTCGCAGCAGGCACACCTGCATCGGATCTTGCGATCTTTGAGTGGAGCGTCTATCGCGGTCAGTAGGTAGGTGGGAGGCGCGGGCTTCAGCCCGCTGCTCCCACCCAAAGACTGTTTAGACATAGAGCCAGCAATCCGATCCAGGCTCTCTGAACTCAAACCACCGCAAACGACGTCAGGGCCTGTTCGATCGTGACAGCCTGATTGGAGATCGTATTGGGCTTTGTCTTCGCGCTGACCATCACCGCCTTGGAGCTGCCCTCTACCCATGCCAGCACCGTCAGTTTGCCGGGCGCTGCAATACGGCCCATCTCGATCCAGTTGTAGTACGCGTCCATCTCGGCGTCGACCAGCGAGCCTTCTGGATCCAGTACCTTCGATTCCGGATCGCTCACCATCTCGTTGAAGCCACGATGACGCTGGCGTGGTGTATATCGCAGCAACACAGTGTGCGGTTGTGCACGGCGAGCAAGCTCGCGACCGGCCCATTGCACAAACGAGGTGCTGAAGATCTGTGTGCCTGATCCCGATGTGAACAGCTCGGTATAAAACCGCTGCAAAATGGGGTCAGGCACGATCTGTCCGCTGCGCAGTTCGCTCGGAGCAATCGTTGCGAGATCGCTGCGCATCTTCTCGGCATTCGCCTGATTTGTGTTAAGGATCGCCTGCATGCGTTCCAACACACGTTTCCGCAGGGGAGAGAGCTGGGGATAGCTGACCTGAATGGCGGCAGCCCGCACGCTCTCAGGCAGCACCCACGGCTGGCCGCCATCGACATACCAATGCGCGTAGGCCTCTTGCTCTTTCGCCGCGTGTTTCGCGAATGCTTCCAGCAGTTGTTGCTGCGCAGTTGCCGGGTTCACGCCGTTCAAGCGGACACCCTTCCGTGCAAGCTTGCTGAGGATCGATGCCCGGGACGCATCTGCGCCCTGCCCGACAACGATCAGTGCGAGCCGTGTGGCCTCGTTCTGTTGATTCGGAATGGCGGCAAAGAGTTCACGAGATGCATCATGGAAACTGTTGATCTGCCCGGTAGACCACAGATGCGCGCTCAGGCGCTCCACGAAAACCGCTGGAGAGTTAACCCAGTCCAGCTTCTCCAGCTCCGGCGCCATTGCAATGGCGCGTAAGGGAGCAAGCAGAGCATCGCGCCTTTCCTGCGGAAGAGCCGCAAGGGAATCGCATTGCCAGGCCAGCGTCTTCCTTTCGATGGGAAACCGGGTATCGAGATCAGAGATCTGCGCCAGGAACGACGGGCAGACCGTAAGCGGCAGCTGCCGCAGCAGGGCAAGGTGCTCCACCGCGAAGCTGCGCGCCAGCGGTGGATAGCGGTCGAACGAGGACGGCTGCAGTTGATCCGGTGTCATCGCAGCTCCTCAATGCACCGGCCCGGTGAGTTGGTGCTGAAGCCAAGGTGACAGCCGATGGTCGGCACCAGGTCAATGGACTCAATCGCGCGATCAACGACGGTGTTCTGACGGACATGCGGTCCCAGGGCAAGCAGCCATGTGGTGCGAGCCATTGCGCTGCCGGTGCGATGATGCTGGAATCCATTGCCGGCTGGGTCATCATCGGCATCGCGGCCAAAATCCGGCATGATGTAGACCGTCGTACGGTCCTTATATTCCGGATGAGACTGTACAGCTTTCCAAAGCTCGGCGCAGAGACGGTCAGCGCGCTGAATCGCGTCGATGTACAGCGAGAACGCTCCGGAGTGGGCAACGTCCATATCGTGCAGCGTCAACATCATGAGCGAAGGCGCCTGCTGATCCATCAGCCGCCTGGCAATAAAGATGGAGAGCTCGTCGGCACTGTCCAGGGTTCTGGCATGCTTCACGAAGTCCTGCACCGAGAGCCGCAAGGTCGACTCCAGCGTATCCAGATGCATCTCGTTATCCTGCGCGGTCACTGAGATGTCATACGAGGGCATCTCGTAGTTGTCCTGCAGGAAATGCTGTAACTGATCGTTATCGAATAGATTGGGGGTGTTTCGTGAAGCGGCGCTGAGCAGGCGTTTGGGCAGAATGACACCCGCGCCGAACTGGGGACCGAAGCCCTGGGCGCTGCTGCTGCCGATCTTCTGGAAGCCATTACTGGGGGCAATCACCCATGCATCGGTCTCCGGCCGCCGCAGCTCCCGGCGGAAGTACTCAAAGAGGGTAGGATTCGGCGGCGGCTGGGCGATGAAATTGTTGAACCGTTCGTAAACACCGGTGACGATGCTTGCCGTCGCAACATAGTGACCAAGGATGCCGGCGTTCCGAACCTGAGTGAAGAAGGTGCCCTGAGGCAGCAGGGTATGCAGCAGGTTGGGGATATTCGCCTGGCCCTCTTCCGCGAAGGTCTCCTCATCCCGCGCGCCGCCGCCGAAGGTCACGACGATTGTCTTGTCGGCTGGGCGTATCGCGGAACCGGTCAATGCCAGGCTGCTGCTGAACGAAGTTGCCGAAACCATCCCGACAGCGCCCCGCAGGAAAGCACGTCGTGAAGCTGAAACCGCCTGGGATGAAGCATCGAACTTCATTGAATTAATACAGATATTTCCGCTGTGACATGAAACTTTGAGCCCGATGATATCGTATAAAAACTAGCCCTTTCAAGTTCTGATTTCTCGCAGGAAATGCAGTGCGGCCATTCGGATGCGGAGGAATGGTGCCCGCTCAAAAACGGGTGACGGTAGGTGTCGTGGGTTCTGTAAACATGCGCGAGATCGCTCGGCGTGCAGGCGTGTCTTGTGCCACGGTGTCGCGTGTCTTGAGCGGTTCCTCCCTGGTCCGCGAAGACACAGCTAAAAAAGTCAGACACTTCGTCAGCGAAGCCGGATTCATCCCAAACCCCAGTGCGGCGATGCTGAAGTATGGCCGCAGTCGAACATACGGATTGGTTATACCGGACCTTCGCAACCCGTTCTTTGGGGAGTTCGTAGGCGCCTTCGAAGATCTGCTCATCGACATCGATCACGAAGTACTGCCCATCAGCGTGCAGACCTCCGACAAACTGCTGAAATCTGTCCGGCGCATGTTGATGCGGCAGGTCGATGGCGCTGTCCTGGTCTCCTCTGAGTTTGATACCGGTGCGGTAGAACCATTGCTCCTGCGCCAGATCCCGCTGGTAACCGTGGACCGCCGGTCGGTACAGGTCGGCTGCAGTGACGTTTCCATTGACTATGAGCGCGGCTTCGTCGAAGCCGTGCAACATCTGAAAACCCTTGGGCATAAACGGATCGGGTATATCGGCGGCACCAAAGGTCCTCATACCTCGGAAGTGCGGGCCAATGCGTTCGAACAGGCTATACGCGGCGCCGGTCTGGTCTTCTATCCAGGGCTGACACGGCGTGGGAACTATCAGGTTACCGGTGGTGAAGCTGCCGTTGTGTCGCTGATGCAATTGCCGGCTCCGCCAACCGCGATCATTACCGCCAACGACCTCACGGCTTTAGGAGCGGCGCTCGGCATTCATCGTCTCGGCGGAGTTGTTCCGCGAGACCTTTCGATCGTCGGTGTCGACGACCTTTTTCTGAGTGAGGTCGTGCAGCCTCCGCTTACCACCATCCGCATTCCGCGCAAGCGGCTTGCGACCGCCTGTCTGCAGGCAATGAACTATACGAAACAGAATCTCGATCGAATCGGTGCTGAGTTCTCCGTTCCCACACAACTGATCGTCCGCGAAAGTACCGCGAGGCCGAAGAGTGCGCCGAAGAAGAAGAAGAGCAAGCGTTGAGCATGCAATCCGGAAGGCCTCTGGGTGCCGATCTCGCTTTTTTTGCTGCCTATCTCGTCGCCACGATGGTCATCGGATGGTTCTCGAAACGGCGGAATGTCTCCGTCAACGAATATCTGAATGCGACCCACGTCATGCCTTTGTGGGCGGTGGTCACTGCCTACATCGCGACCAACTGCGGCGCCCTTGAGATTGTTGGACTTAGCGCTATGGCCGCGCAGTATGGAGCGCAGGCGCTTCATTTCTACTGGGTGGGCGCCATCCCGGCCATGATCTTTCTCGCGCTTTGGATGATGCCGATCTATCGGCGAAACAACATCACCAGCGTGCCGGGATATCTTCTTCTCCGCTATGGCCCGCGCATGCGCCTCATCAACGCATGCATCACCGCGATCATGCTTCTGCTTCTGGCCGGCATCAGCCAGTACGCTGTCGCCCAGGTTCTGGTCGCGACCATGTCGCTTCCATTCGAATACGGTATCGCTCTCTGCTCTATCGCGTTGACGATCTATGTGTTGCTCGGCGGCATTCGAGCCACCATCTATAACGAGATCTTTCAGCTTGCCGTCATCGTCGCCGGCCTGCTTCCGCTGGCGATTCTCAGCGCACGCCGCTTCGGAACACTTCCCGCCTGGGCTCTTGGTAACCGTGTGCATCTCTGGCGTGGTCTGCCGCTGGTTGCTCCGCACGCTCCGATGGATGTGCTCGGTGTTGCTGTCGGCCTTGGCCTCGTTCTCAGCTTCGGATACTGGTGCACTGACTTTGTGCTCATGCAGCGTGCCTTCACGGCCCGCACAGAACTTGAGGCCAGGCAGGTGCCGCTATGGGCGGGTTTCGGCAAACACATCTTTTCCATGATCGTGATCGTGCCTGGCCTGGTCGCCTACGGTCTGGTGCCGAACCTGGATCGCTATGACCGAGCGCTGCCATCCCTGATGACCTTGCTCTACGGCCGGTGGCTGACTGACCTGGGGATCACGGCGCTCGCGGCCAGTCTGATGTCGGGGCTGGCGTCGAACGTTTCGGCATTTGCCGCGCTGTGGACCGAAGATATCTACCATCAGGTGCTTCGGTCCGGAAAGTCTGACCGGCACTACCTGACGATGGGACGCGTGGCCGTAATCTTTGCGGTCATCGTCAGTCTGTTTGCGTCCTATCTCAACTTCCTCTTTGCCAACCTGATGGAGCACGTGCAACTGATCTTTTCGGTCTTTGCCGCGCCGTTCTGGGCAGTATTTCTCCTGGGAATCTTCTCTCGCAGAGCTTCGGAACGCGGCGCCATGATCGGTTTCTTCACCGGATCCATACTCTCCTCGCTGCATTCCATCGCTGTCATGCGCGGATGGCTGCACTACGGAAGCACGATGTCCGCAAATTTCTATGCCTCAATTTATGCGTTTACCATCGCAATGGTTGTAGGTTGGCTCTCGAGCCCGCCGGTGACGCTGGATGCTGCGCAGCAGCATGCAACACTCCGCTGGCAACGTGAAGACCTGATCCCGAGAAACCGGATGCTCTGCGTTCTCGCGGTCATCCTGTTCGCCTCCACTATCCTGATGAACATTCTCTGGTGGTAGGGCGAAAGGAAAAGGCCGCCTGACCGTAATCTGGACAGCCCATGCACTGGGTGCCCCATTCATGCGTAGCATGAGTGGGATATTTGCGAACATGGTTCGGTAGAGTGAACTATTCGAGCGTAGCTCGAACATCCCACCCATCGCGATGCGATGGATGGGGCACCCGATTCCGAGCACACTGAAGCTGTCGCGATACCTTCAGCGCCGCACTCACTGCCGCTCAAGCGTGAACATCGCCGCCTGAAAGTCACCCTTGAGCGCAAGATCGACTCCGTGATGCATCCAGTACGCTCCTGTCGCTTTGGCCGGAGTGCCTTCATTCACCTTCCCCGCGACGCTATGAAGTTCATACACAGCATTCTCATCGAGACCTCGCAGATAAAGCCGAGGGAAGGGATATATCTGAGTACTTGAGTGCAGGTACGCGAAGACCGCCGCCTGCTTCCCATCACGGGAGACGCTCTCGGTCACTGCCTGTTCCCCCTCACGAGGAGAGATCAAGCGATACAGATCCCCCTGCTGCACGGTCTGGCGAATAGTCTTATAGGACGCAACCATCTTCTGCGCGGTCGTAAAGTCCTCCGGTGTCCACTTGTTAAGGTTGGCTCCGATCCCAAGAGAGCCCTGCATGGAGGAGAGGAAGCGATACTCCAGCGAAAGAGAACGCTGATTCACCCACGTGGGCGAATCAGTGACCCAGGCCATCATGACTGCCGGTGTGTAGGCATAGCTGAAGCCCTCCTGCAGGAAGAGCCGGTCATAGGCGTCGGTGTTGTCAGAGGTCCAGACCTCGTCCGTTAGATGCATCACGCCAAGATCGACACGGCCGCCGCCGCCGGAGCAGCTTTCAATCTCAACCTCAGGATGTTTCTGGCGCAGCTTCTGCAAAATGTCGTAATAGTTACGAATAAAGTCTACGTATACATTTTTTTGTTGTTCGACAGGAACAGCCGGCCAGCCGGGCTCCGACCAGTTGCGGTTATAGTCCCACTTCAGGAACGCAATGTCGTTCTCGTTGAGCAGCTTGTCCAGAAAGCCCAGGACGTAATCATGTACGTCGGGCCGGGCCAGGTTCAGCACAAGCTGATTGCGGCCCTCGGTACGGGGACGGCTGGTAAAGTTCAAAACCCAGTCTGGGTGCTTTCGATAGAGATCGCTGTCCGGATTCACCATCTCAGGTTCGACCCACAGACCGAAGTCCATCTTCAGCGAGTGCACCTTGTCGATCAGAGGTTTCAGGCCGTTAGGGAACTTCTTCGAATTGACGTACCAGTCTCCCAGTCCAGCGTGATCGGTGACGCGCTCACCGAACCAGCCATCGTCCATGACGAAGCGCTCTATTCCAATGCCGGCAGCCTTTTCGGCCAGCGCCATCTGCCCGGCCTCGTCAACATTGAAGGTGGTCGCCTCCCAGGAGTTGTACAGAACAGGGCGTAGCTTCGGATGCGGCGCATGTGGCAGCAGTGCATCGACTTCGAAACGATGCAGCAGGCGCGACGCTCCGCCGGTGCCGTTGCTGGAGAAGCCGCCGTAAAAGTATGGCGTCTGGAATGTCTCTCCATTTTTCAGGTAGTAAGAGGAGTCGAAGGCATTCGGCCCACCGGTTACGCGCGTTCCTTTGGTTGAATCCTGCTCCACGGCAATCTGCCATGATCCGCTCCAGCCTAGCGCCGCGAACCATACATCTCCGTGATCCTGGTCGTGATCTCCGGTGCGATCGATCATGACCCACGGATTGTTCTGCGCACCGGTTGTTCCCCGGCGGCTCTCCAGAACCGTCTTACCGCCATGGATTGGCTGCTGTTGCAGGTTCCATTCCGCAGCCCATCTGCCGGTGACGTAGTGCAGTTGATAGTCCGTGCTGCGGGGCAGGTTGTAGGTTCCGCTTGCGACCTGTTCGATGGTGAGCGGTACGCCGGTGCGATTCGAGATCTCGGCAGACCGGCGGACGACGCCGGTTGCGGAATCCATGTGATATTGCACCTTCACGTAGACCTCACGTGAGATGTCCTTCATCACGACGTTCAATTCGTCGGCCGTCGCCGTGTGCGAGGCGTATTTCAGAACAAGATCGCGGTTCCCGTCAGGAAAGGTGATCTTGAGATCGGGTTCGAGGTAGAGCCCTCCACCCCAGCCGGTGAACTCCTGCGGAGTTGTATTCACGGACATATCGAACGAAGCCGCTTCCGGCCCAGGTTTCGGCGCCTGGAACTCCTGTGAGTCCGGGAGCCGCTTTCCCCAGTAGACCGTCTGCAGTTGGCCCTGATCATTAATTCCGACCACATAGCTCACGTCACCACCGTTTAGCCGAAAGACCTGCTGTCCGTCTTTTGTTCCTCCGCCGGAGCCCTGCAATGCAATTGCAACCGGTGTGAGGAAGAGAATGGCCCAGGTGACATGCTTCATGCAGGTGCTCCTTCTTGATTCGCCAAATACAGTAGTTGGGGTGCTCCCCGCATCGTTTCGACGGGGTACGTCTGGACTTCGCTGAGATGTTGTTGGAGTAAATCCTGATCGCGGGGACTCTAAGTCAAGTAAAGCGTTTACCTGTGGATTGTAGTGAAAGGCACTCAGAGTTGGGAAGGGTATAAAGCTACTCGCGGACGTCCGGAGATCGGACCTCTTGCAGGGCGCGCGAACCGGTCACTTCGGGAGGGTTATCTGAAGCGTCTCACCAATCATTTTTCTGCACCGGTTTGGGCTGTTTGCCCTGGCGGCCATTGAGCAGCCAATCCAGACGAGACGCGATGTCTTTTTCGCTCGCCTCACCCTCGATGCGGCCCACCAGCATGCCGTCTGCATCGAGGATTACCGTTGCCGGAACCAGTTCGCCGAGTGCAAGTTCTTTCAACGTATCCGCGGATGCCCCTTGCCATACCGGGATGGAAAACTTGCGTTTCGCGATCAGAGAAGGAATCATTGCTCGAGCATCCGCGCTGTCAATGGAGATGGCGACGAAGCGAACTTTTGGATAGCGTTCCTGGAGTTTTACCAGCCGCGGCATCTCGCTTTTGCAGGGCATGCACCAGGTCGCCCAGAAGTTTATGACGGCCGGCGTACCGTGAAGTTCCTCGATCAGATGGCGATGGCCCTGAAGGTCGGTAAGTAAGGCGGAAGGCTCTCGCAGAGCCTGTCCCTGTGCGAATCCTTCCCTTGGTGCGAGTGCAAAGAAGACCCCTAAAAAGATGGCCAACACCGCGAAATAAGGCGTATTCTTCTGTCTTAGTACTTCCATGAAAACGTTTACCCTGGTCGCCCTCATTGCATCTTCCACCTTTGCACTTGGTCAAGGTTGTATCGCCGCGCATACCAACCAGTCAATCTGCGCGATGGGTCCCCAGGAAGAGACGAATAGTGGTAAAACGCACGGCGGTCCTCACGACTTCATGCACAAGGTCTCGGTGGAGCTGGACTGGCGCAGCTTCAGCTCGTTCCGGCATTATGTCGGTACCGTCGAGCAGACACAGCGCGCGGTTCTCGGCACCCAGATCAAGAACCACCAGAACATCTACAACATCGCCGTCAACTACGACCTGAATCCCCGCTGGAGCTTCAATGTTTCTGTTCCGGTGCTGCAGGGAACGCGCAATCAGCTCTATACGCCCAAGGGTGTGTATGAGATTGCGGGCGTGGGTGACATCATCGTCGGTGCGCAATCGTGGCTCTTCCGTGGACCCACCGAGTGGGGAGGCAACGTCGCCATCGGCTTCGGCCTCAAGCTTCCGACCGGCGTAAGCGATGCTACAGGCACAGCTCTGCTATCAAACGGTACTTATGGAAAGGCAGTAGCCGACCAGTCGATGCAGCCGGGTGACGGTAGCTGGGGTTTTACGTTGTCGTCGCAGGCGTATAAGCAGACGTATTTCAAGACCACGGCCTACTTCCAGGGCTCATGGCTCTTCAACCCTCGGGACACGAACAATGTGCTGAGCTTCCGGTCCAAGCCGTTGGAGAAGTACATGTCCGTGACCGACCAGTATCTCTTCCGAGCCGGACTTGGCCGCCATGTTCCGAAGGTCCGCGGTCTCTCGGCTACGTTTGGAGGACGCATGGAAGGCATTCCTGTGCGTGATGCCTTCGGTAAGAGTAATGGCTTCCGTCGTCCGGGCTACATTATCTCGATCGATCCCGGCATCACCTACCAGTACCGCCGAAGCACTCTGATGGTGAACGCTCCCTGGGCTATCCAGAGGAATCGCCGGGCCTCGGTTCCTGACCTTGCAACTCATTCCCACGGTGACGCCGCCTTCGCGGACTACGCCCTTGTCATGGGAATTGCGCATCACTTCTAACATCCATCCCGCGACGAATGGGGCAAGGAACAGCGCATGACTGAATCGGGTGGGAGCAGCGGGCTTCAGCCCGCTGATAAAGACATAAAGTAAATGGGCTTTTTCCTGATGGAGAAAAAGACCCCAGGGCTAGAGCCCGTTTCTTATGGAGCCAACAAACGCGGGCTGAAGCCCGCGTCTCCCACCCGACTTGAGCTTTGCTCGAATCATTCGCTCTAACGAATTAATGACTCAAGACACGAGCGTGGGAGTATCGCGTTACGCGCGACTCATCCACCGCCTCATTGTTGAGCTGTAGCATCTGGCTCCATCGCGGTGGTGACGACATTTTCATTTCCGGGCTACGCTCGTAACATGTTCGTTGCCATGAGAAGGCTTTCGCAAAAAGAGGGAAATCCAGATGAGCCAGTCCGAAAGTAATGATCAGTCACAACCAGCCTACAAAAGCAGGCTGAGAGAACTTCATCCTTCCACCCGCGCCATCCTGGCAGGATACGCTTCTAAATTTTCTGAACGCTCTGTGAAGCCACCGCTCTTCAGAACTTCGACTTTTGAATTCAGTAATGCTGAAGAGGGCCGTCAGTTTTTCCAACGTGCTTACCATTTGCCCGACGACGATGGAAAAGAGCCCGGATTGATTTATTCGCGCCTCAACAATCCTAACGTCGAGATCTGGGAGGACAAGATGGTTGCCATCGAGAATGGAGCTGCGTTTGCTGCGGCCTTCCCTTCCGGCATGAGTGCCATCAGCACAACGCTGCTTGCGCTATTACCTGTCGGCGCGCGAATACTCTATACCGATCCGGTCTATGGAGGGACATACTTTTTCTTAAAACACTTTGGAGAGCGATTCGGTTATTCGGCGCATGCAGTAGATACGAGTGACTTGTCCGCCGTCGAATCGGTATTAGACAACTCTCCCCAACCGTACGACATGGTTTTCCTCGAAACTCCCTCTAACCCGAGTATGACGATTACGGACATTCAAGCTATCGTCCAATTGATCAGGACCCGCAACGGTGCCAAGACGTTGATTGCGGTCGACAATACCTTTCTTGGTCCCGTGTTTCAACATCCATTTCTGCAAGGGGCTGATCTCGTCTTTTACTCGGCGACCAAGTTTCTTGGCGGACACAGTGATCTGATCGCGGGTATCGTACTGGCTGGGGAAGGGCGTGGCAAAGATCTCATTGGAGCCATCCGCGACTTCCGGACAATCCTCGGCGGAACTCTGGCCGCAGACACCGCATGGATGCTTACTCGTTCCTTGGAAACATGCTGGTTGCGAATGGAGCGACAAGCGGAAAAGGCTACTAAAGTAGCGACTGCCTTGACACATCATCCTAAAGTCGAGCGAGTACTGTTCCCGGGCTTGCTCAGCGAGAATGACGGTCCTTCTTATGCAACGTACAAGAAGCAATGCACGGGACCTGGATCAATGATCACCTTCTATCTTAAAGATGCGGGCTTCGAGGAAGCTTCACGTTTTCTAGATGCAGTGAAAATCTGTCATCTTGCCGTCTCGCTTGGAGGTACGGAATCTCTGATAGAACATCCGCGAACGATGACTCATTCGGATATGAGCGACGATGATCTCGAGCGATGCAAAATAACCAACTCCATGATTCGTCTCTCCGTCGGACTGGAAAGCTCAAAGGATCTTGTACGCGACCTATTTGATGCACTCGATCAAATTTGATTGCTTTCTCGAACCCGATTCGAGCCAAGCTCGGTTTGCCGATTCAATCTCCATTGGAATACTTCCTTTCCCAACGGGACCAGGGCTACGACCTTGCAGAGCATCTCCGTGCGTGCCGACAATCTCTTGCAACGAAGGGCTCCAGGCGGCATCCATCCATATGCAAGGCTTATCAAAAGGAGATTTACCGTGCAACAGGAAGTAAACAAGCTGTCTCGCAGACGCATGTTGGGAGTTGGACTCTCTGCCGGGGCAGCGCTGTTAGGAGAACTGCCGCTCTTCGCCAAAGAAAATGAGATGCCGCCGGCGCCAAGTCCATCTGCGGCTGCCGCGCAGAGCACAACGTTTGACTCGCTCAAAGAAATAGATGCGGGCCTACTTCGTGTGAGCTACGCCGAAGTTGGACCTTCCAATGGAAAACCGCTCCTTCTTCTGCACGGCTGGCCGTACGACATTCACAGCTTTGTAGATGTTGCTCCACGGTTAGCGGCGGAAGGCTATCGGGTCATCGTACCTTATCTCCGTGGCTATGGTTCGACGTGGTTTCTCTCTGCGGAGACGGTTCGCAATGGTCAGCCTTCCGCTCTGGCGAGTGACATCGTGGCATTGATGGATGCGCTTCACCTCGATAAGGCCGTTCTAGCAGGATTCGATTGGGGCGCCCGTACCGCGGACATCGTCGCCGCGCTGTGGCCAGAACGCTGCAAGGCGCTCGTTTCCGTCAGCGGCTATCTCATCGGTAGCCAGGAAGCCGGTAAGATGCCTCTGCCTCCGAAGGCAGAGCTCGAATGGTGGTATCAGTTCTACTTCGCAACGGAGCGCGGGAGAGCAGGGTATGAGCGATATCGGAAAGAGTTCGCAAACCTCATCTGGAAGCTCGCCTCACCGAAATGGAACTTCGACGATCAGACCTTTGACCGTAGCGCAGCCTCCTTCGACAATCCCGACCATGTCGCCATCGTCATCCATAACTACCGCTGGCGGCTTGGACTTGCCGAAGGCGAAAAGAAGTACGATGATTTCGAAAAGCAACTGGCACAGGCCCCTTCGATTCGCGTTCCAACCATTACGTTGGAGGGTGACGCCAATGGAGCTCCGCACCCGGACCCTGCGGCCTATGCCCATAAATTCTCTGGCAAATATCAACACCGGAATATAACGGGCGGTATCGGTCACAACCTTCCGCAGGAAGCCCCACAAGCTTTTGCACAGGCGGTGCTCGACGCTGACCGAATGTAAGGCGGGAGTACGAACACCCAGGGCCACTGGAATGATCCCTCACCGATTTGGAAGGAGAAGCATATGGCAAGCTCAGTTCAAGAAGTGTCCAGCAACGCGGCCGTGAGCGCGGCAAGCGTGAAGCAGGTCGACATGAAGTTCGAAATCGTCGTTATTCCGGTTTCCGACGTCGGTCGGGCAAAGGAGTTCTACACCAAACTCGGATGGCGGCTCGATGCCGACTTCGCGAAGGGAAACGACTATCGTGTGATCCAGTTCACGCCGCCTGGATCCGGCTGCTCAATCATCTTCGGTAAAAACGTGACCGCTGCGGCGCCAGGGTCGGCGAAGGGGCTATACCTGATCGTCGCTGACCTTGCTGCAGCCCGTAGCGAGCTGCTTTTTCGCGGTGTCGCGGTCAGCGAGATCTTTCACGGTGGGGCCGATAACTACATCGGTTCAGACGAGCCTTATCTCTTCGGGAGCAATCGAGTCCCCGGCCCAGACCCAGCACAAAGCAGCTATCGTTCCTTCGCCTCGTTCCAGGATCCGGACGGGAACGAATGGCTCTTCCAGGAGATAACAACGCGCCTGCCAGGCCGAGTTGCAGGCGACACCAGCTACGCCTCGACGACTGACCTTGTCAGTGCATTGCGCCGCGCCGCTGCAGCGCACGGAAAGCATGAGGAGCGGACAGGCCAGGCAGATGCGAACTGGTATGACTGGTACGCCCTGTACATGGTCCGGGAACAGTCTGGAGAACCACTACCGGAGTAAGACGCTGGCGGATATCTCGCCGAAAACTAACCAGCCGGAAGGCAGGTGTGTTCCGTCTCATTGGGGACGGCAGACCGCCGACCGGTTGGCCTTCCCAGATCAAATTTCGAAAACAATGATGCAATGTGATATCACCATCGATGATGGTGTTGTCTGTGCATATTTGAAGTCCTTTGAAGAAGGGTCAGATTCATGGCTCCCCTGGTCCTATCTATCGCCTGACTTTCTTTTCCAACTCCCAGCAAACCAACCGTGTCCGAAACTCCGAGAGTGCGATTGTGGCCAGAACAGCTCGCTGCCGCGTGGCCGTGAAATCAAAAAAGAGCTATTCATTCTTACTCTTCGCCTTGATCTTCCTCGTGGCGATATCTCCGGTTTTCCTGTTGCAAGCTCAGCCTTTGCGGATGCCGCAATCGGGAGATGGCGGCCAGGAGCTAAGGAACTTTCATCACACGGCGTGGTCCTCTGAAAGTGGTTTAGGCGCAGTCTTCGACATTCAGCAGAGCCGGGACGGCTATCTATGGCTGACGACCTCCAAGGGAGTCTTTCGTTTTGATGGAGTTCGTTTTGAGTCGGCGGATGCAATCACCGCCGGAGCCGCGCAAAACGCGGAACTGAACTCGGTGTTCGTGGCCTCTTCCGGAGATGTCTGGTTCAGGACGCGGGCACCTGGACTGCTTCTTTGGAAAGACGGAAAGCTATCAGCCTTTCCCGGTAATGGCTGCACGCCAGGACTGCTGACAGGTTCCACCGTCGAGGATCGTGATGGGACGTTATGGGTCGCCGGCTCGGCTGGCCTCTTTCTTGTCCGTGATAACAGATGCGAGCTGGTCAGCAGCCGCTATGGTCTTCCCAGCGGCTTTCCTTCCGCCATCGCGATCGATGGCGCCGGCGCCATCTGGCTGAAGATGCCGTCTGGGAAGCTCCTTTATCTTCCGCGCGGCGGCAGCAAATTCATCGTCAGTCCCCATGGAGAAGGACCGGTCGGAGACTTTGCATACCTTCATGAGGGGCCGAACGGCTCCATGTGGCTCTCCGATGAGCTGGGGCTGCGGCGAGTATCAGAGGATAGTTCCACTTCAAACGCACCATCGCAACGCCGCTCTCAACTACCCAAACGCTCGCGTTTCGGTAACTTCACCTTCGATAGCAATGGCACACTTTGGGCAGCAAGCGGCAACGGAATCCTGCGCGTTCCAGCGCCAGAGAAAAGCCCAATCGATGTGAGTGTCGATCCGGCAAGCGGTCAGCGCTTCACCGTCGCTCAGGGACTCAGCTCCGACGTTGTATGGAAGCTCCTCGCGGATCGCGAAGGTAGCCTTTGGATCGCAACCAACTCTGGACTGGATCAGCTTCGGCGAAACCTGATCTCGCAGTTGCCAACACCCCCAGCCAGCGAACATCAGTTCGCTATCGCGATTGGCGACAACCAGAACGTCTGGATTGGCAGCCGGGCGATGCCGCTGACGGAGGTCTTCTTCGACGGCAGAAACAGGACACTCCCCGAGACCGGCCAGGTCATCGCCGTTCGCCGCGACTTTAAAGGCGGTATCTGGTCCTCCGGTCTGGGGAAGCATCTGCTCTGGAAGGTCTATGCCGATCATCTTGAGCCGGTCTCTTACCCGAATGATGACCGAGAAGTCGTTGCCTCGATCGCACTCGACAAGAACAACGAACTCTGGCTTCTGACATTCGGCCAAAATGTCTACCGGCGCGTCGGCCAGACCTGGGTCAATCAGAACGTTGCGCTCGGCCGTGAGCCCGGCATCCTGGGCACCATGGAAAGTGATCCCGCAGGCAATATCTGGTTCGCATTTTCAAATCATGTGGTGGAGTGGGACGGAAACAGCTACCAGAAGTACACCTACTTCGGAAAGAACCGCTTCCCGAACGCGCTTACGGTTAAGGGAGAACATGTCTGGCTTGGTTCTGAGACTGGCGTGCAGCTACTCAGTCGCGGCGAGTTCCGCATCATGCAATGGAACGATGCAAATCTGCCAGGACGCGTGTCGGGCATCGTGGAGACTAAGACAGGCGACCTTTGGATCAGCGGATTTTCCGGCATCGTCCACGTCAGAGCCGACGAGCTGGCAAAGTGGCTCGCGAATCCTGACTACGCCGTATCCGCCGAGAGCTTCGATACGCTGGATGGCCTTCCCGGTCTTGCTGCTGAACGATTTCCCGAGCCATCGCTGGTGGAAGCAGAGGATGGCCGTCTATGGTTTGCTACCACCAAAGGGATCGCATGGCTTGATCCAGCGTCGCTCGATCGCTCCTATAACCTGGTGCCGCCGACCGTTCTGATCAGTTCTCTGGTTGCTGGTGGACAAACTTACTCTCACCTGCAGAATCTCGTGCTTCCTCCAAAACATGGAAACATTGAGATCGGTTACACCGCGCTCAGCCTCAGGATTCCTGAGCGGGTGCAGTTTCGCTACAGGCTCGATCCCGTCGATACGGAATGGTCGGACGCGGGGACCAGGCGTCAGGCGTACTACACCAAGCTTCGGCCCGGGAACTATACCTTCCGGGTCATTGCAAGCAACGATCACGGCGTTTGGAACGAAACGGGCGCATCGTTCTCCTTCAGAATTCTGCCCGCCTGGTACCAGACGGCCTGGTTCGCAGTTCTATGTGGACTTGCGATCGTTCTGATCGTCTGGATGATCTACCGGCTGCGTTTGCGCCAGGTTGCGGCAACTTTGAGCGCCCGTTTTGACGACCGGCTGGCTGAACGAACACGGCTCGCACGCGAGTTGCACGATACCTTCCTGCAAACCGTACAGAGCAGCAAGATGATTGCGGAGGACGCCCTTCGTGAGGACACGGACGAAAAACGCAGGCAACAGACGCTCGAGAAGCTGTCGATATGGCTGGGGAGGGCAGTCGACGAGGCGCGGGCAGCGGTCCACTCTCTACGCGGCAGCACTACAGAGAAGAACCATCTTTCTGAAGCATTACAGCGGGCCGTCGAAGAACATGAGCGGCCGGCTTCCATGAGTGTTATCTTTTCCGCGGTTGGCGATGCCAGAGACATGCATCCGATTGTGCGCGACGAAATCTACCGCATCGCCGATGAAGCGATTCGCAATGCGGCTGCGCATTCCCGGGGAAGCCGTCTGGAAATCGAGCTTCGGTATGCAAACGATCTCTCCCTGCGCATCAAGGATAACGGCCAGGGGATCGATCCGGCTCTCCTGGCGGGAGGCCGGGAGGGACACTTTGGATTACAGGGGATGCGGGAGAGGGCCTCGCGAATCCGCAGCAAGCTGACGGTCGTAAGTTCCGCCAAGGCCGGAACCGAGGTGACGCTCGTTGTTCCGGGCACTGTGGTCTACCGCTACGAACATCCGACGCTGTTCCACAAGCTGAACAACACCGTCCGCCGGCTTTTCCACCCCTCCGGGGACGACGATATCCGACCTGACTGACGTTCGGGGAGCCGGACGAAAGGGCCGCACCCTTCCGGACATTTGGAGGGGTGCGGGCAATCTGCATCTGGTTAGAGCCTCTGGCGGGCTCTAGTTCATTAGTCGCGTATTTGCTTCGAGAAGGTTACAGATCCTCGCTGCACTAACGAAGCTACGTTTTAACAGCCCATAACGTCACCCATAACGTGTCCGGTTACGAAGCCGTGCGCGATTTTAAGTGCTTGAAATCAAAGGGAAATCGTTTTCCCGAACACCGGCTGAACTGTTTGGAACGTTGACGATCCGGCAGAACCATCGGGAGACTCGTCACGCAATACAGGGGACGTCTTTCCCGGCAATCACTGCAGTTTTAGGAAGTGCTCCAAAGGGAAACCACGGAGTGAAGGTGATTGTACGCACACACGCAGGGCCGTATGGAGGAGTGACAAACGTGAGAATGAGTGGAAAAAGACGGTTAGCGATCTGGTTGTGGTTCTTCTTTACCCTTTCATTGGAGCCGGGGCTGGCTCAGCCGGCTCTGACTTTTCAGCCGGAGATCATTACAACGATCGCCGGTACGGGAGCCGCGGGATATACCGGAGATGGCGGACCGGCAACCAGCGCTCTGATGTCGGGCGGTATTAAGGGGATTGTCGCCGATGCTTCCGGCGATGTCTTCTTTGTCGATGGCACCTACTGCACCGTACGCGTGATCTATGAAGGTGGGGCAACGGCAGCGCAGTTGATCGCCGCCGAGACCGGCGTCACCTCTCCGGTCGTCGGCAATATCTACGTGGTCGCCGGCATAGAAAATCAGTGCGGCACGCCGTCGAACGGCACCCTCGCTACAAGCACAAAGATCACCCCGAATACAGGTGGACTAGGAATCGACTCCGCCGGCGACATTTATGTCGCAGGGACCTCCTCGACAATATGGGTGGTCTATGCCGGCGGAACCAACACGGCCGGCACCAACCTCATCTCTCTTGAAGCGAGCGTCACCAACCCAACACTGGGAGCCATCTATCGCGTGGCGGGCAGCCGCACCAGCGCGAACGGCGGCGATGGAACCCTGGCGACCTCCAGCGCCGTCGGGCTCCATGGCATCGACGATATCAAGTTCGACTCCGTCGGCAACATGTACCTTGCGGACCAGGGGAATAATTCGATCCGGGAAGTGAGTGCCTCCACCGGGTTCATCAGCACCATCGCGGGAGGAGGCGGAACTGCTTCAGGCGCATCCGGCAATAGTGCAAACGGCACCGTCGCTTCTTCATCACTGCTGAACCAGCCCTATGCGGTAGCGGTAGATACTTCGAATAACGTCTACATCTCCGATAAGAACAACAACCTCATCCGGATGATCTATGTCGGCGGCAGCGCAGCGGCTGCGCTCATTACACTGGAAAATCCGACGATTACATCTCCTGTCCAGGGAAACCTGTACACCATCGCCGGAGGAGGCAGCACGCTCTCTCCCTATGGAGTACGGGCGACTACGGCAAAATTGAACGGCACCACAGGGTTGGCAACCGACCCGGCAGGCAACATCTATCTCGCCGTCAACGGATATAACGAGATCCTTGAAGTGAACGCGGCGACGGGCGTCATCTCCGTGGTTGCGGGCACTGGGACCGCTGGTACTGCGACGGGGACGAACGGAGATGGCGGCGTTGCCACAAGCGCTCTGCTGAGCGGTCCGCGAGGTGTCGCGGTCGATGCAGCCGGCCGCGTCTACATTACGGACTCCGGCAATCTCAAAGTGCGTCAGATGGGCCCGCAGGGGCTGCTGGTCTTTGCCGGGCAGGCTCCGAATACAACCAGCGCGGCACAGTCAGTGCTGCTCAGCAATGTGGGGAATACCACATTGAACTTTACCGGTGGCGCTCCGAGCATTGGCGGTACAAACGCGAGTAGCTTTGCTATCGCTTCGACTTCTTCCTCGAATGCCTGCAATTTCACCTCGCTGGCTCCGAGAGCAAACTGCACACTCGCGATCACCTATTCGCCGCAGGACAACAACGCGAGCTCGGCGGCTCTCTCCTTTGTGACCGATGGAGTGCTGTCGCCACAACAGATCCTGCTGCAGGCCGCGGCTCTGCCGGTGACAACCACCACCCTGCAGGCTTCTGTCAGTAGCGTAGTTATTGGAACCGCGATGACCCTGACAGCGACGGTTACCGGTGGCGCAAGCCCAAGCGGCACCATCTCGTTCTATAACAACGGCAGTTCGCTGCTGGGCACAGCAACGTTGAATTCGTCTGGAGTAGCGACACTGACATACACGCCGTCTGCAACCGGCGCACTGTCCATTACGGCGACTTATCCCGGAAATACATCGAATGCAGGCTCCATCTCGAACACGGTTGCGGTGAACGTCACTGGCAGCGCGACGTCGACGGCTTCGGTCGCGGCTTCTCCTGCAACCATCAACCAGGGGCAGAACGTAACCTTCACCGCTACCGTATCGGGCAGCGGAACAGTGCCGACAGGAACGGTCGCTTTCTACGACGGCACCACCCTGCTTGGCAGCGTTGTACTGAACTCTTCCGGAACGGCGGTTCTATCGACGACAGCCGTACCGGTCGGCCTCAACAGTGTTCGCGCAAGTTATCCCGGCGATGCCACTTATGCCGCCTCGTCGTCCACTGTCTCCGTTCAGGTATATGGAGTACCGACCGTAGCCCTCACGCCATCATCGGCCTCGTTGAATCTTGGTGTGAAAGAGACGCTGACAGCCACAGTATCCGGAGCGGGCGCTACCCCAACCGGTACGGTGACTTTCTACTTCGGAAGCACGGTCCTCGGTACTGGAACATTGACCGGCGGTATCGCAACACTTTCTACAACAGCACTCCCCGATGGGTCCGATGTTCTGACGGCAACCTATAGCGGAGACAGCAGCTATACCGGCGGCACGTCTCCGGCGATTACTGTGACCGTCTCAGGCCGCGCCTTTGTGCATCCCGGCGGGCTGCACACCCAGGCCGACTTCGACCGCATGGCAGCGCAGGTGGCCGCCGGAGCACATCCCTGGATCGACGACTGGAATCTGCTCATCACCGATTCACAGGCGCAGAGCACCTACGCAAACCGCGCGACGGCAAATATGGGAAGCAGCCGTCAGAATGCTGATCTCGATGCCCATGCCGCGTATCTGAACGCTCTCCGCTGGCGCATCTCCGGTGACACGGCTTATGCAGAGGAGTCGAAGAAGATTCTGAACGCATGGGCATCGAAGGTGAACCAGGTACCGACAGGCACCGATATCCCGGGTCTGATGGGTATCGCGATCCAGGACTTCGCTCTCGCAGGCGAAACCCTGCGCGGCTACTCTGGCTGGTCCGATAGCGATTTCTCTGCCTTCCAGAATATGTTCACCAACTACCTCTATCCGGTGGTCAATGACTTCCTCACCAGACATAATGGTGCGACCATCGATCACTACTGGGCGAACTGGGATGCATGCAATATTGGCGCCCTGATCGCCATGGGCGTGCTCAATGACAACACCGACTGGTTCAACCAGGGCGTTGCCTACTATCAGAATGGAGCAGGGAACGGCGCGATCAATCACGCCGTCTGGACGCTCTATAACGATGGAGCACTGGGCCAGTGGCAGGAGGCGGGCCGCGACCAGGAACATGCTCAGCTTGGTGTAGGCTTGCTTGGCTACGCGGCGCAGACAGCATGGAACCAGGGTGTCGATCTCTTCAGCTACAGCAATAACCGTCTTCTGGCTGGAGCTGAATATGTGTCGCTGTACAACATGAACCAGACTGTGCCATATACGTCCTACAACAACAGCGACAATGTGCTGCAGTACTACCCCTCCACCAACGGACGTGACCGTCTGAGCGATCGTCCAGTGTGGGAGCTGCTCTATAACCACTACAACGTTCTTCAGGGAGTAAGTACGCCCAACACGCAGGCGATGGCTCAGTTGCAACGGCCGGAGCATGGCAGCATCGATCACTTCGGGTATGGCACACTGACCTTCACTTTGAATGCTTCGGCGTCGGCGTATCCTCCGTCGCCTATACCTGCTGCACCAACCGGTCTAACCGCGACAGCCAGCGTAGGCCAGGTCTTCCTGAACTGGTCGACGACAGCGACTGCGAATGGCTACAACGTTCTGCGTTCCACGGACGGCGTGTCGTACACCGTGCTTGCCAGCCTTACACAAACCACAATGCCGCAGTACATAGACGCGAGCGTGACTAATGGCACGGCCTATTCCTATGAGGTGCAGGCGGTCAACCAATCAGGAGCCAGCGCGACATCAACCTCTGCCAGTGCTACTCCCATGAGTGCGGGATCGTTGCCGACAGGTTGGTTGGATGCGGACATCGGCGTCGTGCAGGTTCCTGGCAGTGCGCAGTATGCCACGGCAGCGAACAACACGTTCGTGGTCACCGGTCAGGGAAGCGGGATCGGAGGCGCCGCTGATTCGCTGCACTATGCCTATCAGCAGGTCACGGGGGACTTCACACTGACCGCGCGCCTGTTCGGTGAGAGCGGAACGTTGAGCAACACCGGCCTGATGATGCGGGAAACGCTGGATGCCAATGCTGTTGCAACGGCGATGGTTTTGGGATCGACCGGCGGCCGCATCGCACAGATGGGAGGACGGGCGACGACAGGCGACACCATGACCTGGAAATCCGGCAACCAATACACCTGGATACCGGTATGGCTCCGGCTGGAGCGTGCAGGCAATGTCTTTACTGCTTCGCAATCGTCTGACGGTGTGACGTGGTTTGTCGTCGATACCCGCACCATCAACATGGCAAGTACCTACTACGTTGGTCTTGCGGCATGCTCGGGCGACATCACCACCTACTCCACAGAAACCAGTAAGTTCGACAACGTGAGTTTCATTACCGGGTCGGAGCCTGCCTTGACCGTCACCGCAGCCTCTTCGACCATCACCTATGGCCAAACTGTGCCAGCTTATACGCCTGGCTACAGCGGGTTTGTGAACGGAGACACGGCGTCCATCCTGAGTGGCACGCCGTCGTTGACCACGAGTCCGGCTACTCCAACCGATGCCGGCTCGTACACCATCACGGCTGCGGTAGGAACGCTCAGTGTGGCGAACTACAGCCTGCACTTTGTAAACGGGACACTGACTATACAGCAGGCCGCATCTACCGTGGCCCTTGCTACAAGCTCTAACCCTGCGGCACAAGGAAAGACCGAGACATTGACGGCGACGGTCACCGGGGCAGGGCAGCCCGGTGGCTCCGTCGCCTTCAGCGCGGGCTCCTCTGTGTTGTGTACCGCAGCAGTGAGCTCGTCAGGAGTCGCAACCTGTTCCTTTGTGCCAACAACCTCTGGCAACGAAGTGATTACGGCTCAGTATGGTGGAGATACCAACCACCTTACCGGCTCGGCAAGCCTGACGTTGGGTGTCTACGACGCGGCTGTCACGCTTCAGTTCGCAAGCACACAACTGACATATCCCGGTGCTACCAATGTCACCGCCTGTGTCACCGGAGCTACGATGGCAACGCCTACCGGAACCGTTCAGATCGTAGACGGAGTCGCCTCGCTTACCACGTTGTCGCTGCAAGGGAATGGATGCGCCTACTGGTACATCTCACCCGGGCTGGCAGCGGGCACACACACCTTCACCGCGGTCTATTCCGGCGACGGAAATAATCCTGCAGGCACGTCGGCGCAAACCACAGTGAATGTCACTCCGGTTCCGGTTACCATGGGCGTCTCCTGTTGGAATGGATCTTCGCCTTACGGTTCCAACTATCAATGCACGGTCAACGTGAGCTCGAATGCGGGCACACCACAGGGTGGGATCAACTATAGCCTCGACGGCGGTGCGGCGGTATCTGTTCCGCTGAGCGGCGGCAGTGCGGGCTTTACCCTGACAAAGCCCGTGGCGGGCAGCCACACGGTCGTCATCAGCTATCCACCGCAAACCAACTACGGTGCAGCGACTCAGACGCAGAGCTTCACGATGACCGCAGCGCCGGTGAATGTATCGCTCACACCTTCGAGTTGGTACGCAAGCGCGGGAACAAGTCTGACGTTTGCAGCGGCAGTAACATCCTGGAGCGCAGGGCCGCCGGCCGGCGTCGGTTCAGTCTCCTTCTACGACGGCAGTACGTTATTGGCGACTATCGCAGTCGACAGCAATGGACGAGCCGCCTACACAACCTCCAGCCTGACGGTTGGCAGCCACACCATTACGGCCACATATAACGGAGCCAACTACGCCTCAGGCTCCGGAAGCGCAACCATCACGGTCGCACAATAAGAGCCTACTCAGGCAATACACTCGTTGCCCCATTCTTTCGCGTAGCGAAAGGGTGGGGCCCCCGACGAACTTGTTCGTTGGGGTAACAACGGTGGGGCCCCCGACGAACTTGTTCGTTGGGGTAACAACGGTGGGGTATCGAGCAAAGCGAGACCGCTTTTGTTTTCTTTTCAAGGCGACACCGCAGTCGGGGGAATGCACGCTCAGTTCAGCACCTCGTTTATGAGGATGATCTAGTCAGGAAAACAGGCCTATCGAGAAGCCAGCTCTTCTGCTGCGATAATTAAGGGTGAACGGAGGTATGTCCTTTTGCCCGAACTCCCACAGGTACCCCTGACGCTTGAAGGTTCCAACGTCCTTCACCAGATCTTCCGCTTTGACTGGACTGCTTGGAAAAAGCTTCCCCTTGACGAGCGCACGGCCATCTCAGAGGAGTTCAGCGGGCTCCTCGCTCGCTGGGAGGCCGGTAACACGGAACCCAATGGGCACCCGAACCAGTCAGCACTGTTCTCGCAGATCGGCCACAAGGGAGACCTCGTCCTGATC
Source organism: Terriglobus sp. 2YAB30_2 (assembly GCF_052114765.1). Taxonomy (NCBI): domain Bacteria; kingdom Pseudomonadati; phylum Acidobacteriota; class Terriglobia; order Terriglobales; family Acidobacteriaceae; genus Terriglobus; species Terriglobus sp. 2YAB30_2. Next base: position 55,074 of record NZ_JBFRFJ010000016.1, read on the forward strand.
CACTTCCGCGATTCGCTGGAAGACCTGAACCGCGTCGAGCTTGAGCTGGCTCAGACCCGTCTCTATCCCTTTCTTCAGCAGACATCCTCGTACCTTTCCGTCGTCGAGCTTGGTCTCTACGAGTCTTCAGAGAAGATCTACGCCCAACTCGCCGAGAAAGGCCTTGAGCCGGGTACGCCCGAGTGGAACGCCGGCGCCGGCGAGGCCACCGCACGCACCTTCGCCTCGCTCAGTTCGCGCCTCTTCCCAGCCATCCCGCCGGCGAAGTATCTCTGCTTCTACCCCATGGATCGTAAACGTGGCGAGCAGGTCAACTGGTACACCGAACCCATGGCTGATCGCCGTGCCATGATGCACGAGCACGGCATGATCGGCCGCCGCTACGCCGATCACGTCCGCCAGATCATCACCGGTTCCATCGGCCTTGATGACTGGGAGTGGGGAGTCGACCTCTTCGCCGACAATCCCATCATCTTCAAAAAGCTGATCTACGAGATGCGCTTCGACAAGGTGAGCGCGGTCTACGCTTCCTTCGGTCAGTTCTTTCTATCGGTTCGCGTCCATGCCGCCAACGTCAGCCAGTGGTTTGACGGCACGCTCGCCTGATCTGTCTGTTCCGAGCTGTTACACCTCCAGCGCGACTACCTCGTAAAGCTCCACGCGAGGGACAGTAAGAGAAACGCGCTTCCCATTCTGCTGGAACACAATCGGCATCCCTGCGTGGAGCAGGGATGCTTTTTTGATCTTCTTCGCATCCGGTAATCGAATCTCCAGCCTCTGATCTGTCAGCGTCGCCGGTTTGCGCATGTGTCCACGAAACGCATTTGCCCCCGTGTAGTTCAGCAGGTGGAAGGCATAGCCCGGCTGTGTCTCCCATGCGGTGACTTCAATCAGCCCATCTCCACGCACGTCAACGACATTGGTGTCCTTCAGCAGCCAGCGCACGGCGTTCGTAATCCGCCGGCCAAGATCAGGATGGTCGAGCCTCCAGAACGCGCTATCCATATCTCCGGCCAGATACACCAGGCGTGATGTTCCTGTCTCCCGGGCCACCATCGAAGGCAGATTGCTCGGCTCTTCCCGTTGATAGACGGCCTCCGGCGGATAGACCGGATAGGGCTTGATGAAGGTCATGGTGCTGCTTTGGATGGGTTCGACCGGCTGTCGCCATACCGGACCAGCGATCCAGCGTGTCTCTTCGAAGCCTTCCGTGAGAGGCCCGCGATTGCGGATGTACTGAAGATGGATACCGCCGATTGGGTCCGCAGCCTGCGCCGTCGTGCGCACGGCTTCGCCTGCCTTCTTGATTCCGAATAGATCGCCAAGAGCGAAATCATTGCGAGGCTTCCCGTTCTCGTCGAACAGGCCAGTCTGAAAGGTAGCCAGCAGGGAACCGCCCGCCTGTACAAACCGCCTGATAGCGCTGGCTTGCGTATCAGAGAGCAGAGCGACGTTCGGCAGAATCAGGACCGAGTACGCATGCAAGCGCTCCTGATTCAGGTCTTCCTCATGAACGAAGTCGAACGGAATCCTCGCCTCAACCAGTGCTGCATACATCCCTTCGATATGGTCGGTACGATCTTCGGTGTACGGAGCCTGGTAAAGAGTTACTGAGCGTGGCGACGTAAGAATGGCCACCTTTGAGAGCGAGCGCTTGTTATGAAAGTGCGCGTCATTCTTCGCATGCCATGAGAGGAACTCCCGGCCGGGAGCCTGCCAGCGGCGATCGTCATGGAATCCCTGCTCTAGCCCCAGCCAGTGATACCAGATGATTCCCCCAGCCGCAGCCGTCTGCGCCATGCGGCACACCGGTTCGACTGACGTGTCCGCCACCTGCCGCCACATAATGCTGCCTGCACGTCCATAGCTCGCACTCACCGCGGCCACAGAACGATCTCCCATCAAAGCGCGCGCAAACTTCACCTGTTGTGCGTCCTGCCAGATGGGAGCAACGACACCGGACCGCGACTGGTTGTCGGCCGTGTACCAGGTGGCTTCACGCGTGAGACGCCACTGGTCCAGTCCAGACTCTTTCAATCCTCCGCCCAGGTTGCAGGAGTAGAAGTTGTTCGGGCTCTTCTCCATCACGGTTGCTTTGTAAAGCTGAATCAGCTCGAAGGCCTTATCCATCAATGCCGAACGATATTCCTTCGAGTGCGGGTCTCCGATCTTGCGGCAGTTCTCGCAGTAGCAGACCTGCATCGTCGGCCAGCCGTTCATATAGACGCCGTCAATATCGTAGTTCGCATTCAGCTCGCGAATGATGGCTGGCTGTTGCCTGGAGTAGTGCTCGCTGAAGATGCAGGTAAAGGCAATCTCCGGTGCAGACTGCTGCAGGCCGCCGTTCTGATTCCTGCGAAACCAGAGAGGCTGTGTCTGTAGCAGCTCCGGATCGGTCCATTGAATATCCGGACTCATGCGGCCATACACGCGGATGCCACGCTTCTTGGCGGCGCGGAGACATTCTCCAAAGAGATCGCGGCCCTTCAGGTAGATGCTGTGATGAAAGAAGGGAACTTTCGACGGGTAGAAGGCCACCGGGCCGGAGACCGAAAGGGCCACAGCCTGCACCTTTGCGGCGGCCCAGTAGTCGGCCCATTGTTCAACGTTCTGTGACTCTCCGTCCCGTTCGTTGAAGTTCGTCTGGCCAATCCGCTTGATGGTCCTATACCAGGGAAGAGCGTCGGTCTGTTGTTCCGGAGCCGTAAGGGTGGCTGCCAACTCATTGCCCACAGCGTTTTTTGCAGCCAGCGATATGAGTGTTCCTGCACTCAGAGCGTTGAATTCCCGCCGGTTCATGCTCATTGATGTCAGCTCCTGTCTCCCTGTTTGTTAATGCCGCTTTAAAGATGGCGACGTTCGCGACCGCAGGGTACCAGATAGCGGGCACGGGCGTCGTTTGCAGTCTCTGGCTGCGAGCCTGTATAAGTCCCACGACGTTCAGGATCCAATTTTTACTGCGATGAGGAGTTCACACGATGGGTCTCAACACCACACGGCGGCGGTTTGTACAGCTTGTGGCACTTTCGGCGACGACTGCCCTTGGACGCACCGCTACAGCGGCTCCTTCCCATGGAACGGTGGAGATCAAGACCGATCCTGCAGAAAAACTGACACAGCAGCCGGGTGTTGCATGGGCGTTGGAGCAGCTGCAGTCATCGCTGGAAGCAAAAGGCACATCTGTCAAAACCGGCGGCAAGCCGATGGCGACGATCGTGGTCGCTTCTGTTGGCAGTGAGCTCGCCAAAGGCTTTGAGGTGCCCGGCGATCACACCGCTGAGATGACCGTGATCGTCGCAGGAAAAGATCAGCATACTGTCATTCTCGTAAGTGGCCTCGACGGGCGAGGAATTACCTATGGTCTGTTGGAGCTGGCAGATCGTATTCGCGAGAGTGATCGCCTCGATGCAGCCTTCCAACTGAACGCGCCTATCGTGGAGCGAACTCCGAATCGTGTACGTAGTGTGGCGCGTGCCTTCTGCTCCGAGATCGAAGATAAGTCCTGGTTTTACGACCGTGCGTTCTGGACACATTATCTCGATAACATCGCTTCTGCGCGCTTCAACCGTTTCAACTTTGCGCTGGGGTTTGGATACGATTTTCCCACCGGAGTGACCGGGGACTACCTCCATTTTCCCTATCCCTATCTGGTCAAACTGGCAGCCTATCCGGATGTGCGCGTCGATCCACCGCTGGCCGCAGGAGAACGAGAAAAGAATCTGGAGACCCTCCAGTTCATCGCGAAGGAGACCCGGCGTCGCGGGCTTGATTTCCAGCTCGGCCTCTGGACACATGCCTATCAGTGGACAGCGAGCCCTCATGCCGACCACCAGATCCTTGGCCTGACCCCGGAGACACATGCGGCGTACTGCCGCGCTGCCCTGGAGGAGATCCTGAAGGTATGCCCGGAGATCACCGGACTGACGCTCCGCATTCACGGCGAAAGCGGTATCCCCGAGGGAAGCTATCCGTTCTGGGAGACGCTCTTCGAAGCGATACGAGACGCAGGCCGCCCCATCGAGATTGATATGCATGCCAAAGGCCTCAATCAGACGATGATCGACATCGGCCACAAAACCGGCATGCGTCTGACAGCAGGTGCGAAGTTCTGGGCAGAACATCTGGGGCTCGGCTATCACCAGGCCGACATTCGTGCGACAGAATATCCGCGCGAGAATGTGACCGGCACCTTCGCCGTCTCCAATGGCGCGAGAAACTTCACCCGTTATGGGTATGGAGACTTCTATCAGCAGGGATCCGAGATCGAGGTCCTCTATCGTGCCTGGCCGGGAACCCAGCGCCACCTGCTGTGGGCTGATCTTGCGCTTGCCTCAGGCTATGGCCACGCCGCCCACTTCTGCGGCGCCGCGGGCATGGAGCTTTGCGAGCCGCTTACCTTCAAAGGACGGGAAGGTTCGGGACATCGCGATGGCCGCAACGCCTATGCGAACCGGCAATTGGCGTCGTCGACACTCGATGCGGAGAAGTTCGAGCTTACTTACCTGATCTGGGGCCGTTCTCTATATAACCCGGATAGCGCACCGCAAGCGTACAAACGGTCTCTCCGTCGAACCTATGGCAGCGCAGCGGAGCATATCGAAGTAGCGCTGGCTAGCTCCAGCCGCATCCTTCCGTTGGTTACGACGGCATGGCTGCCTTCTGCGTCCAATCACTCGCTATGGCCGGAGCTCTACACGCCCATCTCCATCCTGCCGACGAAAGAGAAGCCTCTCTACAGCGACTCGCCGGCTCCGCACAATGTCGGCGCCATCAGTCCGCTCGACCCTCAGATCTTCCTCTCGATCGATGACTACGCCCGCGCTTTGCTGAGCCGCTCCGCCGTTGCGCACTATCACCCGCTCGAGGTGGCGCAATGGATCGACGAGCTGGTCTCGCAATCATCGAGTGCGCTTGCTACGGCGCAGAAGTCTGTCGCCGGCCGCACGGCATCCCCGGCATTCCGTCGCGCGGAAGAAGACATCCTCATTCTGAACGGCCTGGGCGGCTATTACGCCGGGCTCTTCCGCGCCGCTCTCTGTTATTCGCTCTTTCAGAGCACCGGAAACAAGAAGATAGCCGCTGAAGGCATCAAGTACTATCGCAAGGCTCTGGAGTCATGGAAGACGATGGCCACGCGCGCCAGCTCGGTCTACACCGCCGACATTAGCTATGGCTCCAGACCCGAGCGGCATGGCCATTGGGCCGACCGCATCCCCATGATCGAGAAGGATGTGTTTGCTCTCGAACAATACTTCGCTGCCGCAGATATCCATGAAACCAGCGCTGACTTGGAATCACTGCTCACACCACGCCCACGCCCGGAGTTCAGCGCGACTCATTCGCCCGCAACTTTCTTCCGTCCCGGCGCGTCCTTGGAATTGGATCTCCAGGTAGCATCGCCGGTCGACGAAGCGCGTCTCTGGTACCGTCATGTCAACCACGGCGAGCGCTGGTCGTCTATAACGATGCAGCGCAAAGGCAGCTCATTCCAGGCTGCGATCCCGAGCGCCTATACGCAATCTCCGTTTCCCTTGCAGTACTACTTTGAAATACGCAACTCCCAGGGCGCGGCATATCATCCGCCCTTGAATCGAACGCTATCGAATCAGCCGTACTTTGCCGTTCATCGTCGCGAACCCTAGTGAATGTCGTTGAAGCGACAGAGTGCAGGCTGGATGATTTTTGAAAACAACATCCGCAAAACGGTTAGGCTTGATTTCCAGTAATCGATCAAGACGCTCACCCGAATGAAGCCATTCCATTCAGTAGAACTGGGGGCAATTTAGAATCTGTGATTCGCCGCTCAAAGGTCGTTTTTTGTGTTTTCACCATGTGCGCTTCGTTCGCGTATGCACAGTCTGCGTCTGGAGCTGGTGAGCTGGTGGCTACTGTCGCGGGCCTTCCCGATTCACCTTCCCAGACATTGATTCAGTCACAGAAATCGCCGGCCCCTGACGAGCCACAGCAGGGGGATGCCGAGCGCCAGACCAGGGAACAGCAGGAGCAGGCTGCTCGCGAGGTCAAAGCACAGGAGAAGCAGCGTATTGGTGGAGTCCTCCCGAACTTCAATGTTGTGCTCAATGGCCACGCGGCGCCGATCTCTACCTCCCAGAAATTCGATCTTGCATTCCATAGCATCACTGATCCCGCCACCATCGGCCTGGCAGTCATCGCCGGCGGATATGGAGAATATTCTGACAATCACACTGGCTATGGTCATGGACCAGCGGGTTATTTCAAGCGCTTCGGCGCCGCTTATGCCGACAATGTGAACGGGACACTCCTCGGGAACGCGATCTTACCCAGCATTCTTCACCAGGATCCTCGCTATTACCGTAAAGGAACTGGTTCGATAAGGTCCCGCATGATGTACTCTGCGTTGACCGCGTTTATCTGCCATGGAGACAACGGCCATCGTCAGTTCAATGTGTCCAATGTACTGGGCAACTTCATGGCTGGAGGTATTTCGAATGCATACTATCCCAGCGACGAACGCGGGGCGGGCCTCACGATCGAAAATGCCTCCATCGTTACCGTGGAAGGAATGATCGGAGCACAGCTTTTGGAGTTTTCTCCGGATTTGACCTCCTATTTTCAGCGAAGACGGCAAGCAAGACGTGAGCGGAAGGCCGCGGCGATCGCGAGAGCCCGATAGCCACCGACGGATAAGTGGGTTCGGATCTTCGATCCTTCCTGAAATGACGTTGGTAGATGTAGAAGCAATCCGAAAGTGCCGAGCCCCGTAATCGGCAGTGCCCTTAAACACGATATCGCGCTTCGCGCGACAGGATACAGGGGCGAATCATACTCAGTCACATCCTTCCGTTGCGCGTAGCGCAACCATTTCGCACAGAAGGTGCGAATGCCTTGCTTAAGGGCATGGCTTTAGCCATGCCGTATCAGAGCAAGAACGAAATGCGGCTTTAGCCGCTGAGGTACAGGCTTAAAGCGTTTCCCTGCGTTGGGTATCCCGCAAGACGACGGACACTTTCGGTGCCTGCTTGACGGCCATTCGTTACCGTTTCGTGGGGCGTTCTTGTGAGAGCGGAATACGTACGTTATAGGTCTCCTCGCTTCCATCATCGATAGCAGCCAGCAGCAAGATGGGCTTGCCTGCCGCGTCGAACATCAGTTGCGGACGCTCCAGCCGCCGCACTGCTTGACGAGGCTTTTCTTTCCAATGAAGCTCTAGTGTCGATACAAGTGGATGTTCGGCCTTCTCCCATGTGACGGCATCGTGTGACTGAAATAGCACGAGCGAAAAGTGGCCGGTGCCGGAGATGACGCCGGCCATCTCCTTCATGATGACGAAGTACGTGTCACGCTTCGCGTCAAACCACAAATACGGATCTTCAAAGGGAAATGCGAGATTCTGAAACGTGAACATCGGCGTCAGATTCTTACGAAACGGCCCGGTAGGTGAATCTGAAGTCGCCATCAGATGGACCACGGGACCACCGCCCGGCAGCGGCTTTTGTTTTCCTACCGCTTTATAAAGCAGGCGGAACCTGCCATCGGGCCCTTGAGTAATACTTGGGTTCGAGATGCAAAGAGCGTCAGGTGCGTTGGCATCTGCGCTGACGTCCACCAATGGAGTATCAAACCGCTTCCATGGTCCATTAGGACTGTCAGCCACTGCCACCCCGATGCGTTGATTATTTCGATGGTCCCAGTTGAGGGTGGACATGACGACCCCATTTCCCAGGTTCCCCATGTAGTAGAGATAGTATTTCTTCCCAAACCGGTGAATGGTCGGGTTATGCGTCACCATCCCGTCCCAGAACTCTTTTCCACGCGCCGGTAGAGCTACGTCGTGAAAGACAAAGGGGCCCTCGAGAGAACTTCCAATCGCATGGGCGACCTCCGAACGTGTGACCCAGGACTCGAATCCGTCGGCGACCTTCCAGCGGGAATAGAACAGGTGATATTTCCCGTCGCTGCCCTTGATCAGCGCGCCGCACCAGACAAAATAGCCAGGATCATGAAAGGCGGCGGAGGCGGGAATGGGCTGCATCATGTGAGGAAAATCGAGCGGGGGAGCAGAAGCTGTTCTTCCCTTCGGGGATTGCGCGCCGGTCCGGCCCGAAAAGACCGCAAATAGCGGCAGACACACCGCGAGGAGGAAACTTGATCTCCACTTCCAGGTTTTCATTCAATACCCTGTGATCTGTATCTAAGAAATCGACAGGAGACTAGATGTTAACCGCTAAACCTGTCAAGCTATTTGAACCGGAAACCTATCATGGATGTCCCCAGGTTCCCCTCGCTTTGGGAGTCAATACGGTGATCAACTTTTGAGACAGCAACCATAGCGCGGGGCAAGAGCCCGATCCTTCTATTCATGAACCGCTGCGGCCGGAGTGCTTTTCCAGCTTTGGGCGTCTCGCCGTGGCGATCGCCCGAACATCCTGCTGTATTCACGGCTGAATTGCGAAACGCTGGCGTAGCCGACGTCACGCGCAGCAGACTCCACGGTCGCACCGCGGAATATTAATACTCGACGTGCTTCGTGAAGCCTGAGCTGCTTCTGATAGGCAAGCGGAGTGATGCCGGTAATAGACTTGAATTGACGGTGAAACGTTGCCTGACTCATGTTTGCAGCCACAGCGAGACCCTCCACTTGAACTGTCTCCCTGAGCTTGTCTCGGAGTGTGTGTATTGCTTGAACGATCTTCTGGTTCTGCCCATTCGCCATCATCATGATCTCGCTGATCTGCGAGCCTTCAGGACCCGTCAGCAGCCAGTAGCAGACCTCACGCATGATTCCCGGGTACAGTCTTGGGATTGCTTCGGGGATTTCGAGAAGGTTTATGGCCCTCTGGGTGCAGTCCAGAAGTTGAGGATTGAGATCTAAGACAAAGGCACCACGGGCTCTCGCTTTTCGGGAAGTCAGCGGAGACATATCGAGCTCCTCGACCATCTCCTGCATGATGGAAAAGTCCAGTGCAATCTGGATTCCGAGATAGGGTGCCTCCGCGCTTGCTAGAACTACGGTACCGCGTGAAGGTATGTCTACTGCGACCATCAGGGCTTGTCCTGCGGCAAACTTGTAACGTTTGTTTCCGAAGGAGCCCCATTTGGCACCCTGCAGAGTCAAGTACAAAGCAGGGTGGAACAGGCAGTTAGCTGGCCGATTCGCCTGGTCAGATCGGAGAATCGACAGTCCCTGGATAGCCGTGGGAAACGTATCGCGACCAACTGCACGATCGGTATATCGCCGCAGACTCTGTGCAAGTTCCTTTAGCGTCCTTGATGCAAGTTGGTTCATAGAGCATAAGTGTACGTGACAGTATTAGGCATGTATTTGAAAGCATCCGGTATTCACGTCAAACACCGTCGGGCCCTATGCTCAGGGTGTATGCCAGTGAACACACAGAAGACTCACCGTCGCTTGAATGAAAACCACGAACGATTTTCACCCAACCCTGCACTGTAGGAGACGATTATGCCGTTTGCGCGTGTGGACTTGCTTAAAGGCAAAACCCCTGAATACCGTTCTACCGTGGCCGATATCGTTTACCACGGCATCGTCGATGTCCTGAAGGCTCCGGATGGAGACCGCTTCATCGTTATTAGTGAGCATACGGCCGACAATCTGATCTACGACAAGACCTTCCTCGGTTTTGACAGGTCGCCTGACTTCCTGTTAATCCAGGTGACCAGCACTGTCGGAAACAACTTGGAGTCGAAGCTCGCCTTCTTCCGATTCATCGCCGACGAACTCAAGAGCAAGCTCTCCGTTCGTCCTGACGACATCATGATCAACATGGTCTATGTAGATCGTTCAGACTGGTCATTCGGCAACGGCGAACCTTGGACCTAGGTTGAACGGAAACTTGGGGACAGACGAAAAACTTGGGGACAGACGGGACGTAAGCAGATAAGGTTCGCACAGGCACAACTGATGTTTGAAGCGTAGATTGATCGCGTTCGGAATGGAAACGTCCCGTCTGTCCCCAGGTTTCCCAGGTTTCGTCCCCAGGTTTCCCTGTCCCCAGGTTTCCCAGGTTTCCGAGATCGAGGAGACATTAGGTGCTGCGGCACGTTGCGGGGTCATCGCTCACGAACTCGCCCACGAGCGCTTCTCCACAAACGAAACCGCAAGGAGACGACGCGCCAACACCGCGACCTGGAAGCGGAGTCTGTTAGCTTTGCAGTGCTCGCCCACTATGGCATCCGCACCGGAAGCCGCTTCTACCTTGCCAGCTATGACGTGACTTCGGAAATGCTCACCGCTTCACTTCAAACCATCACCCAGGCCGCTAGGCGTATCATCACAGCCATTGATGACAAGTTCGAGACTTTGAAGGACGCGGACGAAGGCTCCGCGTCTCCATCCATAGCTGCGTAGGTATCGCTGTGGCCGAGCTGGATACGCTCGTTGCAGAATTGGGTCACAAGGCATTCTGTTCAAAGCGGTATGGCAGCGATTCGCGCGAGAATGGACAACTTCTTGACCCCACGCGCATAGCGTGGGAAGCTAACCCTGTATTCAACCAATTCTGGGGAACGACACCTGGATAACCTTTTTGCTTCCTCCCGCTCTGTTCAAAGCAAATCAAGGAGATCCATTCGTGAGCATAAATCTCGAAAATGATAAGCAGCCCCACACAGCCCACCCCGAAAGCCAAGCCGGGCGGGTTGGTACCGGTAATATTTCCGGTATTGCCACCCAAACGGGTACTCACGCTGAGGACTGGCTGGGAGGGCCTCAGAACGGAAACGAAGCCTCCAGCGAAGCCGAGAAAACTCTTCAAGAAAAGCTGTCAAGCGATATCTCGGGCCCTACCGGATCGGGAAAGTACTCGGACTCCGAGGACCGGCCCCCCAACGAAGGCGTAGAAGTCTCCGACTCTCTCAGGATGGGGAGCAATGGAATCGAATCCCCCAGCGAAGCCTATGGAAGTGGTTCAGCTTCTGGCTTCTTGTCTGAAAATGCTAAGAATTCAAAGGATGCTTCTGGCTGGCTAGGAGGGCCGCAGAACGGAGACGAAACCCTAAGTGAGAGCAACACTAACGGTCAGAGGGCGATTAGTTTGGATCAGCCGATGCCTTTGGATGATCTACTCATATCTAATAAGGATTGTGGGATGGCTTTTACACTCGTACCAGGCGGTCTTGTACCCGCTACTGGCGAATCCAGAGATAACAAAATGATTCCCGAATGGTTGGAGGACCCTAGGTTAGGGTGGTTTATGTCGAAGCTGTTCCAATTCACTCACTCGAATGACCGCTATCCAAACCGTTTAGTTGTCGAATCGGTCGAAGGCGGGATCTTGTTCAGGCGGGGCCTTGTTTAGGCGTTGCACCTAGCGAACCTGGGCGCCACAGCGCGGCCGCCTTTCTCAAATGAACGGGTGGAAATAGTGTCCCTCACCGGGGAGACCTGGCTACGGAGCAGTCCGCCTTACCGAATCCAACAATGACGCAACAGTGGAGATCCGTCATGAGTACAGCTCTCAAAATCGCTAAGCAGTCGGAAAAATGGTCGATAGAGGACATTCTGGTCAACTTCGATTTTCATTGGTGGGGTTTCGACCTCCATCTCAACGAAGCCGGCGTTCAATTGCTCGGTGACGTCACCCAATGGGCAGACAAGATAACTGAGGCCTATAAAAGCGCGGCAGATGACAACGACGATGGCGACGAAGGTGACAATGATGACAAAGGCGCCAAAATTGCCGCTGCAATCGCGACTGTTATCTCGCTCTATGTTGAATTTATCCAATCGAAAGATAAGGGAGAGGGAGTAAAACTCACTTCTCCTTGGACGATGCCTACTCTGCTGTGGCCCTCGGCGGACGACTTTGATGACACGCAATTACGCTGGACAACGACTGACGGGCAACATGGCTGGGTTGCGGAAAAGAGTATGGCTGAGGCTTTTTCTGAAACCGGTCCCGCGTTAGCGGTTTTCCGAGACAAGCTCTTTTGCGTTTATAAAGGTGGCGGAGATAACAATCATATCTACTGGATGTGCTTCGGTGGACCCGATGCAACCGATGGAACTTGGACATCCCCTCAATGGATCCCCGATGTCGCGACTTCCGATACCCCAGCGCTGGCGGTTTCTCCGGACAACACGAGGCTCTGTTGTGTTTATAAAGGGAACGGAAATGACCATCTCTACCAAATGTGGTTCGACGGAAATAATTGGACTACTAGTGGCTCCCCGATCCCTCAGGCAGATTCCCAGAGTGGCTCAGCGCTGGCGTTGTTTCAAGATAAGCTCTTTTGTGTTTATAGAGGAGGAGGAAGCAATAACAACATCTACTACATCGAGTCCTGCGACGGAGCTAATTGGAGTGGCGCCAACCGTATTCCAAATGTAGCGACCGGAGCTGGCCCTGCGCTAGCAGTGCTTAACTATGGCCCCAGCAATTCTGACTACGTGCCATACCTCTGCTGCGTTTATCGAGGCAGTGGCGGAAATGACAATCTGTACTGGATGTGGTCCGACGGAAATAGTTGGACTAGTGGTAGCTCCCCGATTCCCATGGCAAACTCCCATAGTGGTCCGGCGCTAGCGGGTTTTCAAAACAAGCTCTATTGTCTTTATCGAGGTGCGGACGACAATGAACATATCTATCACATGGAGTCTTCCAACGGAACTGATTGGAATGCCAGTGGCTCCAACTGGATCCCCGATGTTAACTCCTATTACCAGCCTGCTTTGATCGTGTACCGGCAACCTGTGGGGACCAAAGACCTGCTGCTCTGCGTCCATAGAGGGGTGAATTACTAAAGGTTCCGGGAAGCAAACGGAAAAGTATGAAAGGCTGGCGAAAGGCCAGCCTTTCTCATTGCCCTGTGACAATCGTATTTCGGCGAGCCTAGGTTGTAGCTTTTGATCGTTCATTCTGAAAGTGACAGACGGCGGCCTGAAACTCAACGTTTAGCCGGTCGATATGACCGACGGCACAGAAGCCTGAGTAGTCCGTCGCGGGCATGCTTGGGGAAACTTGGGGACAGACGGGACGTTTTTCAGTGGACATTTGCCATCTGGGATATCAGCTACTATGCAGGACTCTGGGCGACGATTCGATGGCCCACATCCCTCAAGGATCTCGACATCTTGTTTCTCATCCCAGTGCCCTGGCTGGCAGAGGTCTGATATCCGCTGCTGGTGAGTTCCCTTACTTTCATCATCATCGTAGGGTTGAGCAGAAAAGAAAGCAGACTTGTCTGAGTGACACGATGGAAATCGGAATTATTCCCAACAGCACACTCCAAATTTATCCAGCGCTCACGTCATCCACGTCATCTGGGACAGACGGGACGTAAGCAGATAAGGTTCGCACAGGCACAACTGATGTTTGAAGCGTAGATTGATCGCGTTCGGAATGGAAACGTCCCGTCTGTCCCCAGGTTTCCCCCCGTCTGTCCCCAGGTTTCCCCCCAGGTTTCCGTCCCCAGGTTTCCCAGGTTTCCTTTATAAGTGCGAACTAGATACGGGGGACGTCGGGTTGATGATCATTAACGTTGTCGGTGGGGATGACTGGCCCAATGGCGATCTCAATCCCACACTGTCGTTGACGTTGACCGACGCTCTTTGACGTTCGTTGGCGAACTCCCGAGTCTTCTGGCACTGAATCAAAAGAAGCAGGCACCAAGATGGAGTAACCCAACATTGCCCTTGGTGACAGCAATGTTGGGTTTATCCCGGCGAGCGGGAATAATTCACGCAGCCCGGTGGCAAAGTGACAGCGGAGCTGATCGAAAGCGACGACTGCGCGCATGATCATGACCTGTTCATGCATGGCAGGCTGTGTCTCGTTCTGACGGGATAGAGCAAGAGTTTCCTAAGCCGCCACTCTTTGTATGCATGCGCCGAAAAAGAGTGGTCCGCGCGTAAACTGGCGTGCCATAGTGCCTCGCAGAGAGCTGGAATCATGATGCTATCCGATGCCCACCTTAGTTCCTAGCGAGAGAGGAGATCCAGCTGCGCACTATGGAGACAGTGGCGTCGTCTTCGGCGCCGCCACCGCTTTGCTACGGCAGAGACGATCGCGCTCACCCGATACCCCGCCCGACCGCAGACGCCTAATGTGACTCCAGCTCCAGCACTTTGGTTCCGAAGTACTCGATGACGTCGAGCGAAGGTACGACTTGGGGTCTGTCACATTTTCGTCTTATTCATTCATTGTCAATGTCGGTTAGGACTTTGTTAAGCTCGCCAACTGTCTTTGGCATACCCAAACCGGTATTGATGAAAGTGTTGAGAGCGTCATCAGCTTGCGTGACATGTGACTCGAGTCCCCCATAAGAATACATAATGCTCCATAGGGTGGCGATCGCGCTTTGCATGTCTTTACTTAGGTCATTGAAGGTTTGTGGATCAGTGTAAGACGCATTAGAGGCCTGAACCTTTGCGCGAACCTTTGCCATACGATCAGTTCGCGCCGTATCCCCACCATTTATGGAAGCGACTTCGGAGATGTTCCCGGTACCCATCCGCCCGGCGTCGCTTGATTTGGTTCCTTGAGCCGCTGCCGCGTTCACGTTGTCCGCTTCGATCTGACTACCATTTTCAAGATTTGCGCTCATGAATGAATCTCCTTAATTTGCAATGCACAGAAGGGAGGAATAAAGAGACCCATGATCCAGATGTCGTTGCCTGGAATTGGCTGAATACAGGAATTAGCTTCACACGCTTTCGCGCTAGAGACAAGATGGGATCGCATGCTCACCCACCACTCTAAGGCCGCATTCATCTTCGTGCTCAGCAGGGATCCTGCATTCTGGGGAACCTTCCGAGGCTGATTACAGCGCCAGATTACTTGTCAAAATAGGGAGTTCAAGTTCAGCTTCTTGGAAATGTGCCTCTTTTATTGTGCTGCGCATGATCCCGCGCCGATGTCAGAGCGTGATCAGCCGCCGAATTGACAATTGGACTCCGGAAGAATGATGAGGTACAAAGAGAGCACTGTAGTCAGACCGAATTCCGCGAGTCCTAATCCCGGATACCTTGCAGTCGGTTCTCCTTCCTCCCCCTGGGTTGCCCAATCTAGCAATGACAGAACAGTGGAGATTCTTCATGCCCGAAAATGCTCAGATTCCTGCCACCCAGAACCCCAGCGAAGCCGATGCTTCCTACCTGGACTACGAGCCAACCTGGAGAGCGTTCAACCAAATTCAAATCATCGTCAACAACTTGCCCTCGAGCACGTATGAAGAAGCCATTCAGGACAAGCTGGCGGGCATCCAACAGACCTCCAAATTCATGTTGGAGGAGCCGCCCGGGACGGACCAATTAAGCGCCAGCGATGCCGCCAGCGTTGCCGCCAAGCTAATGATGCCTTACGCCCAACAACTGCAGACATCTGCTGACACCGGCATCGCCAACCTCGCAGGGTTCATTCTCTCTTGGTGCCAGACCATTGTGTTTGATCAGCAGCATGGCACCGAAAGCGCCCAAATTCGATCCGACCAGAGCCTAGTCGAAATTCCCAGCGAAGTCGCTTATTCCAGTGCGAATTGGCAATCTGATTTTGATGCCTTGAGCGGTATTCAGTACATCCTCTACCTCCTTCTCGTTTCATCGCCGGAGAACGACCGACCGTGGTCACCCGATATTCAGAGCTGTCTAGATAAGATTTCGGGTTGCTGCACGAACCTCTATCACAACCCCACTCTTTGTAATCCGTTTCGCGGATTAACTCCCAGTGAGGCGGCCAAGCTGATTGCACCCCTCGCCATACAGTTCCGCGACCTATATCCGGATCCGGGTCCCGACGCCACCTTCCCCGGCCTAGACGGCACCACTTGGCTGGAGATGAATAACATTGTCAACTACTGTAAGGCTATTGATCCTTCTTCCGTAACGTTGTCCTGGCAATATTGCAGCGATCTAAGCGCAGGCCTGCAGACTACGTTTCAATGTATCGGATACGGGGCCGTGTCCCTAGAAACCGACGCAGGTCAGAACAGCGAGTTCGTACAGTTCATAGAAGGCTTCGCGTCCCCAACTTCAACGACCACAGTTCAACAGCTAAACTCTCAACTCATTTCGTGGGTTGGTTATTCACCTGGTACAAATCCGAATAGTTCGCAGAAATACAGTGACCTGAGTGAAGCCTTACAACAAACATTTGGTCTTTTGAAGGACGGAGCGCCTCCACTCGTAGGCAACCAATCTCTGTATAGTCAATTTTTGAATAGCATCGTCAATTTCGAAACAGGGCAACTCACAGTTGCAGACCTTAATACCCAGTTGCAGAGCTTAACATCCAGCTAAAAACCAGTCCTTCGAACGCCATTCCGCCTGTACGGTAACCAAAGAGCAGAGTAAATCGAATAGCCAAGGTCAATAGGCAGCTGACGAAGCTGTCTATTGACCCAGGAAGGCACCCCCCGATTACTGTAAACCTGGGACAGACGTAGACAGATAAGTTGAAGCTTGGGACGATTTGCGTGAGATACAGACCGAACTGATTCTTTGGAGCACCGGGCGGGAATTGAACCCGCGAATACTGGTTTTGCAGACCAGCGCGTTAGCCACTTCGCCACCGGTGCTCTAGGCTCCGCCGCGCCGCAGTGAAGGGCCCGGCGGAGTGAATTTCCTGTTACAGATTACAACACTACGTTACTTCGGCTGTGCGGTTGTGCGCAGGTAAGGCTTCACGGTCTTGTAGCCCGGGAAGATCTTGTCTGCTTCTTCGTTCGAGACCGCGCCGGTGATGATGACATCTTCGCCTGGCTTCCAGTTCGCCGGAGTCGCAACCTTGTGCTTGGCCGTGAGTTGGATGGAGTCCAGAACGCGCAGGATCTCGTCGAAGTTGCGGCCCGTGGTCATCGGGTAGGCGAGCTGCAGCTTGATCTTCTTGTCGGGTCCGATGACGTAGACCACGCGAACGGTGGCGTTGTCGGCCGGGGTGCGGCCTTCGCAGCTATCGCCGGCTTCGGCGGGAAGCATGCCGTACAGCTTGGCAACGTTCAGGTCGGTGTCGGCGATGATCGGATAGTTCACATCGGCGCCGGTCACGTCCTTGATGTCCTGTGCCCAGCGGCTGTGGCTCTCTGCCGGATCGATGCTAAGGCCGATGACCTTGGCGCCGCGGGCAGCGAAGTCCTTCTCGAGAGCGCCTACAGCGCCGAGTTCAGTGGTGCAGACCGGAGTGAAGTCCTTGGGGTGCGAGAAGAGCACCGCCCAGTTGTCGCCGATCCACTCGTGGAAGTTGATCGGGCCTTGCGAAGTTTCCGCCTTGAAATCGGGTGCGGTGTCATTAATCCGGAGTGACATCTGCTTTGTTTCCTTCCTTGAAGTTCGTTCGTTTCCTATCGGGTCAAAAGCGGCCGAAAGTTGAAAACCCACCCGGCCTGCAGGCGTCGGGTGGGTTTCTGAGTCCTAATCTCTGAACTTGTCAGTTCGATTCGCTCATTCGCACACCCGCACCGGGCCACAGCAACAGCAGCGGCAGCAGCACATGCAGGAGTTGGCAAAACGAGTGATCATTAGCTTGATACAAAGCCTAGCGCCATGGGGAGGCCGGTGTCAAACCTGCGGAATATGGCAGAATTCTCCGGGGTCACAAGCATCCTAAAGCGCGAACGCGAAAAACGGAGGAATGAGAGCAATGGCGTGGACAAGGCGTGAATTTACCAGACTAGGTGCACTGAGTACAGCAGCCATCGCTGTTCCTGGTGCGGTTCCAGACATATTTGCACAACAGCAGGAGCGGGTCGGATTCGCCGTCATCGGGCTGGGTGTCATCGCCGACCACTTCATGCGGGGTGTGAAGCAGTCACAGCGTTGTAAGATCACGGCCTTGGTCAGCGGCCATCGTGACAAGGCCGAGCGTATCGCGGCGGAGTATGGCGTCCCCAAGGACTCGATCTATAGCTACGWGGACTTCGACCGCATCCGCGATAACAAGACGGTGCAGGCCGTCTATGTGGCTCTGCCGAACTCCATGCATGCCGAGTACACCATCCGCGCGTCCAAGGCAGGCAAGCACGTCTTTTGCGAAAAGCCCATGGCGCTGAGCTCCGCCGAGTGCCAGCAGATGATCGATGCCTGTAAAACCGCGAACGTGAAGCTGATGATCGCCTACCGCATGCAGTATGAGCCGCTGACGCTGAAGTGCATCGAGATGGTGCGCAGCGGAAAGATCGGCGATGTTGTCGCATTTGAAGGGCAGTTCGGCTTCAATATTCAGCCTGGCGTATGGCGTACGAAGAAGGCCTTGGCCGGCGGCGGCAGTGTCTACGATGTCGGCATCTATGCGCTGCAGGCGGCACGCATGTTCACAGGGGAGGAGCCGGTAGAGATCAAGGCCGTCGCCGGCACTGTGCACAAGGACGATCCGCGCTTTGCAGAGATGGAAGAGTCGGTCGAATGGAGCATGCGCTTTCCCAGCGGTGTGGTTGCCAGTTGTGCCTCCACCTACGGTGGGCAGATGGAGGGCTTCATGCGCGTTCACGGGAAGTCCGGAGCCTTGGAGATGGGGCCAACCTTCGGCTATGACGGCGTTACCATGCGAGGCCGGGCGAAAGGCGAGCACTGGGAAGAGAGCAATCCGGAAAAGGACCCCAAGCAGTTTGAGCGCGAGGCAGATCACTTTGCGGAGTGCGTTCAGACCGGGCGGACTCCAAAGACTCCAGGGGAGGAAGGGCTGCGTGACCTTACCTATATTGAGAAGATCTACGAATCAGCAGGTATCAAGCTATAAGGAGCAGTATGGCGGACGGCCGAGAAGAGCGGACGGAAGAAGAGGCCCGGCGCGAGTGGGAACGTACGCGGCGCGGAGGCCACGAACGTGACTACGACAGCGAGTACGACGGACCCGAAGGCGATCGGGAACGTGGCGGTTCTTAGCCAGGTTCAGACGCGATGACCAGGCTCCGGGCCACTCGAAAGGGTTGGCCCGGAGCACGCTTGTCTGGTCTGGGATTTCCTCTGTGCGCACACTAGCCTGTGGTTTGAGGGGCTAAGTATGAAATGCGTGTATATCTCCGCAGCCACTGATGCCATTGAAACCTTCGAGTTCGCCCTGGCCGAGGTAGATACTCCAACCTGCGGCGAAGGCGAGATTCTGATCCGTGTTCACGCTGCCGCCATCACGCCGAGTGAGCTCCTCTGGTCCCCCACAACCCATACGAAAGACGGCAGTCCCCGCGTCAGGCCTATTCCCGGACATGAGTTCTCCGGTACCGTCGCCGCGGTTGGCAGCGGAGTTGCGGGCATGGTGCCTGGTCAGGCCATCTTTGGCATGAATGACTGGTACGCCAACGGCGCACTGGCGGAGTTCTGTGTCACGCGGCCGGATATGGTTGCCACCTTGCCAAAGAACCTTTCCTTTGCAGCAGCAGCAAGCGTACCGATCTCAGCCCTTACCGCATGGCAGGGGCTCTTCGACCGCGGCGACCTCAGGGCAGGCGAAAAGGTATTGGTATTAGGCGGCGCCGGCGCAGTCGGAGCGTATGTTATCCAGCTTGCACGGATGCACGGAGCGGAGATTCTCGCGACGGCATCCGAGGGGAAGCACGACTTCGTGAAGAAGCTCGGCGCAGAACGCGTGATTGATCCATCGAAGGACAGGCTGGCAGACGTCGTCACCGGCATGGATCTCATCTTCGATACGGTCGGCGGAGATCTGTTGGAACAGGCATGGCCGCTGCTCCGGGATGGCGGGCGCATGGTGACGATCGTTGAAGAAAATAGCCAGGATCCCCGGCAACACGCCCCGCGCAAGCAGGCCGCATTCTTCATCGTGAACGGAGACCGCACACAGCTCTCCGACATCGCCATGCTGCTCGATGCCGGATATCTCACGCCCTATGTGGCTGCCGAGATCGGTCTGGAACGTGTGCCTGCCGCCTTTACCAGCCGGGAGATCCGAGGCGATCGCCCCGGCAAGGTCGTCGCTACCATCACGTAAGCGCCGGTTCGGACTTCACTTCCTTGTCCTTGTGCAGGCGATAGTAAGCCAGAAACTCTTCACGTGGCATGGCCTTCGCAAAGAACCATCCCTGGCCGTAGCGGACGCCGCGGCTGCGCAAATACTCCGCCTGTGCGGCTGTCTCAATCCCTTCAGCAATGATCTCGAGCCGCAGCTCATTGGCCATATCGATAATGTGGGCGATCACGGTGCTGGTGGCTGACTCAGTGCCGATGGCATCCACGAACGACTTATCGATCTTGAGAACGTTCAGCGGGAGTGAGTGGAGAAGGCCCAGGTTGGAGTAGCCGGTTCCGAAGTCGTCGACCGCGATGACGTGTCCCTGTGCCTGCGCGCGCATCAGCGTATCCCGGGCGGCAGTGGCGTTGATGAATCCACGCTCGGTCACCTCCAGCCAGATGCGGTCTGGAGGGATTCGCTTTTCGCGCAGCAGCTCAGCCAGCAAGGGCAGGGGACGGCCGGTCTCCACATCGTCCGCGCATAGATTGATGGCAATATGCAGGCCGGTTTCGCTGGAGAGGAAGGGATGCATATCGGCGATGGTCTTCTCCACAATCTGATCGGTAATCAGGCAGATGAGCTCGCTCTGTTCCACCACCGGGATGAAGATATTTGCGCCAACGATTGTGCCATCGGGGCGGTGCCAGCGTGCCAGAGCTTCCGCACCGATGCATCGGCCGGTCGCCAACTCGACGATGGGCTGATACCAGGGAATGAACTCTTTGCACTTGACGGCGATCTCCAGCTCAGAGAGAGGCGAGAGCCGGCGGCGTAATGCCCAGGCGATCAGGCCGACCATGAAGCTCGCCATCAGGAAGCCAAGAGGCAACAGCATCGCCTGCTGACGGCGAAAGTTCGCGCGGGTATAGGTGCGGCGTTCGATGGCTACAGCTATCCAGAGCGGTGTCCGGTAGCTGGAGTAGAGGAAGTTACCGGCCGCGCCGGGACCTGGATGATCGATCGCGTGACGAACAACTGCCGGGTCAGGATTGTTGAGCGTGGCCAGGATCTCGCCTTTGCTGTTCGCCAGGGCGAGGGTCATTTCATTGTCGACCAGAACGTCGACCATGCGGATGGGATCGACCAGCACGTTGTGCGAGCCATACTCGAAGCCGATCATGGGCTGGCCCCGGGTGATAACGGGAATCACGCGTGTGTGGACGCCAATGCCTTCGATCTCGTAGTCCGCCGCCCGCCGCGCAGGAGGATGCTCGACCATGCCCCATGAGGTGCAGACAAGATAGCCATCCTTGAAGAAGCCCACCTCATTAATGGCGCGGTGATTCATGGTGTATCGCCGCATGGCGTCAATGTGCGCCTGGGAGCAATCATGCCAATGCTGGGCCTCCACGTCCTTCAACGCTGCAATCGCGTCGTTGAGCGTGATGTTGGCCCGCATGACGGTCCAGTTGCCGTAGTCGGTGAGGTGGCGCTGTTCTGTCTCGATGGAGCGAGAGCGGCCAAGCAGATACATCGCCATCAGCGGAAGCACGGCGGCGGTGCAGGAGAGAAGTACGGCTCCGGCGATGAGACGGGATCGCTTCAGGGCATCTACTCCTCGTCGGTTATAACGCTCAAGGGTATATCACTTGCCCGCAATTCAAATCTATGGAGATGTACATGGCCCGTTCCGGGATACCCGGCAACAGGGAAAACGCTCTAGCCCATGTACATGCCGCCATTCACATCAAGCGTGTGTCCAGTAATGTAGCCGGCCTCTTCACTGGCGAGGAAGGCGACTGCGTAGCTAACTTCTTTGTCGGTGCCGGGACGGCCGAGCGGAATCTGTGTGCCGAAGAATGCTTTTTGCTCGTCGGAGAGGAGATGGGTCATGGCCGTCTCGACAAAGCCGGGCGCAACCGCGTTGACGGTGATGTTGCGGCTGGCAAACTCGCGCGCCAGCGCCTTGGTCATGCCGACCAGGCCGGCCTTTGAGGCGGCGTAGTTGACCTGTCCGGCTTGTCCGATCTCACCGACAACTGAGGTGATGTTGATGATCCGGCCCCAGCGGTTCTTCATCATCGGCGAGATCAGCGCCTGAGTTAGAAGAAAGCTTCCGGTCAGGTTGGTGGAGAGCACGGAGTCCCAATCGTCGCGCTTCATACGCAGGACCAGCGTATCGCGGGTAATGCCGGCATTGTTGACCAGGATCTCTACCTTGCCGAATTTGGCGATGATCTCCTTGGCCGCGGCCTTGATGGAATCCTCGGAGGAGATATCGAGAGCGAAGGCCTCGGCGGTACCGCCGGCCTCGCGAATCTCGGCTGCGACGGCCTCAAGCTTGTCGATCTGGCGTGCAGCCAGTGCGACGGTGGCCCCGTGATGGGCAAGTTCAAGTGCGCAGGCGCGTCCAATGCCCTGCGATGCTCCAGTGACGAGTGCGATACGGCCTTGAAGTGTCGGCATCTTTACTGCGGGTACTCCTTTTTGCTGTCAGTGCCGATTATAGGCGGGCTAACGCCGATGTAGACCTCCATCCGCCGCCCCGGAAAATGACCGGCGTATTCCAGATGCCGATTGGCTATGCTTGGAGGTGCCATGAGTGACGTCCGCCAGAACCCCACCGCATTTCCAGAGAACATGAACACGACCGAGGTGTATGCCATTCACGGCGCCGATCCTGAAGTGCTGGCCTATGCCATGGCCAAGTACTCACGCTCCGCGCTTTCGATGAAGGAGTCGTTGAAAGAGATCAGCACCCAGCGCGCCGAGCAGTTCCTCAACACGTTCTACTTTGCCTACGGCCATCGCTCCATCGCTGACCTGGCTCACGTCGCCTTTGCGATTGAACGACTGAGTCTGCTGGCTGCTATTTCGCTAGTGGATGAGCAGCGCTGGGACGGACAGGAGCGCTCGACCCGCTACCAGGACTTTAAAAAGAGCGGCTGGTATACGCCGGCACTCGGCGAAAAGACCGCCGAGTACACCGCTGCCGCGGAAAAGCTGTTCATCGCCTACGACCGCATCGGCAAGCAGATGCTGGAGGCACTGAAGGGAGCTATCCCGCAGCCCGCCGAGATGAAAGACGATGCCTATGTGCGCACACTCAAAGCACGAGCCTTCGATGTCGCGCGTTATCTGCTGCCGCTGGCGACGAATACCTCCCTCGGACAGATCGTGAATGCGCGCACGCTGGAAGGGCAGATTGCACGCCTGCTGGGATCGGAGTTTGCCGAGATTCGGCAGCTTGGCGAAAAGCTTCGTGAAGCCGCCAGCGGACCGGCATGGAACGTTCATGCCGATGAGGCCCGGGTGCTGTGCCAGGAGATCTCATCCGTGGACGGAATGTGCGGTGACCGCGCCCTGTCGGTCCTGGGCCGCGAGGTGAAGGTCTCGCCCACGCTGGTGAAGTACACCCAGCCCTCCGCGTATGAGGCATCGACAAAGCAGGAGCTGCGTGCCGCCGCAGCGGAGCTGATGCAGGGAGCTGCGATTGAGCCGGCTCCGGTGGTCGACCTGGTGGATGACTCCGAGGGACTTGAGGTAGAACTCGCAGCGTCCCTGCTGTATCCGCATTGTCATTACTCCTACCGTCAGATTCGCAATGCAGTCACCGGTCTCTCGAGCGCGCGACGCGATGCCATTGTGTCTCTGGGCGCAAAGCACCGTGGACGGCACGACGAGCTCACGCGTGCATTCTCTTCAGGACATGGCTTCGGTTTCGACATCCTGATGGACATCGGCGGCTTCCGTGACATGCACCGCCATCGCAAGTGCGTCCAGCTCATCCAGGACTTTACGGACGCGCACGGCTACGACATCCCCGAATGCCCAGGCCAGCCAACGCTGGCCGATGCAGGTCTGGAAGAGGAGTACCGGGCAGCCATGGAGGCCAGCTTTGCCGCCTACCGTGCGCTCCGCGACTCTGGTCTGCCGGAGGCAGAACAGTCAGCCCAGTATCTTTTGCCGCTGGGAACGCGAGTCCGCTCGCTCTTCAAGATGGACTTCGCGGAAGCCCTTTATATCAGCGAGTTGCGCTCGGGTGTCGCCGGACATTTCTCCTACCGCAATGTGGCTTGGGAGATGTATCGTGCCGTGGCTGAGCGCCATCCCTCGCTGGCGAGCTACTTCCGCACGGTAGACATCGACGAACCCATCGATCTGTTGAAACGTTAGGGTGGGTGAGGAATACCCCGTAAATTCAACAAAACGAAATCTTTACAGGGACAAGCATCAACGGGGAGCGCTTCGCGCTCCCCGTTTCACTGGCAACCAGCAACTAGCAACCAGCAACTGTCTTTGACACAGCCGCGACCAGCCTCCCGGTATACTGCAAAGGCAAGCCTCCTCACCAAATGACTGAAAAAATTATCAATTTTCTCTTGCCGTACATTACCGGCCTGATCGCCGCGCTGCACTATCCCGGCATTGCTCTTCTTATGGGCATTGAGTCGGCCTGCATTCCGCTTCCCAGCGAAATCATCATGCCGTTTGCCGGCTACGTGGTCTACCAGGGCAAGATGAGCCTCTTCTGGGCGGCCACCATGGGTGCGCTCGGCTGCAATCTCGGCTCGGTGGTGGCCTATTGGCTGGGAGCCTACGGCGGACGTCCGCTGGTGGAGAAGTTCGGGCGTTATGTACTGATGAGCAAGCACGACCTCGATCGTGTCGACCATTACTTCAAGAAGTACGGAGACATCACGGTGCTGATCGGCCGTCTGCTTCCCGTGGTGCGCACCTTTATCGCTCTGCCCGCCGGCATCGCAAGGATGCCGCAGCTCCGCTTCCACATCTATACCTTCATCGGTTCGTGGCCCTGGTGCTTTGCGCTGGCATGGGTGGGCATGAAGGCCGGCGAAAGCTGGAACGACCCTAACTCCACGCTGAAGAAGGTGTTGCACAAGGCGGATGCAGCGATCCTGCTGGTGCTCGTCGCCGGCATCGTCTGGTTCATCTGGACACACCTGAAGAATTCACGTAGCGAAGCAAGCGCCTAAAAACAGTTGCAAGTTAAAAGTTGAAAGTTAAAGAGGGACCTTGTGGTGAGGCAGGCGGTTTGCTTCTCCTGCAGGGTCCTTCCCTTTGGCGTATAGAAAAAGAGGGGTCCGTGGTGAGACCAGAACTTCAACGCACCACGGAATCCCTCTTTAACTTTTCACCTTCAACTTTTAACTCTTCAAAGGGGCCAGAGCCACGCTGCTCCGCGCACACCGGAGGAGTCGCCGTGCTTGGCATGGACCACGGGTGTGTCGACGCCGCCGCCGAAACTGTACTTTTCGATCAGCGCTGGAAGGTTCTCGTAGAGGCGTTTTGCCTTCGAAAGCCCCCCGCCCATGACGATCACGTCGGGGTCGAGGATGTGGATAACGTTGGATAAACCCCTGGCCAAACGGTCCTCCAAACGAGAAAAAGCAGCCATGGCATCAGGGTCGCCACTCTCTGCCATCACCCCCACCTCGGCGCCGGTTTTTGCGACACCGGTAACGCGGGTAAAGTCGTTGCCCAGACCGGTCCCGGAGACCCAGGTCTCCATGCAGCCGTTCTTGCCGCAGTAGCAGGGGGGACCGGGAACCTCGTCGGCCGTGGGCCAGGGCAGACCGTTGTGTCCCCATTCTCCGGCGATGGCATTGCGTCCTTCGTGAACGCGGCCGTGCAGGGCGATGCCTCCACCGCAGCCGGTTCCGATGATGACGGCGAAGACGGTGGCGATGCCCGCGGCGGCGCCGTCGGTCGCCTCGGAGACGGCAAGGCAGTTCGCATCATTGGCGCAGCGGACCTCGCGGCTGAGTGCCGAACTCAGATCGCGCTCAAACGGTTTGCCGATCAGCCAGGTTGAATTCGCGTTCTTGACCAGCCCTGTGCTGCGAACGATGGTGCCCGGCATACCGACACCGACTGTGGCGGAAATACCAAGTTCAGACTCTATTCCGGTGACTAAGTCACGGATAGCTTCGACCGTTGCGGAGTACTCTCGCGGGGTTGAAATGCGTAACCGTTTACGTTCCTGGCCGTGCTCATCCAACACCAGGGCCTCTATCTTCGTTCCACCCAGATCAATGCCAATACGCGCGTTCTGCATGGTTAAAGCATAAGTTGTCGCACATGAAATTGGTGAGATACTTTAGCTTCCGTACAACGGAAAACAACGGAAAGTAACAAACATAGAGGGAAGGTTGTGACGCAGTATGTCTAATCACAACGCAGCCAACGAAGCTGCGGCGCAGATTCAGCCCGCCAAGGGAAAGCTTGGCGTCATGATTCCAGGCATGGGCGCAGTTGCGACGACGCTCATCGCAGGTGTTGAAGCAGTTCGCAAAGGTTTTGCAAAACCAATCGGGTCACTGGCCGAGATGGGAACCATCCGGCTCGGCAAGCGTACCGAGGGAAATTCACCGTTGATTAAGGACTTCGTTCCACTGGCTGACCTGAATGACCTCGTCTTCACCGGTTGGGACATCTTCGGTGGCAATCTATATGACGCCGCAAAAACGGCTCAGGTTCTCGATCGCGATCAATTGGATCAAATTAAGCCGTTCCTCGAAGGCATTGAGCCAATGCCGGCGGTCTTTGATAAGCACTACGTCAAGCGTCTCGATGGCAAGAAGGTGAAGACCGGCCGCAGCAAGTGCGATCTGGCCAATCAGATCCGCAACGACATCGCCGAATTCAAGACCAAGACCGATCGCCAGGTGATGATCTGGTGCGGCTCCACCGAGATCTTCCTGGAGCCGAAAGAGGTCCACTCCACGCTGGAAAAATTCGAAAAGGGCCTGGTTAACGACGACCCTGATATCGCTCCATCGATGATCTATGCCTGGGCCTGCCTGAAAGAAGGCATTCCCTTCATCAACGGCGCGCCCAACCTCACGGTGGATATTCCCGCGCTGCAGGACCTCTCGAAGCAGGCGGGCGTGCCGACTGCGGGCAAGGACTTCAAGACCGGCCAGACCTTCATGAAGACCGTGCTTGCGCCGGCCTTCAAGACCCGCATGCTCGGTCTTTCGGGATGGTACTCGACCAATATTCTTGGCAATCGTGACGGTGAAGTTCTCGACGATCCGGATAACTTCAAGACCAAGGAAGAGACCAAGCTCGGGGTGCTGGATTACATCCTGCAGCCGGATCTCCATCCTGATCTGTACAAGGATATCTATCACAAGGTCCGCATCAACTATTACCCACCGCGCGGCGATAACAAAGAGGGCTGGGATAACATCGATATCTTCGGATGGCTCGGATATCCGATGCAGATCAAGGTGGACTTCCTTTGCCGCGACTCCATCCTGGCCGCGCCGCTGGCGCTGGATCTGGTGCTCTTCATGGACCTTGCCAATCGCACACCGGCGCTGAAGAAGCTGGGCATGCAGGAGTGGCTGAGCTTCTACTTCAAGGCACCGACGGTGCCTGCTGGGTTATATCCGGAGCACGATCTGTTTATTCAGTCCATGAAGCTGAAGAATACTCTCCGCCACATTATGGGTGAGAGTCTTATTACTCACCTTGGTCTGGATTATTACGGAGATTAATAAGTCATTGAATAATGGAATAAATGAATGATTGAAGGATAAGTAAGCCTCCGTTCGCGGAGGCTTACTCATTTGTTCCCCCATGCACTGGGTGCCCCATCCATCGCAACGCGATGGGTGGGATGTTCGGGGTCCCCGGTGAACTATTCGAGCTCCGCTCGAATCCATCCAATGTCCTGAAAGAGCTATTCTTCGAACGGCAGAAGCGGTTCGAGCTTCGCTCGAATCTCCCACCCATCGCGTTGCGATGGATGGGGCACCCAGTGTGTGGGCTGACGCGCTGATACGCCCCACCGGAGGACCGGTTTGGGCTACCGGAAGCTCCGGAACCGCTCCGGGGTGGCCATCTGTTACCCTGCAGGCGCATACTACGTCTAAGAATGTGTCGGGGTGTGTCCCCCGGCGGATGAGGTGTCGCAATGCGTCGGTTACAGACAGCCATACTCGCGCTGGCGATGGCCGGATTGGCCGTCCCGGGTGCGGTCTACGCACAGTCGCAGCCCAGCGATAAGGACAGCAGCAAGTCTCCCCAGTCACCGACCGGCTCCCCCGTGCCGACCGACGCCAGCAAATCCACGCCTGAAGAGATCCAGAAGGCGAAGGAAGAGGCTGCGAAGAAGGCCGATTCGATCCCGCAGCCGGGCGAAAAGCTGAACAAGAATATTAAGAAGGGCAGCGACGACGACGTCGAGGCTGCCGGCACCCGCGATATCGGCGGCCGCGGTATGGGCAACTGGTACTCCACTGACTGGGAGATCCGGAACGGCAAGGGCTACGCCATGGAGATCGAGCGCAGCGCCCGCCTGATCAGCGACCCGGTCATCAATGAGTACGTCAACCGCATCGGCCAGAACATCGTAAAGAACTCTGACTCGAAGGTTCCGTTCACCATCAAGGTGCTGGATACCGACGAGGTCAACGCCATGGCTCTGCCCGGCGGCTTCTTCTACGTGAACAGCGGCCTGATCCTTGCCTGCGACGAGGAGGCCGAACTGGCCGGCGTCATGGCTCATGAGATCGCCCACGTAGCGGCTCACCATGCAGCCCGCGAGATGACCCGCATGAACTACATGCAGATCGGCCAGGTGCCGCTGATCATCTTCACCTCGGGAACCTGGACCGGGTACGGTATCTACCAGGCCAGCCAGCTCGCTCTGCCGCTGACCTTCCTGTCGTTCTCCCGTAACTTTGAGGCGCAGGCCGATTGGCTTGGACTGCAGTACATGTACCGCTCCGGCTACGATCCGCAGGCGTTCATCCAATTCTTTGAAAAGATTGACGCCCTGCAGAAGCACAAGCCGGGCATGATCTCCAAGGCCTTCAGCTCGCATCCGCAGACGCCGGACCGTATCGAGCGCAGCGAGGACGAGATCGCCACCATTCTGCCCTCAAAGCCGGACTACGTGGTCACGACCTCGGAGTTCGATGACGTGAAGGCCCGCCTGGCACGGCTCGAGAACAAGCGCAAGCTGAACGACACCAAGGACGGCAACAAGCCCACCCTGCGTCGCACCGCCGGCGGCAACAACGATCCGGACTCAAACGGCAACGGGAAATCGGATGACGATCGTCCAACCCTTGGCCGCCGCGAGTAGACGCAACACCTCTCTCCGCAAAGATGCCGCCCGGAGTCCCGGGCGGCATCTTCGTTTAATCAGCTGTCACAAATATTTCGATAACCCGCCGAATTCTTCTCGGCGTTCCCCCGTAGGGCTCGCCTTCCACGCGGGTTCTTCACTATTCAACCATTCAACAATTCAACAAGACCCGCCACCGCGACCGAGACTCCCACGGCCCATCAAGCAGGCACTAAAATAAAAAAATGGCAAAGAAGCAACCGCGTTACACCGATGAGCACGCTGCCGCCGGGCTCGACACCAAGTTTCCTGAGATTGAAACCTGGGCGAACCAGTTTCCGGCTTACGAGATCCTGATCGACGATCCGGAGTTCACCTCCGTCTGCCCCAAGACCGGCCTGCCGGACTTTGGCGTGCTGCAGATTCGCTACATGCCGAAGAAGCGCTGCCTGGAACTGAAGAGCCTGAAGGAGTATCTGTTCACCTATCGCAACCTTGGTATCTTCCAGGAGAACATCTGCAATCAGGTGCTGGAAGACGTGGTGAAGGCGACCGATCCGGTATGGGCCGAGGTGAAGGGCGACTTCCGCCCGCGTGGCGGCATCTCGACGATTGTTACCGCCCGCTGGCCGCGGCCGAAGAAGTAAATAACAGACAAAGGCGCTCTTCGCGCCTTTTGTTTTTTTGGGGTTGTTATGCTCGTCCGCAAGGTGTAAACGCGTGAACTTTGTCATCTTGTGTGCTGCCTTTATCTTGGCGTCTGGATCCGCAGTCGCTTCCATGGTTTGTGTTCTCAACATGGAAGCTGAGCTCAAGATACGGCTTTCGGACTCGCTCCTACGGAAGCGCTCCGCGTACAAAACTGTTCGTCAATACCGTCGGACTTTTCCCGGCGGGAAACAATTGCTGCGTCTCTTTGTGTGTGTTGCCGGATTGTTTGCAGGGTGGTGTATCGTCGCTCTTGAGCTTTTTGTCTTTTTACCGAAGAACACCTTACCGTCGAGATAACAGGACGAATGACGACCTCCACCAAGCTGACGACCTCCACGAAGCGTGTGGCCGGGGCTACGACCGCCCTTATCCTGCTCACCGCTCTCAACTTCGTCAACTACATTGACCGCTACATCCTGCCCGGTGTGCAGGAGATGGTGAAGGGCGAGTTCCACGCCTCGGACGCGGAGATCGGTTCGCTGACGACCTGGTTCATGCTGGCCTATATCTGCGCCGCACCCATCACCGGTTGGCTGGGCGATCGCTTTTCGCGCAAGCCGCTGGTGGTCTTCGGCGCGATCTTCTGGAGCAGCATGAATCTGCTCTCGGCCACGGTCCATACCTTCGGTGCGCTCAATCTGCGGCATGCGGCCCTGGGACTGGGCGAGGCGAGCTTCGGCATCTTCGCACCCGCTATTCTCTCCGACTTCTTTCCGGCGGAGGAACGCAACCGGGTGATGACCATCTTCAATCTGGCTATTCCCGTCGGAGCCGCGCTCGGTTATCTGATCGGCGGCATGGTCGGCAGCCATTACGGTTGGCGTGCTCCTTTCTATGTCTCTGCGGTTCCGGGCATCCTCTTTGCGTTGATGATCCTCTTCCTGATGCGTGAACCGGAGCGTGGCGCCAGCGAAGCAGAGAAAACAAAGATCGGCAAGGCCGACCTGCTGGCACTCGTGACCAACCGCGCCTATCTCAGCTCCATTTTGGGGTATGCGTTCATCACCTTCTGCATGGGCGGCCTCTCCTGGTGGATGCCGTCGTTCCTGCATCGGGTGAACGGCTACTCCCTGGGACAGGCCGGATTCACCATCGGAGCCATCACCGCTGTCACCGGCATTGTGGGCACAGCTACGGGTGGCTGGATCGCGGGCCGGTTACTGAAACGCAATTCCAGTGCGTTGTACCTGGTCTCGGCGTTCGGCTGTCTCTCCTCCATTCCGTTTGCGTTGCTGACTTTTTTCGGCCCCTCATGGATCACGTTGCCTGCGCTCGCGGGGGCAGAGATCTGCCTGTTTCTCGGTACCGGCCCAATCAATGCTGCTACGGTCAATGCGGTGACCGCCGCGAACCGGGCCTCGGCGCTGGCCGGACAGCTTTTGCTCATCCATCTGCTCGGCGATATGCCTTCGCCACTGCTGATCGGTCTGGTAAGCGACCACTCTAACCTGCGGCTGGGTATGGGCATTACGACCCTCGCGCTTGTCGTTGCGGGAGTGATCCTTCTTGCGGGTGGCCGGTTCGTCAAACGGCATCCCGCAGCCGTATAACGAAGTTTCATAGCCGCATAACTTCGACATCGCTCGAAGCGTTTACGGAAGTGACGTCATCCAATCACCATGAGCGAACTTCGCCTGAGCGTTCTGGACCTGGTGGGGCTGCGGCCCGGAGAAGATGCTTCGGAGGGCATTGCCCGTTCCGTAACCCTGGCGCAGCACGTTGAGAAGCTTGGCTATCAGCGCTTCCTGCTGGCTGAGCATCACTCCATCGCGGGCATCGCCAGTTCTGCGACGGCTGTGCTCATTGGACATATAGCGGGTGCGACGAAGTCGATCCGTGTTGGTTCGGCCGGCATCATGCTGCCCAACCACGCTCCGCTGGTGGTGGCAGAGCAGTTTGGCACACTGGAAGCGCTGTATCCCGGGCGTATCGATCTTGGCCTGGGACGTGCTCCTGGGGGTGACTTCCACACCATGCGGGCCTTGCGCCGCGATCTGAAGCAGACTGGCGATGACTTCCCGGCGCTTCTGGAAGAGTTGCGGACATATCTTGGCGATCCCCGGCCGGACCAGGTCGTACACGCATTTCCGGGTGAGGGAAGCCGGGTCCCCGTTCTCCTGCTGGGCTCCAGCGCCTTCGGCGCGCAGCTGGCGGGCATGCTAGGCCTGCCGTATGCCTTTGCGGCGCACTTCGCGCCCGAATATCTCTACGCCGCAGCTCGGCTTTACCGCGAGATGTTCCGTCCGGGTGTATTGCAAGAGCCGTACATGATGGTCGGCGTACAGGTGATCGCCGCGCCGACGGACGCCGAGGCCAAGCGTCTGTTCACCACCCCACAACAGCGCTTCCTGCGGCTGATCCGCAACCAGCCAGTGGAGCTGCTGCCGCCGGTGGATTCCATGGACGGCTTGTGGGCCGACTATGAACAGGCCGCAGTGGAGAGCAAGCTGGGCGCTGCGATTGTCGGCAGTCCGGAAACGGTGCGCGGCGGCATCGAGAAGCTTGCTCGCGATACCGGCGCCAAAGAGATCATTGCCGTGACTGACACCTACAGCTTCGACGACCGTTTGCGCAGCTATGAATTGCTGGCAGAAGCCGTTCGTCCCGTTTCTACTGTGTAGGATCGATCAGCTTCATGCCTGAGGGATCGTCCGGCCGCTTCTTCAATGGAGTGTTGTTCACGGTCACGAAGAATTCAAGTGTTGGATTAACGTTCAACTCCCACACGTGACCGCCGACCGTGGAGCCGTCGCGTTTGCTCAGGACAGCGTGCATGTGCACGACCGGCTTCTCCTGAAAGGTCGCGATATCTCCTGTCAGCGAGGCGACCTCGACCTGCTCCTGCACCGGGATAGCGACGTAGATCTTGCGGGAGAGGTCAAGCCAGCCGAGAGTGGCGCTGCTGATGGCTCCGATGGCGGTAAAGTGCGCATCGTTGGCGTGGTACTTCGTTGCGAAGTCCACCATGCCGCTCAGTGCTTCATCACCTTTCAGGAAGATCACGGCGTAGACCTTCTCTTCCGGTGTTTCTTTCACCAGCTTGACCTGCATATGAGGAGCTTTGCCCGGCGGAATAGGACGTGTGGGCAGGATGGTCTGTTCCTGTGCGTGGGCTTGCGGGAAAGCGAGACAGAGGGAGAGTGCCAGAGAGATCACAAACGGTCGCATGCCGAAAGAGTATCGTGGATTCATTAAGAGCATTTTCCCTGTTTTGGGGTATCCCGGAAAGCATGCGGCGGCGGTTTCATTGCGGAAAAACGCCCATAGGATGCGGAAGCCCTACACTACACCTATAGGGAAAATTCTCTAACAGTGGCGACGCTCAAGGAACAGGCAAAACAGATCTACCTGCGGACTCTCGAAGCAGCCAGGCTCGACAAGCATCTTGCCGAGCAGGTGCGATGGGCCGACGGTACCCTTCAGGTCGGAGAACATAGTTTTCCGCTTGAGCAATATCGGCGCGCCATCATCATTGCACTCGGCAAGGCAGCAGTTCCAATGGCCGTATACAGCGCGGATCTGCTGCGAGGGTACCTGCCATTCACGGGACTGGTGCTGGCTCCGGAAAACTCGGGAGCTCCGGCGGAGCTTACGTTCCTGCGCGGCTCTCATCCCTTTCCGGATGAGAGCTCGCGCCGTGCCGCCGAGCTCGCGCTCGAGCTAGCGCGCGAAGCAGACGGTGAGACGCTGGTGTTGTGGCTCATCAGCGGAGGAGCCTCCGCGATGATGGAGATGCCGTTGATTCCTGAGGTCTCCATGGATGAGATGGCGGCGTTCCATCGTATGCTTGTGCACTCGGGCCTGAACATCGCCGAGATGAATGCACTGCGCAAACACGTATCCGCAGTCAAAGGAGGGCGATTGGCTGTTGCCGCAGCAAATGCTGCGACGCAGGTGACCCTGCTGGTGAGCGATGTACCGGAGGGGCGCCCGGATGTGATCGCCTCCGGGCCTACCATTCCGGATGGGAGTACGATCACCTACTGCCGGGTGTTGCTGTCTCGCTTGACGGAACCGTTGCCTGCGGCGATCGCTGAACTGTTCGCGAGTCTCGAGCTGCCGGAGACGCCAAAGCAGAATGATCCTGCTTTTGCCAGGGCCTTCTATCTCGTAGTGCTTTCGTCGTCCACTCTCTGCAGGGAGGCCGCTGCCATCGCTCGAGATTTCGGATTCGAGGCTGTAGTCGACAACGGATGCGATGAATGGCCTTATGACAAGGCAGCAGTCTATCTGCTCTACAAGCTTGCCCGCCTGCGCCAACCGGGCAAGCGGATAGCATTGATCTCCGCGGGAGAGGTCTCTGTACCGGTTACCGGCCCAGCCGGCAACGGCGGACGCAATCAGCACTTCGCGCTCTACGCTGCGCAACTCATCGACGGCATGGCAAATACTGCCGTGTTGAGTGCCGGCAGTGACGGTCTGGACGGCAACAGTCCGGCTGCGGGAGCAGTGGTTGATTCCGATACCTGGGAACATGCAGCAGATCCTGCAGGAGCGCTGGAACGATTCGACTCAGGAGCGGTCCTTGCTGCCATGGGAGACGCCATTGTTACGGGACCGACTGGCAATAACCTGCGCGATCTTCGGGTGCTTCTGGCGGAAGACTAACGTGGCGTCTCAGAAGTTCCTGCCATAAATGTTGTCATCCTGAACATAGTGAAGGACCTGCTTTCTGACGTTTCGGGATATCTAACTCACTTCGTTTGAAGTGATCGTCGAAAAGAGCGATCCATCCTCCATCCTCCGGAGAAAGCGGCCCATCGAAAGAGCTCTTGGCAGGGCGAGCGCATAATCGCCGGACAAACTGGGATGAAACTCAGAAGGCCACCGTTCCACCAAGCGTTGAATCCGAGGCAGGTCGATGGCACGACGGACCAGGTCGATCTGCTGCATCTGCGCAAGCTCCATCCGGATCGCGGGCAGCTCTGCCGTAAGCAGCGAAAGAAAGTCGGCGGCCTGTAGCCCGCGACGGCGTTCGTTGCGGACCATGTCAGGAAGACGATCCTTCATCGTGGTGCGGATCAGGGAGCGCCGGTCTCCATCCAGACAGCAGATCTCTTCCGGGATAGAGAGTGTGAACTCGATGAGATCCCGATCGAGAGGAGGGACGACATCATCAATCGATGCAACCGTCCGTCCGAGCATGTGGACCTGTTCCAGGTCCAGTCCTCGAAGAACGACAGCGCGTTCTGATCGTCCGTTAACGCTGGGTTGTAGACGTTCGGCGAGATATCCAGACCTCCGTAGAAAACTGAGAGATGCCCCCATGCTAATCGCGCGTGATGCCGGCTTTCTCTTGAAGAACGACAGCGCGTAATGGTGCATTTTAGGGAAGAAAGGCTGCATGAGATTCGCGAGGATGTGCTTCCAGCTTTCGCCGTTGCGATGCAATCCTAAGATCACGCGGCTCAAGGTGGGTATGCGTCCCGCCGCGAGCAGGCCGGGAAGAGCACGCTGACCGTGATAACTCAGGGTAAAGTTTCCGCCGATTCCATTGAGCAGAGTGACCGCGCCGCGCTTGGCGGCTGCCTGCAGAATTGCCAGCAACCACACGGCATTTGGAGGATTAAGGAAAGGCCGTTCCGTGGCATCGGTGCATCGATCGAGGGCCTGGAAGAGACTGTTCGCATGATTCGAGATCAGGATGTGCTCGATATTCGAGTGTCGCTGAGCTACGGCACGGGCAAAAGGAGCCTCATCGGTAAAGCGGCCTCGGAAAAGGGTATCGTCGAGGGGCGTAGCTGGAACCGCGGTGAAGGCGAGGAGAGAGCGGTCACAAGGGGCCAGAAACCGTGCCGCGGTGTCGGTGAGGGTGGAGCTATCCAATCCCCCGCTCAAGTGCGTTGCCAGTAGACCATGATTGGGAATGCGCCGCCGGACTGCCTGTTCCACGTGATGCAGCATCCCTTCGACATACTCCCGCGGATCGCGAAGACGGAGAACGGCCGTTTTCAGGGGATTCCAGAAAGAATGGACTGTATGCCGGCCATTCTGCCAGATAAGCGTGTGTCCCGGGGCAACTGTCTGAATTCCATCGAAGAAGGTATGTGTGGAGGTGTGAAAATGCCCTCCAAGCCACTCCGCGACTCGCTCTTCATCGGGCTTAGCGGGTTTGCCGGTGAGTTGCAGCAGATGCCTGACGAGCGATGCGAACGCGATACCTTTTGGGGTTAAGCTGAAATGAAGCGGGCGAGTTCCGGCGACATCGCGAGCGAGCAGAAGTTTGCGTGGTGGGCCATCCCAGACCGCGAAAGCGAAGTCCCCTATGAGGTGACCCGGCAGCTCCTCTCCCCAGCGATGCCAAGCGTGTTTCAGTAACTCCGAGAGCGATGTTCCGAAAGGCAGATCGAGCATCGAGGCCAGCTCTCTCTGGTTGTCGATACGTCCATCGAGCAGAAGAAATAGTTCTGGCGTGGAAATACAGACACTGTCGGGCGCGGCAAGGAGAAGGAGGCCTGGACGCGAGTACCGTGTTCCCTCCGGGAAATCTGCCGGAATACGATGAGGCGATGTTGGGGATACCGCTTCACGACAGATTCCTGCGATCAACATGCTCAAACTAAGTCAACATTATGTCAGGTTAGGAGTAAAAATCGTTATCTACGCCGCCGGCGGCAGATGATGTTTCGGAACCTTCGGTATCGAGAATCATTAACGTTGATTCGTACCAGCTTCAAGACGCGGTAGCACAACGACTTCGGCTCGAAGAAGAAACGGAGACAGCCGACGGCAAAGGCTATTGTCTATGCGAACCGACGCTAAATGTAATGAGGCGCCGGAGAAGACGACGCCCCATTTCAGATTGCTGCTACGGTAAAAATTCAAATTTTACCAGTGTGAGTTAGGAAAGGCTGGAGCCGTCGGAGCCGGGGAAAGTGCCCGTTTCGGCATCTGCGGCTTCCAGAACCGTGAGAGATGGCTGGTGCCACTTGGGGGTGGTTTCAGGGGCCTTGGACAGTTCAGGGGTGGCGGTAACTTCCTGCATTAACAAACCTCATACGTAAAAATTGTGGTGATTTCGAAGCTAAGGTAACATGGCAAATTCAACGTAACAAAGGGCTACAGGTTACGATGATAACCAATGTTTCGCTCAATTCCCATTTTGGGAACAATTGAGCGAGCTCTGGTTACGCTTTGCAGCCCCACCAATATCATCGGCGGGTCTTGCAGTTTCGAGAGACGGTTTTCCTCGATTGGAAGGATCAGCTGATCAACATGCTGACGATCGAAGCTGAGACCAGGTTGGCCATCGTTCCGGCCAGCATGGCGCGCAGGCCCAGCCGGGCTAGATCGTTGCGGCGACTGGGGGCCAGGGCTCCGATACCCCCGATCTGCATGCCGATGGAGCCAAGGTTGGCGAATCCGCACAGCGCAAAGGTGGCAATGGAGAGCGACCGAGTAGAGATGCCGTGCGCGTTTGCCAGGTCTCCGAGGTCTTTGTAGGCGATGAACTCATTCAGAATGGCGCGGGTTCCAAGCAGATTCCCTACCGTGCGGGCCTCATGCCAGGGAATGCCGATCAGCCAGGCCACCGGCGCGCAGAGAAATCCGAGTACCGAGTTCAGCGAAGGCGGAAAGGGAATATGTTTCGCAATGCCCCCCATGATGCCGTTTGCCAGCCCTACCAGGGCCAGAAAGCTGATCAGCATGATGGCCACATTGAAGGCGAGCTGTCCGCCATCGATGGTGCCGCGGGCGATAGCGCCGATCAGGTTCTCTTTGGAGTGTTCCCCATCCTGCGGAGGCATGTGAACCGTACCGGCGGTAGCGGGAACTTCCGTCTCCGGCACCAGCATCTTCGAGAGCAGGATAGTGCCGGGCGCCGTCATGATGACCGCCGAGAGCAGGTCCTTCGCGTGAATGCCGAAGGAGATATACGCAGCCATAATGCCGCCAGAGACGTGCGCCATGCCCGAGGTCATGATGGTCATCAGCTCTGACCGTGTCGCCCCATTCAGAAACGGGCGAATGGTTAGCGGCGCTTCGGTCTGGCCCATGAAGATGCTGGCGGCAACGTTCGTGCTCTCCGCGCCGGAGGTTCCCATCGTCCGCTGCATCACCCATGCCATGCCACGGATGATCCACTGCATGATTCCCAGGTGATAGAGCACGGCAAAGAAGGCGGAGACGAAGATGATGGTTGGCAGCACAGCGAAGGCAAAGATGCTGAGCGGACTCTTCGGATCGCCCAGCGGGCCAAAGACCATCGAGGATCCATCGACCGAGTGCCCCAGGAAGCTGGTGATGAAGTAAGAGCACTTGGCCAGGATCTGTTGTCCAACCGTCCACTTGATGACCAGGAAGGCGAAGAGCAGTTGCAGCCCCAGGCCCCAGCCGACGGTGCGCCAGCGAATCGCTTTGCGGTTGGTGGACAGAACGTACGCGACGCCAAGCAGCGTCACCAGGCCAAGCAATCCGGTAAATCGACCCAAATCATGACTCCAAGCGATGGACGGTGTACACGGAGTGTAACGGCCTCCGCGCCGCTACACCAGTGCTACTTCACATCGGCTGCGGTAATGGGTTTCAGAATGAGCGGTCGCACCTGTGGTTTGTGATCGCTGATCTCCATGGTCTCGAGCAGCATCTCCGCTGGCCCGTCGATCTTCGATGAACTGGCCGCGAAGATCGTTACCAACGGATCGCCTTCCTTCAGAGAGTCGCCAAGCTTGGCATGCATCGTCAGGCCGGCGTCGGCGCTGACCGGGTCGCCCGGCCGTTCGCGTCCGGCGCCCAGCCGCTGGATCGCCCAGCCAACCTGGGTGCAGTCCATCGAGGCCAGATAGCCGCTGCGCTTAGCTTTCAATGTCCGGGTTGCGGCGGGCTTGTGGAAGGCTGCCGGGTCGTCGAAGACGCGGACGTCGCCGCCATGGGCTTCAACCATCAGCAGCCAGTGCTCCCACGCCTTGCCGTTCTCCAGCAGTTCCTTGCTGAGGCGTTCGCCCCCTTCCGCAGACCCTGCCTTACCGCCGAGGAAGAGCATCTGTCCAGCCAGGGCAATCGTCAGCTCGATGAGGTCCTCGCTGAAGGGATGGCGGATGCCCTTCAGGATGTCGACGCACTCCCACACCTCGACCCAGTTGCCACTGAAGCGTCCGAGTGGCTGATCGACGGTGGTCAGTAGAGCTCCAGTCCTCGTGCCGGCAAGCTCGCCGGTTGAGACCAGAAGGCTCGCCAGAAACTCCGCGTCTTCTACTTTCTTCATGAAGGCGCCGGAGCCGGTCTTTACGTCCAGCACCAACGCATTGAGGCCGGCAGCGAGCTTCTTGCTCATGATGCTGGCGCAGATAAGAAAGGGCGACTCCACCGTGCCGGTGTGGTCGCGCATAGCGTAGAGGATGCGGTCGGCGGGGACCAGGCGCTCGGTCTGCCCGATGATGGAGCAGCCGGCCTTGCGGATAACCTCGCCGAACTGTTCCATGGTGAGCTGCGTGTTGTAGCCGGGAATGGTCTCCAGCTTGTCCAGGGTCCCGCCGGAGTGGCCCAGCGAACGGCCCGAGATCATCGGAACACACAGGCCCGCGGCGGCCGCAATTGGGGCCAGCAACAGCGAGGTCTTGTCTCCGATGCCGCCGGTGGAGTGCTTGTCGACATTGGTTCCGCGCGAGATGGCGGCATCGAAGACCTCGCCGGAAAAGCGCATGGCGCTGGTCAGGTAGGCAAGCTCGGTGCGCGTAAGACCGCGCTGGAAGACGGCCATCAAGAAGGCGGCCAGCCGCGCGTCGGTGACGTCACCGGAGACGACGTCGGCTATAAAGTTTTCGATCTGCTCGCCGCTCAATTCCTTGCCGTCGCGCTTGGCAAGAATGATGTCAATTGGATGAAGATGTTCAGACATGGTGCTGCAGGTCCTTCGCGTGCATCAGGACAGCATACCGGCTCATAGGCGGCTAGAGCATTTTTTCCTGTTACTGGGTATCCCGGGAGGGGCGTGCAGCGGCGTTTTCATTGAGGAAAACGCTCATAGATTCACAAACCCTCCACAACACCCACAGGGAAAATGCCTTAGTCGTGGGCCAGTTTGAAGCCGAAGGGGATCAGGGCGGATAACGGCGCCGAGGCGGCGACTCCATCCAGGCCGGGGAAGAAGATCCAGGTGTCGGTATCGCCGAACTCCAGTAGTGTCTGGCGGCAGGCGCCGCAGGGCATGCTGGCCGCACCGTTCAGGTTGGTGACGGAGACGGCGCGAATCTTGATCTCCGGTCCTTTGTGCGACACTGCCGAGGAGATGGCGCTCTGTTCGGCACAACTGGTCAGCCGGTATGACGCGTTCTCCACGTTGCAGCCCACATGGATTGAGCCATCGGAGAGAAGCACCGCCGCTCCCACCTTGAACTTCGAGTACGGGGAATAAGAGTTCCGTGCAACGCGCTGGGCGAGCGTGTGGAGTTGCTCAATGAGTTCATGGTCCAGGCCGGAGGCGTGTTGTTTCGGAGCTGTCGTCATCGTGGAAAACGATCATATCAAAGGCAATGGCGGGTTTGAGTGTTGGTGCAACCTACACTCGCCATAAGGTAGGGCGCGTCATCAAACTCCTGTCAGTCAGCGCGCAACGACGAGTGACGAAGAGATCGGGAATCGGGGTCCCCAGTCAGCTTTGCTGGCTGGGGTGAAGAAAATCTGCCCCGGCCCTCCGGGTTGCGACGCAAATTCGCCCATACTTTGTTGTCGGCCTCGACTGTGGACCCGCCACAGCCTTCGGCCTCCGCCTCGTCTGGACAAATTTGCGCTCGCAACGCTACGGCAGGAGTTTGATGCCACGCCCTGGACCGGCATCTAATAGACGCAACGCATGGCCCGTACGACGAAAGACGCCTCCAGCTCCGCCACTCTCGCAGCCGATGTGCTGGAGCTCTTCCATCCGGTCACGGCAGCATGGTTCCGCGCCGTCTTTGAGGCGCCGACACCGCCGCAGGTGGAGGGCTGGCCGGCCATCGCACGTGGCGAATCGACGCTGATCCTGGCGCCGACCGGCACCGGTAAAACGTTGACCGCATTCCTCTGGTGCCTCGACAAGCTGATGCTGCAGACGCCTGCGGAAAAGCAGGGGCAGGGTGTGAAGGTGCTTTATCTGTCGCCGCTGAAGGCGCTGGCTGTAGACGTCGAGCGCAATCTTCGTTCGCCGCTCGCAGGTATCGCCAACCAGGCGCAGCAGATGGAGATGGAGTTCTACGAGCCGGTCATCTCCGTCCGCACCGGCGATACCAGCCAGTTGGAGCGGGCGCGCTTCCGCCGCCATCCCGGCGACATTCTGATCACGACTCCGGAGTCGCTCTACCTGCTGCTGACCAGCGAAGCTGGAGAGGCGCTGCGGTCCGTCGAGACCGTCATCATCGACGAGATCCATGCCCTCGTTCCCACCAAGCGTGGAGCCCACATGGCGATGTCGCTGGAGCGCTTGGAGGCTCTCTGCGGACGCCGGCTGCAGCGTATTGGTCTCAGTGCGACACAGCGCCCGCTGGAGGAGGTGGCACGGTTCCTGGGCGGAGCAGAGAGTCGCCCGCCGGTGGAAGAGACGCAGTCGCAGCCAGGCGGAGAAGAGCCTGACGAGGTCGCAGCCGGCATACGCTTTCGGCCGGTAACGATCGTCAATGCCGGGGCACGCAAACGGCTGGAGCTTCGCGTCGAGGTGCCGGTCGAGGATATGGCCCGCCTGGGAGAAGTGGAAGACCTTCCGAGCGGCCCGGCATCGCAGGGGCCGAAGCGCACCAGCATCTGGCAGTCGATCCATCCACGCCTGCTGGAGATCATCCGTCAGCACGAGTCCACCATTCTGTTCGTGAATGCACGGCGCATCGCCGAGCGCCTTGCGGGCGCGATCAATGACCTTGCCGGAGAGCAGATCGCTCGTGCGCATCATGGCAGCCTGGCGGCGTCGCAACGCTCTGAGATCGAGGAGATGTTGAAGGAGGGCCGCCTGAAGGCTCTGGTGGCGACCTCATCGCTCGAGCTTGGCATCGACATGGGCGCCGTGGACCTCGTCATCCAGATCGAGGCTCCGCCATCGGTCGCCAGTGGCCTGCAGCGGATCGGGCGCGCCGGACATACCGTGGGTGCTCCCTCGTCGGGCATAATCTTTCCCAAGTATCGGGCCGATCTGGTGGCCTGCGCGGCAGTAACGCGCGCTATGCATGAAGGCCACGTGGAGGCGACTCGTTTTCTGCGCAATCCGCTGGATGTGCTGGCGCAGCAGATCGTGGCTGTCGTCTCGCAGCCGCCGATGGATGCGGAGACGGCGGAGGGGTGGCGCACGCGCCGCCGAGAAGAGTCGCCGGGCATTGGGTATGACGCTCTCTTCGATCTGGTGCGAGGGTGTGCGAACTTTGCCGGACTCTCACGTACCAGCTTCGATGGAGTGCTCGATATGTTGGCTGGCCGCTATCCTTCGGACGAGTTCGCCGAGCTGCGTCCGCGTGTGACCTGGGACCGCACCGCCAACTGGCTTCTGCCGCGCGAGGGTGTAAAGCGCATCGCGATCCTCAATGCAGGCACCATTCCGGATCGCGGCCTCTATGGTGTCTTTCTCTCCGGAGAGCGGGCAAAACCGGTCCGCGTCGGTGAGCTGGATGAGGAGATGGTCTTCGAGTCGCGCACCGGGGACACGTTCGTGCTGGGCGCGTCCACATGGCGGATCGATGAGATTACGCATGACCGGGTGCTGGTCTCGCCTGCTCCGGGAGAGCCAGGCAAGATGCCCTTCTGGCATGGAGACGGAGCAGGGCGTCCGCTGGAGTTCGGACGCAGGATCGGTCAGCTTGTCCGTGAGCTGCGCGATATGCCACGGCCTGCCGCGGTGACAAAGCTGACGCGGGAACATGATCTCGATCCCATGGCGGCTGAGAATGTACTGCGCTATCTCGCTGATCAGGAGATAGCAACCCGCATCGTTCCGGATGATCGCAATCTCGTCATCGAGCGTGTGCGCGATGAGCTGGGCGACTGGCGCGTCTGCGTCCTCACACCATTCGGATCACGCATTCACGCACCGTGGGCGATGGCGGCAACTGCGCGCGTGAAGGCGGCAAACGGCGGCGATGTGGAGACCATGTGGTCTGAAGATGGCTTTGTCCTGCGCTTTCCGGAGACCGATGAGCCTCCCGCCGTGGAGCAGCTTCTGCCCGAGCCGGACGAGGCCGTGCAACTGGTGATGCGCCAGCTGGGGGCAACAGCATTATTCGCGGCAAAGTTCCGTGAGGCTGCAGCGCGCGCGCTGCTCTTGCCTCGCCGTCGCGCCGATGGACGAGCTCCGTTGTGGCAGCAGAGGAAACGCGCTTACGACCTGCTGGCGGTGGCATCACGCTATGCGGAGTTTCCCATCTTGCTGGAGGCATACCGCGAGTGCCTGCGCGATGTCTTCGATCTGCCTGCGTTGCGAGAGATCCTCGCACTCATCGCACGCCGCGATCTGCGCGTGCATACGGTTGATTCGCGCACGCCCTCGCCCTTTGCTTCGGCGCTGCTCTTCAGCTATGTGGCGAACTATATCTACGATGGCGATGCGCCGCTGGCGGAGCGTCGTGCGCAGGCCCTGTCGATCGATCAGGAACAGCTTCGCGAGCTGATGGGCGATGCCGATCTGCGTGAGCTCCTGGATGCAGCGGCTATTGCCGAAACAGAAGAACAGCTCCAGCTTCGCGCCGAGGGATATCGCGCACGCAACGCTGACGGCGTGCATGATCTGCTGCTGCGTCTTGGTGATCTGCGTCCATCGGAGCTGCTGGAGCGCGTGGTCTCTCCCGAGGTGGCGCTGACAGTGGATCGTCTGAAGAAATCACGGCGCGTATTGGAGATCAACATCGCCAGTGACAAGCGCCTCATTGCGGTGGAGGACGCGGCGCGGTATCGCGATGCGCTCGGTATCCCGCTACCTCCGGGATTGCCGGCGGCCTTCCTGGAGAAGACACAGGATGCGCTGACGGATCTGGTCCGTCGCTATGCCCGCACGCATGGGCCTTTCACGACTGCGGAAGCTGCGCGGCGGTTTGCTCTGCCGGCGCCGCAGGTCGAAGCAACACTGCAGCGCCTGGTGCAGGTTGGCCGCGTCGTGGAAGGCGGCTTCCGTCCTGAAGGATCACATCGTGAGTGGTGCGATGTCGAGGTGCTGCGCACCATCCGCCGTAAATCGCTGGCGAAGCTGCGCAAGGAAGTGGAGCCAGTCGAGCAACGCGTGTTAGCC
Organism: Terriglobus sp. 2YAB30_2; assembly: GCF_052114765.1. Taxonomy (NCBI): domain Bacteria; kingdom Pseudomonadati; phylum Acidobacteriota; class Terriglobia; order Terriglobales; family Acidobacteriaceae; genus Terriglobus; species Terriglobus sp. 2YAB30_2. Next base: position 98,905 of record NZ_JBFRFJ010000016.1, read on the forward strand.
CGCTTCTTCACCAATTGGCAGGGAGTGGTCACACCCCGTCGTGGTCTCGATGCGGTGTTGGACGCGGTGGAGAATCTGCAGGGCTCTCCTGTACCGGCATCACTGCTGGAGAACGAGATCCTTCCCGCACGCATCGCGACATACAAGCCTGCCGATCTCGACACGCTGATCGCCGCAGGCGAGGTGATCTGGACCGGAGTCGAACCCTTAGGAGAGCGCGATGGCCGTGTCGGCCTCTACCTCGCCGACAAGCTGCCGCTACTATGGACGCCACGGCCTGTGCCGGAGCTCGCAGGCAAAGAACTGCAGGTCGTCGAATACCTGCAGCAGCGCGGCGCGACCTTCTTCGCGCAACTGTTGGAAGGAACCGGTGGAGGATATCCCGGCGATCTTCTCGATGCGTTATGGTCGCTGGTCTGGAAAGGACTGGTGACGAACGATTCACTGCACGCGCTGCGTGCCTACAGCGAACGGTCCACGAGCTCGCGAGTGCCGGCACGCCGCATCCATAACCAGCAGGCTGCTTCCGGTTTCCGATCGCGGCGGACGACACCGCCAACAGGGCAGGGACGATGGGCGCTGAACGCGGTTGCCTTTGCCGATCCAGTGGAGCGAGCTACACACTGGTCGCATGCCATGGCGCAGCAGCTTCTCGCACGATATGGCATCGTCTTCCGGGAGACGGCGCATGCGGAAAACCTGCCCGGAGGTTTCTCGGCGATCTATGACGTGTTGAAGGCAATGGAGGAGTCCGGCAAAATTCGCCGCGGCTACTTCGCTGCCGATCTGGGCGCAGTGCAGTTCGCACTGCCGGCAGCATTGGATCTGCTGCGAACCCTGCGTAACAAGGTGCAGCAAGATGAGCCCGAGATGCTGCTGCTGGCCGCGACCGATCCGGCCAATCCCTACGGTTCCTTGCTGCGCTGGCCCGCGGCTCCCGATGCAGCCAGCACGCTCACACGTTCCGTCGGCGGCCGGGTGGTCCTGTGCGATGGAGCACTCGCCGCCTATCTTCGTCGCGGCAATCCGAATGTGCAGGTCTTCCTCCCCGAAGAAGATCCGGCGCGCACCCAGATGACTCGATCTCTCGCGCAATTCTTCGCCGAGGTTGTCGGCCGTAAGGAAGAGGGAGATGAACATCGCTCGCGTGCAGGCATGCTGATCGCCACCGTCAATGGCGTGCCTGTGGCCGAGAGTCCGATGGCGAAGGCTTTGCTGGAAGTAGGATTCGTTGCCGCGCCCATCGGCTTCAATCTTAGAAAACGGCTTGCTCCTGTCCAGCAATTCACCTGAGTGTTGATCTCCTATTTGTATGCCTGAAGGCGATACCATCTTCCGCGCTGCACGAACTCTGACTAAAGCGCTGACCGGCAAGACAGTCACGCGCTTTGAGAGCGCACTGGCTCCATTGCAGCGTGTTCATGACGATTCGCCCATCACCGGCCGCACCGTGGAGAAAGTAGAGTCGCGTGGCAAGTGGCTGTTGATCTATCTCTCCGGCGATCTGATCCTGCTCACCCATATGATGATGAGCGGCTCCTGGCATATCTATCGCCCGGGAGAACGCTGGTGGCGTCCACGCAAGGACATGCGCCTCATTCTGGGTGTTGATGGTTTCGAAGCCGTAGCGTTCAACGTTCCCGTCGCTGAGTTCCATACCGCACAGTCGCTTACGCGTCATTCGTCCGTGTCAAAACTCGGACCCGATGTTCTGGATGCGGCCTTCACTCCACAGACCGGCCTGGAACGTCTCAAAGCCCGAGCCGCCTCACACCCCGAAGAAGAGATAGCCGTCGTCCTTCTGAATCAGCAGGTAATGGCCGGACTGGGCAACGTCTACAAGTCGGAAGTGTGCTTCACCGCGCAAGTACATCCGTTCCGCAAGATGAGCACGCTGACGGAAGAAGAGATGCTGCATCTCGCTGACCACGCCCAGCGCTACATGCAGGCCAACATCAAAGACGGTGCTGGAGGCGACATAGTGACCTTCACCGGCCTGCGCCGCACCACCCGCCGCATCGACCGCGAAGAACGCCTCTGGGTCTACGGCCGAGCAGGAGAACCCTGCCGCCGTTGCGGCGCCACCATCCTCTCGCGCAAACAAGGAATTCAGGCACGTTCAACCTACTGGTGCCCGGAGTGCCAGTGCTCGCAGGGCGAGCTGTTGAATGGTTGAATTGTTGAATGGTGCCTAAGCGGTATCGGAACGGCGTAGATAGTCGGCAAACTTTGTCAGGCTTCGCCCGATATCCTCGCTCAATGATTCGAGCCGATCACGCATCTGTTGGTCGCCGAAATCCAGGCGCTGTGCGATGACCAGTTGAGTCTGGAGCTCATTGTTGGAGCCTCGCGCCATCACGACATACCTGTGAAAGTCACCCCGGCTTCGCGCGCTTCCTTCAGCGATGTTCGATGCGACCGAAACACTGGCTCGCCGCATCTGCGCAGCCAGCCCATACAACTCTTCTTTGGGAAAAGCCTTCGTGAGACGGTAGGTCAGTTCCGCTAGATCGACAGCACGCTGCCAAACCACCAGGTCCTTATAAGATTTCGGCATCCTCGAATGATGCCTAAAGCAAAGGAACCATTCAACTATTCAACAATTCAACCATTCAACCCGCCCTGCACAAGCAGGGCCGGGCTGGTGATTGAATTATTCAATTATTCAATCACTCCTCCCTTCCTATAGGATGTTTCCATCGGGCTACAGTTCTTGGTTTTCCTCGTCGGGGGATTCGTCCATCTGCGTGGGGACCAGCTTCATCTCCCAGGTCAGTCGCAACTAAAGGAGTGTTTTTCCCATGGGTATTACACGGCGCGATTTCCTTACGCGCGTAGGGCAGGCTGGCGGTTTCAGCGCTGCAGTTGTCACCATGCAAGCTCTCGGCCTGATGCCGATGAAAGAAGTTGAGGCTGAGCAGGTTAAGGCCACAACCGGTGCGGGTAAAGGTGTCAGCATCGTTGTCCTTGGCGGGGGCGTCGCCGGTCTCGTGACTGCCTACGAGGCTCGTAAACTCGGATACAACGTTACCGTTCTGGAAGCCCGCCATCGTCCCGGCGGCCGTGCTTATTCGGCCCGCGGTGGAGACGTTCTTGAGTTCGTCGACGGCACCAAGCAGAACATCAACTGGGCTCCCGGCCTGTACTGGAACATGGGTCCCGCCCGCATCCCATCGGTGCACGGCACCATCCTGCACTACGTGCGCGAGCTCAAGGTGCCGATGGAAGTCTGCGTCAACACCTCCCGCTCCACGCTGCTGCAGAACGACAAGGTCAACGGCGGCAAGCCCTACACCCAGCGCAAGGTCATCAACGACACCCGCGGCGAAGTGGCCGAGCTGCTGACCAAGGCCCTGAACGGCGGTTCTCTGGACACCGAGCTCACTAAGCAGGACCGCGAGCGCCTGGCCGACATCATGCACCTGTGGGGACCGTTGGACGGCAAGAACAAGTACACCGGTTCTGACCGCGCCGACGTCACTCAGTATCCCGGCGCCGGCCCGCAGGAGATGATCGTCAACCGCGAGCCCATCCCGATGCACGCGCTTCTGGACGGCAACTTCTGGAACGCCGAACTGTACGAAGAGCAGTGGGACTGGCAGGCGACCATGATGCAGCCGGTCAACGGCATGCAGCAGATCTCAAATGCCCTGGCCAAGTCGCTCGGCCCCATCGTGAACTTCAACTGTCCGGTCACCGAGATTACCAAGACCGGTAAGGGTGTGAAGGTTGTTTACGAGAAGGCCGGCGTCCAGCGCACCATCGAGGCCGACTACTGCGTCTGCGCCATGCCGCTGACGATCCTGAACAAGATCAAGGCGGATCTGTCGCCCGAGGTGAAGGCCACCGTCTCTCGCGCTGCCGACTCCTACCGCGGCTCCTATAAGGTGCCGTGGGAAGCCTCGACCCGCTTCTGGGAGAAGGACTTCAATATCTACGGCGGCCTCAGCTTCCTGGGCAAAGGACCGCAGCCGATCTGGTATCCGTCGAACAACCTCTTCGCAGAGGGTCCCAGCATGATCTGCGCCGGCTATCAGGACGAGGCGATCGACGGCTTCAACAAGCTGTCGATGGACGAGAAGTTCGCCTCCTCGCGCGAATCCATCGAGAAGATGCATCCCGGCTACGGCAAGCTGGTCTCCAAGCCCGTCTTCTGTGGCTGGAAGCATGTGAAGTGGAATGAGGGTTCGTGGATCGGCGCCATCACCAAGGCCGACTATGCCACCATCACGCAGAACGATGGCCCCATCTACTTCGCCGGTGACCACACCTCGCACGTGGTGGGCTGGCAGGAAGGCGCCGCCGGAAGCGGACGCCGCGCCATCCAGATGATCAGCGATCACGTGAAGGCCGCCCGCCTCGGCGGAAAGCACTCCGACACGGTAAGCGCCTAAGATAACCAGGGGCGGGCCTGAATGGCCCGCCCCGTTTTCCTTGTGAACGAATTTTTCAGGAGACCTCGCATGAAGAAGATCATTCTCGCTCTCGCCCTGGCCGCTGCTGCCGCCACTACCGCTCACGCGCAGACCACGGTCAAGCACATCCAGGACGACAAAGGCTTCATCGCCACTGGCGTCTGGGCCGGCGACATCTACTATCTCTCCGGCCAGCTTCCTTCGCCTGTAACCCCGGCCGACCCGGCCAAGGGAACTCCGGCCGACTACGGCGACACCAAGACGCAGGCTGCGTCGGTGCTGGCCAAGATCGACGCGCAGCTGAAGGCCCAGGGCCTGACCATGGGCGACGTCGTGAAGGCGACTGTCTTCCTGGCTGCCGATCCCAAGACCGGCAAGCTGGAGTTCGCCGCGATGAACTCTGAGTTCGTAAAGTACTTCGGCACCAAGGAACAGCCGAACAAGCCGGCTCGTTCCGCCGTGCAGGTAGCGGCCCTGGTCGCTCCCGGCGCCGCCCTGGAGATCGAAGTCATCGCCGTAAAGAGCAAGAAGTAATCCCGCCGCAGGCAGGAAAAAGGCCGGCTCTTAGAGCCGGCCTTCGTTATTCCGACAAGGGATGTGTGCGGTTTGCTTCGAGCTCACGATTTGCCGAGATGCTTTGGAAAATCGATTCCTACTCCTCCATCAAATCCGCCGACGCATCCAGAATCTCAGCACCTAACCCCGGCGCCAGCCGGTGTGCTGCATCTTCCACCTGCTGCAGCAGGCCAAGCACGTAATCGCGCGAAGCCGAGATCGCCACAACGCCAATCGTCGCGCGATTCCACAGGCTGGCGTCATCCAGCTCCGCTATTCCAATATTGAAGCCATGGCGCAGCTTGTCCTTGAGCGAGCGCACAGCCTGGCGGCGGTCCTTCAGGGACTGCGCGTGTTCGATGTGAAGCTCGATCGTCAGGCGACCAATGGGCATCTTAGAGAACGCGGCGTACCACGGAGCGGACCGTCTCTGTCACCACGCCGTACACAACGTGAGAGATCATCTCGCTGCTCTGCTCACGCGCATCCTGATCTTCCGGTTCGGCTGCCAGACCCAGCTTCGGAAAGGCGCTTTCATGAGTCAGGGTGGCGAGCACGACACCAAACTGTGCTCCGTTACGCGCTGTGGCAGCGGGGTAGAACTCCGCGAGCATTCCATAGGCTCCGCCGGCGAGTGCGCCGAAGCTCCAGTGGATCGTCTGTGCCGCAGTGGCTTTGGTGGAAGGGGAGAGGTGGTGGCCCGCAAGCTTCTCCACCAGAAGCTCCGACGGCTCCGGCTCGCCGTGCGTGTGCGGGGGATAGAACTTCTCGACGAGGCCCTTAGCAGCGGTAGCGACGAGGCCCGCGGCGACACCCGCCAGCAGGCCCTTCAGTAGATTCGGTTTTACGTTCGACATAGCAATTCGTTGGATGCTCTATTCGTAGTCGTCGTCATCCTCTTCATCCTCATCCTCGTCGTCGTAGTCCTCGTACTCGGGCTCGTCTTCTTCGTCCTCGTCGATTTCGTCGTCATCCTCCTCATCTTCGTCGTCGTCGGCGTCGTCTTCTTCGTCCTCGTCGAACTCGTCGTCGTCCTCATCATCCTCGTCTTCGTCCTCGTCGTAATCCTCATCCTCATCGTCATCGTCGTCGGTCACGGGGGCGGCCTGCCACATCTCGGCGGCGTTGAAGGCCAGCAGGCCTTCGGGTACGAAGTCGTGGGTGGCGGGTTGCATCAGGAGGTTTTCGTTCAGTTCCATGATTCGTCCTTTTGGGATGGGGTTAGGTTTGGGGTCGTTTCTGTGAATGCACGAATAGACGCTGAGAAAACAATACGGGATGTGACTCCCACACGAAAATTCTAAGCCGATAACCGGGCTAAGTGTTCCTTATCCGGTGGCGGCGTCAGGTAGCTTACAACGAGCAGGCACAGGAGTGAAACCAGCAATGCAGGAAAAATTGCGTCCCGTTCCGCAATGGCCTGAGGAAGCAGATGCTTAACCCAGGCCGTATCCCACCAGACGGTCACTACCGTACCCGCTGCAATGGATGCGACAGCCGCGGCAGCGGTCGCACGCGGCCAGAAAAATGCAGCCAGAATCACCGGCGTCAGCGCCGCTGAATAAATGGTATAGGCATAGAGTGTCTTGGCAAGAACGCTGGTAATACCAACCGCCTGCCAGAGAGCCCACCCACCCAGCAAGACTACTGTCAGCCGCGAGACAATCAATACTTTCTTATCAGACGCATCCGGAGAAATATAGCGTACATAGATGTCGTTGATCAGGTTGGTGGCGGGCGAGAACAGAAAGCTGTTCGCCGTAGAGATGACCTTGGCAAAGATGGCGCCCATCATGATGGCGCCCAGCAGGCTGGGCAGCGAGTGCAGGGCAGTAAAGGCCAGAATCTCGCGCGGATAGGGCTGCGAGCCGTTCTGCTTTGAAAGGACATTCCCCACGATCGCCAGCGCCACGATCACTGTCTCAAGGATGACAGTACCGATGATCCAGCCCACCACGGCGACCCTGGCATCCTTCTCGCTTTTGGCCGAGAAGAACTTCTGATACATCGACTGGTTGCCCAGCATCAGCAGGCAGGTCGGCAGAAAGATCTCCAGGGCCTGGATCAGGGAAAAGTCACCCAGGGGGGTGAAGTAGCTTGCCGGCAGCGCCGCATGCACGGCGCCCCATCCTCCTGCCGTATGAACCAGCAGCGGGAAAGAGATCACCAGTGAGAAGGTTGCAAGCAAGCCAATGACCAGATCGGTATAAGCCACCGAAGACATACCCGCAATCGCGGTGAAGAAGATCACGAAGGCAGCGATGATATACCGGCCCAGCATCGGCGAGATCGTGTCTGGGAAGATCAGCGCAAGAATGTCGCCGCCGCCGATGAACTGATAGCTGGTAATGGCGGTAAAGGCAAACAGAATGGCGATCACACCCAGCACGCGGGCTGTCTGGTTGTAGCGTGCTTCCAGAAGATCGGGAATGGTGAACTGCGCGAACTTCCGTGCCCGGGGAGCGATGAAGTAGATCAGCAGCAGTCCCGCCCATCCACCGCCACCCTGCCACAGGGCAACAAAGCCGTGCTTGTAGGCATTCTCAGCGCCGCCAAGAAGTGAGCCTGAGCCGATCCACGACGACAGCAGCGTGAAGACCAGGACAAAGGCGGGAAGGGAGCGGCCTGCAACCAGGTAGTCCGCCTTGGTCTTCACCTTGGAAAGCCGGGTGACAGAGACGGTCAACAGGGTCGCGACGATGGTGCCCAGAACGATGGCATACAGGTTCATAGCAAACGGTGTCACGACAGTGTAGCGGAAGCATCGTGGATCGAATGGCTTTTCTTGCCCGCCGGTTAGAGCATTTTCCTGTTGCTGGGTATCCCGGAAGCACCGTGCAGCGGCGTTTTCATTGCGGAAAACGTCCATAGATGCACGAGCCCTGCACTACACCTACAGGAAAATGCTCCAGGTCTTTGGATGGCCGCTCCGTTTTCTCTGGCTGACAATAGGGTCAGTTGTGGCATCGTAAGGAACAGATTCGGCACGGAGGCTGTGTGAACGGTAGAGTCCTGGGTGGTCGTGTGTTTGCCGCGGCAATGATCGCGGTTCTGGTAACAGCAGGCGGTTGTAAGCGAAAGCACGGTGTCGGCAAGACGCTCGAGACCTTCTCCCCGGACTACTCCAACCAGCTGCAGCAGTTGGATGCCACCGGCAATCTGCCCATACTGCGCTGGCCCAACTACACCGACTACAAGAACTATGTACAGAACTTCTATGCCATGCGCGAATATCGCCTGGCGTGGACACGCGATAAGCAGCCGGTAAAGGCAACGACGGATGTCATCCATCTCTTCCAGACGATCGACCGTAAGGGGCTGAACCCGGAAGATTACGATGCTGACCGTTGGCCGCAGCGCCTGGCCGGGCTGTCTTCCGCATCAAACGATGAGCTGGCAAAGTTCGATATCGCGATGACGGTCTGCACCATGCGCCTCATCAGCGACCTCCACATTGGCCGCGTCAACCCCCAGCACTTCGACTTCGACGTCAATGCTCTCGGCAAGCGTTACGATCTGCCGACCTTCCTTGCGGAAAATGTCGTCGACTCCGAAGATGTCGTCTCGCAGATCGCATCGGTCGAGCCCAACAGCGACCAGTACCGCGCCACCGAAGATGCTCTCGGCAAATACATCGACATGGCGAAGGCGAATCCCCAGTGGGATCCGCTGCCGGCGGTAACAAAGCCCATCCTGCCCGGTGGCGGGTATCCCGGTCTGCAAGCCATGTGGCAGCGGCTCACGATCCTCGGCGATGCGCAGCAAGGTGCTCCGCAGGGAAATGAGTATACGGCGAAGGTCGCGGATGTCGTGAAGCACTTCCAGCACCGCCATGGTCTGGAAGAGAACGGTAAGCTGGGGCCGCAGACGATTGCGGCCCTGAACATCTCTCCGGCTGTACGGATTCACCAGTTCCAGGACACACTGGAGCGCTGGCGCTGGCTTCCTGACGAGTTCCTGAAGGCGCCACTGCAGGTCAACCTGCCGGAGTTTGTCCTGCGCGTGCACGACCCAGTGACCCACAAGCTCGACTTCAGCATGCGTGTCGTCGTCGGCCAGTTCATCGGTCAGCACCAGACGCCGGTCTTTACGCAGAAGATGAAGTACATCGTCTTCCGTCCCTACTGGACGGTGACGACCAACATTGCGCGCAAGGAGATCGCTCCACACGTCGCGAAAGATCCGGGATATCTGGGAAAGAAGAACTTCGAAGTCGTGAATGCCCAGGGCCAGCCGGTCACGAGCTATAACGCTGACTCCATTGCGCAGGGCCGCGTGATTGTCCGCGAGAAACCAGGGCCGAAGAACTCTCTCGGTCTGGTGAAGTTCATGTTTCCCAACCAGTACGACGTCTACATGCACTCCACGCCTGCGACGCAGCTGTTCGCCAACTCCAAGCGCGACTTCTCGCATGGCTGCATCCGTCTGCAGGAGCCGGAGAAGCTTGCTAACTGGGTTCTGCAGAATCAGCCGGAGTGGACAGAAGAGAAGATCCACGACGCCATGAACAATGGCCCAGACAACAAGACTGTCGTGCTGAAACAGCCGCTCCCGGTAGTGATCTTCTATGCCACGGCCCTGGTCGCGGAGGATGGAGACATCCACTTCTATGACGATGTCTACCAATACGACAAACAGCTCGAAGACGTCCTGAGCAAGGGATATCCCTATCCCTGGTTCAAAGAAGAGGTAAAGCCCAAAACCGCACCAGGCGAGACCGTTTAGGAGAAATCAATAAGAGCGCCAATACGGGTGCCCCATCCATCGCACATCGGGGTCCCCGGCGAACTTGTTCGCTGGGGTGATATCGCGATGGGTGGGATACTTGCGGGGCTATAAAATGGGCCTTCGTCTCTAAACTAATCGTTATGCGCAGTACCGTAGGTCCACTGCCGCACCGGACCCACATCCACATGCACAAACTGCGACACGGGATAATACCCAACACCTCCGGCATGCAGGCTCAGCGCCGTCTGACGCAGCTTCGCGGTGGTGATCCCGGGGACACGGATATCGATTGCCTTGGCCAGCACATGCTGCGAGTTCTTCGCCACGCCCGTATTCGCAGTGCGGCCGCGCAGGAAGTTGTTGCTCCACGGCGTGCGATAGCCGCAGACGATATCGATCACGTTGTTGGGCCGTCCAAGACGGGCAAGCAGCGTGTGCAGCACGTCAAACTCTTTCGGGTCATAGTGGGCAACATCACCCGTGCGATGGTCCCGTAGAAAGCTGTTCAGCTTCGCAATGCCCGAGGGGACATACTCGTTGCCGATCTTGTAGACCACATCGATGTCCTCGCCGGTATGCAGATGATGCAGACGCAGGCGGTACTGCTCAAGAGGACGGCTGGGAACCGGCTTTATGCCGGTGGGGATGTCATTGGCGTGTGCCGCAGTGCGGGAGCCAAAGAGCATCAGGAGGAGGGCGCTAAATACGGCGCCGCAAGCCAGACGGCGAAACTGCATGAAAAATGTCTCCGAATGAGGAATGGCGATTCGCAAATCGCAATCGGGATTTGGGCTTGCTCTTCCTTAAGTATACGTGGCCGGGGTCAGCTTCGCTGCGACCTCCTCGGCCCGGATGCGTGTAATCAAAACCATTTTGGATCGGTTGGTCTGGCCGCTCTTCAGCTCTATCCGGCTTTGAGGAAGCCCCAGTATTTCAGCAAGATAGCGCAACAATGCGACGTTGGCTTTGCCGTCTACGGGAGGTGCTGTCAATGCGATTTTGAGTGCCCCATCGTGCTGGCCGGTAATCGCGTTGCACCGGGCGCCGGGATGGAGACGGACTGGCAGCAAGCAATCCTCGCCAACCTGCTGCAGTCGCAGACTCATGGCTGCAGGTACTCCCTTTCGCCGAAGATGGCTGTCCCCACACGAACGCAGGTGGAACCTTCTTCAATGGCCACGGTGTAGTCGTGCGACATCCCCATGGAGAGCTGAGTGAGGGTAGCGATCCTGGTCTGTGCCTGGTCGCGCAGCTCACGCAGACGGCGGAAGTAAGGACGTGCCTCTTCTCCCTGCGCATCCAACGGTGGCACCGTCATGAGGCCGACCGGCACCACATGTGTGAGCACGGGCAGAGCCTCCAGCAAGGCAGGGAGTTCCTCCGGAGCCATGCCATGCTTTGAGTCTTCGTGCGAGAGCTTGATCTCAAGCAGGATCGGAAGCTTGCGCCCAAGTGCCTGTGCGGCCGTGTCGAGCCGTTGTGCGATGCGTAGCGAATCGACGGCCTCAATCGTATGGAAGATCCCGGCGGCCTTATTGGTCTTGTTCGACTGCAGGGGGCCGATGAGATGCATCTCCAGGCCTGGCAGAGAGAGCTGCGCGGACTTCGCCTCCCACTCCTGCACGCGATTCTCACCAAAGAGCCTCTGTCCCGCGGCATAGGCCTCTTCAATCGCCGATGCGGGATGTGTCTTGGAGACCGCCATCAGGGCGACATCGGCTTCACTTCTGCCGGCCTTGGCGCAGGCTACGGCGATCTGTTCGCTGACGCGCTCCAGGTTCTCTACGATGGACATATCTCTAGTTTTGCATCTGAGGAAGATATGTGGACGATTCTGCTTCTCATTGGTTCGAACATCTTTATGACTATCGCCTGGTATGGCCACCTGAAGCATCGCGATGCCGCGCTGTGGAAGGTGATTCTCATAAGCTGGGCAATTGCCTTTTTTGAGTACTGCCTGCAGGTCCCGGCCAACCGCATCGGCGCCGGCAAGTTCTCTCCGGAACAGCTCAAGGTGCTGCAGGAGGTCATCACCATGTCGGTCTTCGGTGTCTTCGCCGTGTTGTATTTCGGCGAGAAGTTGCGCTGGAACTACTTCGCCGCCTTCGGGTGTCTGATAGGCGCCGCCTTTTTCATGTTCCACCGCTTCTAAACGGGCAGCAAAAACGGTGCAGCGTGCGTCTTAGCAAAACGCACGGAGGTGAAAGATGACCTACATGACACGCGCTGCGGTGCTCGGGTGCGCCCTGAGCCTGGGCTTGGCCGGTTTGGCTCAGGAGACCAGCCAGCAAACCCGCCAGGAAGCTAATAAACAGGAGCAGAAACAGTTGAAGAAGGACGCCAAGGCTGAAAAAGCTCAGGCAAAGGCAGATAAAGCTAAGCGGAAGCAGCTGGATTCCAGCGAACAGAAGAAAGCCGACAAGACCCAGGACAAGGCCGATAAGAAGGCCACAGAAGCGGCAGAGCCGCCGAGGTAGTTCCCGGTTGCTAGTTCCTGGTTGCTGGATAAAAACGAAGCGGATCGAGCCCAGCTCGATCCGCTTTTGCCTGCCATGGCTGCCAATACACTGGGTGCCCATCCATCGCAACGCGATGGGTGGGATATTTGCGAGGTCCCAAGGCCCAAACAATCCTAGTCTTGCTGCAACCGCTCCCGCGCCGTATTCAACCGTCCTATCGCAGGCACATGCTGTCCGGCACTGGCCAGACCGAAGCGTGGCATATCCGAGTAGATCGCTTCGTACTGTCCGGCCTTGACCAGATAGGTCTCGTGAAAGACACCCACGACTCCGCTCTTCACCACGCGGCGGTTGAACTCAGCCCATGCCGGCAGATGTTCATGATTGCGGGCATGCGCATAGGCATGAAGCTGGTCGAAGGTGCGCCAGTACTGTACCGTCATCAGCGTGCGCCGGCCCAGGAAAATCTCGTGCCGCAGAAAGCCGAGCTCCGGCTGGTGATAGAGCTCCTTCAGCATGCGCGGCATCGTCTTCGTGACTGGCATCCATTTGTGTATAGCCAATAGCGAGTTGATGCGCATGCCGATCAGGAAGACGACAAAATCGCCTTCGAGCTGTGCGGTGTAGCGTCCCGTTTGTACCGACATACCTACTTTGCCCTCCATTGAAGTACGATGCCGAACCCATCCGGATCACGCATTTCTAGCTGCCGCATGCCGTACCAGGCTGTCTGCGGAGGCTTGCAGGAAACGCCCTTTGCCTTTAGCTCTTCATAGGCGCCATCCACATCCGGACAGCCAAGATAAAGCGTGGTGTCCTGGTGAGCCGCAATGCGCATAGGGTTTTCCAGGTTGGGACGTCGGCCTTCGTCGTAAGCGGTATTCAGCATCAGCTCCGCATCATCGCGCTTGAGCCATGCCCAGTGAAAGAGCTCTACTCCGTCCTCAACCGTATAGGTCGCGGAACGTTGATGGATCACAAAGCCGAGGTTGTCGCAGTAGAAGCGCACTGATCGCGGCATATCGAAGACTCCAAGAAGCGGACAAAGGCCGCGAATCTCCATGAAGGGACCTCCGTAAAGGTGCCGACAGGATATCGCGGCCTTATGAATTACGTTTTGTGCTCTTAGAGCGTTCTCCCTGCTGCTGGGCATCCCGGAAGGGGTGTTTCCTTGCGAAAACGCCCATAGATGTGGAAGTCCTACACTACACCCACGGGAAAAATGCTCTTACCTTCCGTGCTCTTCGAGGAACTTCTCCACTTCCAGCGCGGCCATGCAACCGGTGCCCGCAGCCGTGATGGCCTGGCGGTAGCGGCGGTCCTGCACGTCGCCAGAGGCGAAGACGCCGGGAACAATCTGTCCGTTCAGAGTGCAGAAGACGTTGTTCACGGTCTTGATGTAGCCGTCGTCGTCCAGGTCGATCTGGTGGCGGAACATCTTCGCGTTCGGCTCGTGACCGATCCCGAGGAACAGACCCGACAGCGGCAGATTCTCTACGACGTTGGTCTTGATGTTCCGCAGCTTCAGACCTTTGACGTCCTTCTCTTCTACGCCCAGAACCTCGTCCACTACCGTACTGGTGCGGAAGACGATGTTCGGGTGAGCCATCGCGCGCTCCAGCATGATCTTGCTGGCACGGAAGCTCTCGCTGCGGTTGATCAGCGTGACCTTGGTCGCGAAGCGGGTGAGGAAGAGAGCCTCTTCCATGGCGGAGTCGCCGCCCCCCACGACTGCGATTTCCTTGCCGGAGAAGAAGAATCCGTCGCACGTAGCGCAGCTCGAGACGCCGTGACCGATCAGGGCCTGTTCGCTGGGAATATTCAGCCAGCGGGCCGAAGCTCCGGAGGCGATGATCAGCGTGCGGGTGTGGATAGTCTCCTTGCCCAGGTTCAGCTCAAAGGGGCGCTTGGAAAGATCGACCGAGACCAGGTGAGCCATCGTGAGCTCCGCGCCAAAGCGCGTCGCCTGCTGCTTCATGTTCTCGATCAGCTCGGGTCCCTGTACGCCCTGGGGCCAGCCGGGGAAGTTCTCGACCAACGTGGTGATGGAAAGCTGTCCGCCGGGCTCATGACCCTCCAGAACGAGGGGCTTCAGGTTGGCACGGGCGGTATAGATGGCGGCCGTCAGGCCGGAGCAGCCGGAACCGAGGATGACTGTGTCGCGGGTTGTATGGTCGGACATGGCTAAGGTTTGATTGTAAACGGCCTCCCGAAGATTCAAACCCACCCCACCCTCCGCCGTGGCCCGGTTTTCAGAGCGACAATAGACCTATGGCGAATCTTGTACTTGTCTATGGAATGCGACTTCTGCCCGCCGATGAGATCTCCTCGATCGGCGATGCCCCCATCGAGCTGAAGAACGGCAACGCGGCCCGGGTGACCATGCATCTGCTGGAAGGCTCCCGGGAACAGATTGAGGCCCAGTTGAAGCAGAGCCTGGACGCGTTCTTCGACTTCTATCCCGAAATTTAGGGGTTTTACCGGCCCCTACTTTTGATCTCGGGCCGGCTGGGATTTGGGTGAGCCGGTAGCGCAACCTGTTGCATCGTATTGTTTAGAGCGTTTTCCATGTTGCTGATATTCCGCAAGGGCGCGCGACGGCGTTTTCACTGCGGAAAGCGCCCATAGAATGCGAAGTCCTACACTACACCCACAGGGAAAATGCTCCAGGGGGTAAAGATGGCCGAACGGAAGCGGGTAGTCATTCTGGGAGCAGGCTTTGCCGGTCTGGTTGCGTCACAGAAGCTGGCAAAAGAGGCGGTCGATATCACGATCGTCGATCGCCGTAATCACCATACCTTTCAGCCGCTGCTCTATCAGGTGGCTCTGGCCGTGCTGAATCCTTCCGATATTGCACAGCCTATCCGTGCGGTGTTCCGGCACCACCCGAATGTCGAGGTGCTGATGGACGAAGCCATCAGCTTTGACGTTAACCGCAGACGGGTTGATCTGCGGTCGGGTGCACAACTTACCTATGACTATCTGATCGTCGCCACCGGATCGACGCATTCCTACTTCGGGCGGGATGAGTGGTCCAAGTTGGCTCCCGGTCTCAAGACGATCGAAGACGCCGTGGAGATCCGCCGGCGCGTGTTGCTGGCCTTCGAGCTCGCCGAGCGCGAGATGCTTGAAAAAGGCACGCACCCGGAGCTGACCTTCGCCATCATCGGCGGCGGACCGACCGGGGTAGAACTTGCCGGAGCCATCTCCGATATCGCTAAGTTATACATGCGGCGTGATTTCCGGCATATCGATCCATCGCAGGCGAAGGTTCTGATCCTGGAGGGCTCCCCCAGCATTCTGGCGGCGTATCCGGAAGACCTGCGCGAGAGCGCCGTTCGGCAGCTCAACAATCTCGGAGTGCAGGTATTGACCGGGCAGCACGTCACCGATGTTCAGCCGGGATATGTGGTGTTGGGCAGCGGACCGGACGCAAGGCGGATCGATACCGTCGTGACGCTATGGGCCGCCGGCGTGCAGGCCTCTCCTCTCGGAAGACTGCTAGGCGTAGAAATCGACCGGCGCGGTTGCGTCCTGGTGGACCAGTTCCTCAATCCGAAGGACCATCCCGAGATCTTCATCTGCGGCGACCTGGCGCATGTGGAGCAAGACGGCCGCCAGATTCCCGGCACCGCGCAGCCGGCCATGCAGATGGGGGCGCATGCCGCAAAACTCATCCACAACGATCTCAATGGTGAGAAACGCATCCCCTTCCACTACTTCGACAAGGGCGATATGGCGACCATCGGCCGCAAGGCGGCGGTGGCCAAGGTGATCTGGCCCTTCAAGGCGCACCTCTCCGGCTTTCTCGCCTGGATGGTCTGGCTGGTGATCCACATCAGCTTCCTCATTAACTTCCGCAGCCGGCTTTCGGTCTTCCGCCAATGGGCGTACACCTATCTCTTCTTCAAGGATGGTGCACGGCTGATTGTCGGCTCGCAGAACCTGCCGGGATGGAATGAGCAGCAGGTCGAAGAGAAGCTCGACCTCAATGCTCCGGAGCTCACGGCAAAACGATAGGAGCATTTCTCCTCTAGGTGTAGTGCAGGGCGTTTGCATCTATGGGCGTTTTCCTCAATGAAAACGCCGCTGCACGGTCTTTCCGGGATACCTAGTAACAGGAGAAAGGCTCTAGGAGCATTTCTCCTCTAGGTGTAGTGCAGGGCGTTGCATCTATGGGCGTTTTCCTCAATGAAAACGCCGCTGCACGGTCTTTCCGGGATACCCTGCAACAGGAGAAATGCTTAGGAGAAGTCATGGCGCACGCGAAGCTGCTCATGCTGGTTGGCGACTACGTTGAGGACTACGAGGTCATGGTGCCGTTCCAGACCCTGCGGGTGCTGGGACACACTGTCGATGCCGTTTGCCCAAAGAAGAGTAAGGGCGAGTTTGTCCGCACGGCGATTCACGACTTCGAAGGTGACCAGACCTACAGCGAGAAGCGCGGCCACAACTTCATGTTGAACGCTACCTTCGCCGAGGTGGACGCTGCGCTGTATGACGGCCTGGTGATCCCAGGTGGCCGGTCGCCTGAGTATCTACGGACGGATGAAGACGTACTGAAAGCCGTGCGCCACTTCTTCGAGGTGGGCAAACCGGTGGCGGCTGTCTGTCATGGTCCGCAGATTCTTGCCGCTGCGGGCGTGCTGCAGGGGAAAAAGATCAGTGCGTATCCGGCATGCGCTCCAGAGGTAAAGCTGGCCGGCGGATCGTATCAGCCGATTGGGATGACCGAGGCAGTTGTGGATGGAAGGCTGGTGACAGCTCCCGCATGGCCGGCGCATCCGGCGTGGCTCTCAAGCTTCGAAAGCGTACTGCAGGAGTATCTCGTCTCCCGCCTCGCGGTCGATCTTGCTTCCAGGTCCTGAAGGGCTGCAGTCCTGAGGGACTGGCGTGTCGCAGCAGAGCGGGTCCGCGAAGGATGCCTGAACATCCTCCGCGGGATCTTGGAGAGAGAAAGCAGGTACTGCTTTACTTACGCCATCCTCCGGCGTCCGCTTGCAAGCTCACGGACGTGATTCATGAAGATGGAGCGCTGCAGGCTGTCCAGCTGATTGACGTAGCCGGCGATCTCCGCCAGGAACGGGTCAGCCATCAGCACGGCAGCCTCATCGGTGCGTCGCGAGCGCGAGTCGCGCAGCAGCGCCGAGATATCGACCTGCAGCGCGGTAGCGAGCCGCTGCAGCGAGCCAAGTGTCGGCATCGCCTTGCCATTCTCAATCTTTGAGATGTAGGTACGCGGTACGTTCATGCGCGTGGCCAGCTGGCGCTGCGACAGGTTGCGGACGCGGCGCAGATCACGCACAGCGGTCGCTACCTGCAGCGAGCCTTCCTGGGCCGGCTGCGGCGGAACGATTGCTAGGGGAGCTGCTGCTACCTCTGGCTCATCAGCCTCAAGCGGCTTGTGGCAGCGGCGGCACAGCGCATTTACAGTCCGGAACTGGACCAGACTGCAGTGATCGCAACGAAGAACTTCCCGCTGTTCGACGGGAGCCATCATGGTTGCCATATTCAATTTGTCGCGAAGTCGCCAGAGCAAGGGACCCGCCCACCCGTCAATGCCTGGACGGCGTGGATGTGCCTAGATTGACACCCGGTTACTGCTTAGTCAAGGGGAATCCCGGTGATTATTAGCTAAAACAGGGAGAAAACCCGAAAAAGAACCAAGAGAGTAACTTGTTTCTACAATGAGAGTAAGCACCTGAGGAAAAACAGGCAGTTTTCCTCCGTTGTCATCCTGAGTGAAGGCTCCCGCCGTCACGACGGACCATCTTTTTAGATGGGAGGCAAAATTCTTTACCATGTCTCACATGAACCCATATACCCGAGATCGCGCATGGGAAGTATTGAAGGAGTGGACCGAGTCTGCCAGCCTGATCAAGCATGCACTTGCCGTGGAGGCCTGCACAGAGTTCTACGGCTCCCGCGAGGCGGAACGGCTGGGCTTAAGCGGAGACGAGGCCGCGGAGTTCACTGAGAAATATGCCATTGCCGGCCTGCTTCACGACTTCGACTACGACCGGCATCCATCGCTCGAAGAACATCCCTTCGTCGGTGAGAAAGTGCTGGCAGAACAGGGCTGGCCTGAAGAGATCCGCCGCGCCATTTTGTCGCACGCAGACTACAGCGGCGTTCCGCGAGAGACCCACCTGGAGCGCGCGCTCTTCGCCTGTGACGAGCTCGCAGGTTTTCTAACGGCGTGTGCGCTGGTGAAGCCCAGCAAGTCGATCTTTGAAGTCGAGGTGGCAGGCGTAAAGAAGAAGATGAAAGACAAAGCCTTCGCCCG
This sequence comes from Terriglobus sp. 2YAB30_2, assembly GCF_052114765.1. NCBI lineage: Bacteria > Pseudomonadati > Acidobacteriota > Terriglobia > Terriglobales > Acidobacteriaceae > Terriglobus > Terriglobus sp. 2YAB30_2. The sequence goes on from NZ_JBFRFJ010000016.1 coordinate 117,348, forward strand.
CGCCGTAAAACGTGAGGATATGACACTCGGCGCCGAGCTGCTGGCCATTCCTCTCGACGATCACATCGGCAATTGCCTGACAGCATTGCAGGCGCGCGCAGAAGAACTGGGCTTGAAGGGAACTGCTGCTTAGCTTGCACGCCGCCGGAATTACCCGTGCACTGGGTGCCCCATGTCCCTCGGGGACATGGGTATTCGCGCATCGCGCGATGTCTTGCTTAAGGGCATGGCTTCAGCCATGCCGTAGAAACGCGCCCGAAAGGATGCGGCTTCAGCCGCTGAGGTCAATGTTTGTGAGCCGATATGGCATAGTTCTCGGCCGTTGAAAGGCCCGCTATAGGTTTTCGGACCAGCAGATTTCTCCGCTGCGCTACGAAATGGCAAATCAAAACATGTATCGAGCTTCGCTCGCTCCTCCCACATATGCTGCGCATATATGGGGCATCCGACCTGTGGCTTACGCCCTCAATAACGACTTCGTCTCACGCTCTGTAGATCCCCGCCCTTGCCGCAACACCTGATTTGTCATCAACAACTCCGCCAGCATCTTCCGTAACCTTTCGTTCTCTGCTTCCAGCTCTGCCAGCCGCGGCATCAGTAAGTCGGCGTTCAGTGTCTGTTCATCCATGCTTCGCCTCCTCTTTTTCTGGAATCTCATCGCCGCGTCCCCCCGGCCCCCGGCGGTATCCGGGATGTCCTGGCCAACAGCGGCTGCCGCGCAGGCCTTCACGTAATTTCTCGCGCTCTTCCGGAGACATCTGTTCCCAGCGCTCGCGCATATGGCGTCCCCAGCGGTAGCCGTCATGATGCCTGCGGCCGTGGAAGCCGCCGAAGAGCAGCTTGCCAAGAACAAAGAGCCCCAGTGCCTGCCAGTACGTGATGCGGGGCAGGGCGAAGATCGCCGGCATCAGTGCATTCCACAGCAACATGACCGCAAATCCAACGACCGTTGCGGCCACCGCCGCGATCAGCAACACCTTCACAATTTTGAATGGCTTTCTCATCGCCTACCTGCTTTCAAATACGTCTTTCATCTCTTCCAGCCGCTCCCGCAGATGCAGCACGGCATATCGTTTGCGCGAGAGCAGCGTGCTTACACCCACACCGGTTGCGGCGGATATTTCTTTGAAACTGAGCCCGTCGACCTCATGCGCGATAAACACCTCGCGCTGCGCCTCCGGTAGCTCATCCAGAGCCTCTTCGATCAGATCCATCAAGACCTCCCGCGCATACGCTGCCTCCGGGCCTGCATCGCGCGATGGCAGCAGATCTTCAAGCGTTAGCGCGCTGTCGTCCATCACCGGCTGCTGCAATGACTCAGGAGTCTTCTTCCGGAACATGTCCGTGATCCGGTTGCGGGCGACGGTGAACATCCACCCGGTAGCCGTTTCCACCGGCTTCATCATCCGGTAGGTCTCCACCAGCTCGTAGAAGACCTCCTGCAGAATGTCCTCGGCCTGGTCGGCATCCTTCACCCGTCGGCGAATAAAGCTGCGCAGGCGCGGCTTATCGCGCTCCATCGTCTCGGTAAGGAACCGGTTCTGCTCGTCGAGGCTCATCTCGTGCGTCATGCGCTTCGCTCATCCTGTAGAACGAAGCAACTCAAAACATATTGCAGACTTTCTTGTAGAGTATTTTCCCTGTAGGAGTAGAGTAGGGCTTCCGCATCCATGGGCGTTTTCCGTGATGAAAACGCCGCCGCACTTCTCTTCCGGGATACCCAGCAACAGGGAAAATGCTCTAATACTCGGTAGAGATGGCGCGGCCCCTCAGTTCAGAAAAACGCTCCGCCCTGCTGCAGGCGGCGATTCATGAGATTGCCGCCGCGGGACTCTCCGTCTCTACCGCCCGGATTGCAAAGCACGCCGGAGTGGCCGAAGGAACCCTGTTTACCTACTTCGCCACCAAGGAACAGCTCCTCAACGAACTCTATCTTGAACTAAAAGTGGAGATCTACGGCGTCATCCACAAAGGCTTCCCCATAAAAGGTTCGCTCAGGGACCGTGCCTGGCACGTCTGGTCCGTAAGCCTGGACTGGGCAATCGCCTATCCGGAAAAGCGATCCGTCTCCATGCGCCTCAACCTCTCCGAAGTACTTACGGAAGAGACCAGGGCGAAGAGCGCCGCCATGCGCGGAGAGGTAGACAGCGCCCTCGCCGGAGTGGAAGAGCGTATCGCCGCGAAGGGGTTGCCCAAAGGCTTCGCCAGCTCGATGATGGGCGCCATGCAGGACGCCGCGATGGAGTACATCGCCAAAAAACCACGCCAGCGCGAAAGTTTGAAAGAGAAGGCATTTGATCTTTTCTGGCGTGCTCTGCAGTAGCAACGTCGCCATCCAATTCGGTTGCTGCGGTTGTTCACCAGATTCGCGCGTAGCGCGAATGCCTTGCTTAAGGGGACGGCTTCAGCCGTCCCGCACGCCAGCCAAAAAGAAGAGCGGCTTCAGCCGCTGAGGTTAGGTTTGATGTTGGAGAGGCGACAAACAAGTCACGAGTCGCATTGAAATTGAATATTTAAATAAATGAGCAACTACTCACTCATTATGGAATCTGATCTTGCAGGAGGAATTCTCAAAATGAGCAAGGTCTGGTTGGTAACGGGAAGCGGCAATGGTCTCGGACGGGATATCGTGGAGGCTGCTCTTGCAGCTGGAGATTCAGTGGTCGCCGGTGCACGGCGCATCGAGGAGCTTGCACCGCTGGTGGCTCAGTACGGTGAGCGCATCAAGCCGGTAACACTGGAGGTCCGCGACGAAGAGGCCGCAAAGGCAGCGGTCCAGACAGCCGTGGAGACCTTCGGCCGTCTGGACGTTCTGGTCAACAATGCCGGCTACGGCCTGTTTGCTCCTTTCGAGCAGATCTCCTCAGAGGACTTCAAAGCTATTGTCGACACCTGCTTGTACGGTGTGGTCTACACCACGCGCGCGGCTGTGCCGCAGATGCGTAAGCAGCGCAGCGGATTGATCTTCCAGGTCTCCTCGATCGGTGGCCGCATCGCTATGCCTGGGAATGCGCCCTATCACGCCGCCAAGTGGGCGGTAGGTGGCTTCAGTGACTCTGTTGCACTTGAGGTTGCACCCTTTGGCGTAAAGATCTGCACGCTGGAGCCGGGTGGCATCCGCACCAACTGGCTTCGTCGCGCCGGCGCAGGCCTGCCGGATCTGTTGCCGGACTACGAGCCCTCGGTCGGGCAGCTCATTGCCCTGCGGGACAAATATGAAGGCCATCAGGAAGGTGACCCGAAGAAGATCGCGGCCCTGATCGTGAAGTTGGCCAACAGCGAGGAGGTGCCCATGCGCCTGGTCCTCGGCGTGGATGCCGAGATGCGCGTCAAGACAGCGGAAGACGCCCGTCATCAGGAGGCGGAGCGTTTCCGGGAGCTGACCCATTCCACGGTCTTTGAGGGAACTGTGCCCTTCGCGGAGCTCCAGACCCGGTAGGGTAGGGCTCCGTCCTAAGTGCTCAAAAACGGGGAAGGCCGCTCAGCGGTCCTTCCCGCAAGTTCTAGTGAGGCCGAGCAGCTTGCCGATGTAGCGGTCCGCCATGCGAGCGGGCACGATCCTTGGGAGTATCCAGCCCCGAAATCTATGAGGCACCACCGCGTACCTGGCTTTCGGCCTTGAGGTTGTGAGCGCTGCCAGGATCACCTTGCCCACACGTTCAGGGGGGAATCCCTGCCTGCCCTGAGTGAGGAAAATCTGTGCAAAACGCTTCAGCGCCGTGGCGTATTCGGTCTGACGAAACCGTTCGATACCAATGGCCTCTGCTTTGTCCCAGATGGGTGTCGCGACGGCACCCGGAGCCACTACAATCACGTCGATGCCATGCAGTAACAGCTCGCGCCGCATCGATTCTGAAACAGCCTCCAGCCCAAACTTGGACGCAGCATAGGCGCCCAGGAAGGGCGAAGCCAGCTTCCCGGAGACGGAGCTGACGTTCACAATACGTCCGGGCGGCCCGGTACGGCTGCGGTCAGCACCCAGCAGGGGAGCAAAGACCTGGCTGAGGCGAACCGGGGCCACCAGATTCACCTCGAGCTGACGCCGGAAGTCGTCGATCGGCAGATAGGTTAGGGGACCATGTACGGCGATGCCGGCGTTGTTGACCAGCCCAGCCAGCGTCTCTCCTCCAAGCGCGGAGCGGACCTCCTCCACGGCTGGCTGGATAGAGGCCTCATCCGTGACATCCATCAGCAGGGGAGTGCACTCTGACGGCAGCATGTGGAAATCTTCCTGCCGGCGGACGGTGCCGAAGACGTGGAATCCATGCCTGGTGAGGAGCTTTACCGTAGCGAGGCCAATGCCGCTGGAGGCTCCGGTGACGACAACCGATCTGCGGGACATGCCGCCAAGCCTAGAGCATTTTCCTGTTGCTGGGTATCCCGGAAGGGTATGCAGCGGCGTTTTCATTACGGAAAACGCCCATGAATGTAGAAGCTCTACATTACACCTACAGGAAAATGCTCTATCGCATTTGCCGGACAAAGAAAAACGGAGCGCCTGAGGCGCTCCGTGCTTGCGAGAGTGCAAGAAATCTTTTGAAGTGTTTTCCCTGTTGCTGGATAACCCGTGAGGGGCGCGCAGCGGCGTTTTCATTGCGGAAAACGCTCATAGATGCGGAAGCCCTACATTGCACCTACAGGGAAAATGCTCTTAGCCGACGACTTCGATACCCATCGAGCGGGCCGTACCCTTGATCGACTTGATCGCGGTTTCTACGGAAGCGGCGTTCAGGTCAGGCATCTTCTGGATAGCGATCTCCCGAACCTGGGCCTCGGTTACCTTACCGACCTTGTCCTTGTTCGGCGCGCCGGCGCCCTTCTGAATACCGGCAGCCTTCTTCAGAAGATTGGCGGCGGGGGGCGTCTTGGTCTCGAAAGTGAACGAACGGTCAGCGTAAACCGTGATCACGACCGGAATAGTCATTCCGGCGAGTTCTTTATTCTGCGTGCGGGCGTTGAACTGCTTGCAGAACTCCATGATGTTGACCTGCGCCTGACCGAGGGCGGGGCCGATCGGCGGCGCCGGGTTGGCCTTACCGGCCTCAACCTGCAGCTTGACGTATCCTTGAACCTTTTTCGGTGCCATGTTGCTTGTCCTTCGTGTCTGCGCAGGGCGCAGACGTAGATTTCACTTCCATGCTGACTGCCGCGGGTGAAGCCCCCGCCGCCAGCGCGGCCCGGTGGTAGAAGACACCAGGCAAAACCCTTCGTACTAGACGATCTTGTCGACCTTGGAGAACTCGATCTCGACCGGTGTTGAGCGGCCGAAGATCGAAACCATGACTTTGAGCGTCTGCTTGTCCTCGTTGACGTCATCCACCGTGCCATTGAAGTTCGCAAACGGCCCTTCGGTGATGCGTACCTGCTCGCCCTTGTCGAACTTGACCTTGAGCTTGGGCTTCTCCTTGGAGACATCGGCGCGGAAGAGAATCGAGCTGACTTCTTCTTCGCTCAGCGCCACCGGCTTGTCACCGGTGCCCAGAAAGCCCGTAACCCGAGGGGTGTTCTTGATGATGTGCCACAGGTCGTTGTCGAGATCCATCTCCACCAGCACATAGCCGGGCAGGAAGACGCGCTCGATGGTGTACTTCTTACCGTTGCGGAGCTCAGTAACCGGCTCCGTAGGAATCATCACGCGGCCGATCTTGTTCTGCAGACCGAAGGCCTGCACACGGCTCTCAATGGACTCGCGCACCTTGCGCTCAAAGCCGGAGTAGGCGTGGATGATGTACCACTTGAAATTTTCATTCGTCGGAGGCGCGAGCTCAGCGGGGGGAACCTGCTCACCACCGTCGTTGCTGCTGCCTGCCGGGTTCAGTTCTTCTGACATGGATGCCTTCTTCAGAGTGCGAGGAAATATTAGTGCGAGGTCAGCTTATCCAGGACTACTTCAATAGCCCTGCCAATGACGTTGTCCACAATCCAGAAGTAGAAGGCAAAGACAAACACGGTTACGATCACGACGATCGTGGTCGAACGGACCTCGGTCGGCGAGGGCGAGACCACCTTCTTCAACTCGTTGCGCACATCCTTGAGAAAGCCGCTCAGCTTTGCCGGCTGGGACTTCCAAACCTGCATTCCCTGGTTCTGCTCTTCTGCCACTGCGACCGCCTTGGCCATAAATGTACCTTCTCGAATCTTTGGCAGGGGCGGAGGGATTCGAACCCCCAAGTTCGGTTTTGGAGACCGACAGTTTAACCGTTGAGCTTACGCCCCTGTGATGACTTACCCGCCAGACCGGCTTCCGCCTGTCTCTCTGGACGGGGAAGTCCCTTACTTGGTTTCCTTATGCGCGGTATGCTTCCGGCAGAACTTGCAGAACTTCGAGAATTCCAGACGGCCGGTGGTCGTCTTCTTGTTCTTGGTGGTCGAGTAGTTCCGGTTCTTGCACTCCGGGCACTGCAGGGTGACGATCTCGCGCATAATTGCTCTCCTTCACTTGGCCAGCCACTTCGACTGGCAAGCAGCTATGTCATTCACTGGACGTTTTACCGCCCTCCCGACACGCCGCGACGCAGGGCGTATGGCCCCTGCTACCAAAATCCTGAGTTTTGTTCCTGGAAGCGAAGCGGTCAGGCCACGCATCGCCTTGGACTATTATCCACGAAACCCGTTGTCAGGGGAAGGGCGGAAGCCGAGATTGCTGGTCGAAAACGCAATCTTCTGTGGAAGTTTCTTGTGCCGCTAAGTCTCTCGAAGCAAAAACAAAAGCGGCGAGCCGAAGCTCGCCGCTTTTGTTGATCATCGCGTTCCGGCATCTACGCGCGAAGCGCGTCTCCCGCCGTCCGCGCAGGACTACTTGACGATCTCGGCGATGGCGCCTGCACCGACGGTGCGGCCACCCTCACGGATCGCGAAGCGGAGGCCCTTCTCCATGGCTACCGGCGTGTGCAGCGTTACTTCCAGGCTGACGTTGTCGCCAGGCATCTGAATATCGTGTGCGGGGTGATCGAAGCCGTCTTGGCCAGAACCATGCCGCGCTCCACGTCTTCCTTCGCGACACCGCGCAGCAGAAGACCGGCGTTGTCGCCCGCCAGACCCTCATCCAGCTGCTTCTTGAACATCTCTACGCCGGTGACTACGGTCTTGCGRGTATCGCGGAAACCAACGATCTCCACTTCCTCGCCGACCTTCACCTTGCCACGCTCGATACGGCCCGTCACCACRGTTCCACGGCCAGAGATCGAGAAGATGTCTTCGATCGGCATCAGGAACGACAGGTCGACCAGACGGTCAGGCTGAGGAACATTATCGTCCACGGCCTGCATCAGCTCGTCGATCTTGGCTTCCCACTGAGCTTCGCCATTCAGCGCGCCCAGAGCCGAACCACGGATCACAGGAACGTCATCGCCCGGGAACTCGTACTTCGACAGAAGCTCACGCACTTCCATCTCCACCAGGTCGATCAGCTCAGGATCCTCAACCGCATCGCACTTGTTCAGGAACACCACGATGTACGGTACGCCTACCTGGCGAGCCAGCAGAACGTGCTCCTTGGTCTGCGGCATCGGACCATCGGTCGCTGCCACTACCAGGATCGCGCCGTCCATCTGCGCTGCGCCCGTGATCATGTTCTTGATGTAGTCGGCGTGGCCGGGGCAGTCCACGTGCGCATAGTGACGGTTCGCCGTCTCATACTCCACGTGTGACGTCGAGATCGTAATRCCACGCTCACGCTCCTCAGGTGCGTTATCAATCGTGTCAAACGAACGGAACGCGTTCTTCGGATTGTGCTTCGACAGGACCTTCGTGATCGCTGCCGTCAGCGTCGTCTTACCGTGATCGATATGTCCAATCGTTCCCACGTTTACGTGCGGCTTCGACCGGTCAAATTTGGAGAAATAATAGTTAGACACACAGCAGCGCGAACGATCTACGTTCACCTTGCTCACCGAGTGCCAGGACTTTTCATGGGTCGCCATCAATGCAAGACGATTGAAGTGGCTTGTGATCTCACGAGGCTCCCCCTTGGGACCGTCATCCCAGAGCTCGAGATTTCCGCCATTTTCATGACTCCAATTGGGGGTCACGTAATACAGAAGATTGATTACACGATAGCGCTCACGATCCTTGTCGTGAGAGTTGTCCAGATGCGGATTCAGAAAGTTATCCTGCGCCATGAGGCTGATACCGCCTGCATAGAGGTGAGTATCAGGAACCATCTCCTGAATTCCGGTAATTTCGGCGACCACCTCGACGATATTTGGCTCTTGAAAAGCAAAAATAATCTCTTCCAGGATCGGAGCGTATTTATCCATCTGCGCCGCTACGTACTTGTTTTCCCGGAGGCTCTTCTTAAGCATCATCGTGCTCTTGTCGGGGAATGCCGCATTGATTTCACGGGCTTCCTCTTCAGGCAAGAGGTTGTCGATATAGGTGCTTTGCACGACGTAGGAGGGGAAATCCTCCCGCAGGCGCGGAAGCTCTTCGCGAAGCCGCTTCTCAATTAATGCTGCGTATTGCTTTCTATTCAGCATGTCAACCCCTCTTCAATTAACGACGGATGCCTCAGTAATAGGCGTACACCTTCAGATATTTCGCCCGCAGCTCGGGAGCGACCTTCTCCAGGGTGGAGAGGTAGAACTCACGGATCATGCCTTTGTCGCCGTCGCTGAGCTTGGCGTAGCTGTTGGAAGCAGCAGTGCCAAGCTTGCCGGCAGTAAGAACCTGCTCGAACTCGCGGACGCGCAGTTTGCTGCGATCCAGCGACTTCAGAAAGTCCTGTACTTTTGCGGAGGAAAATGAAAGCTCGATTGCGGCTTTGACCGCGTTAAACGTCTGCTGGTCTTGCACAGGAATCACTGCCTGCTCGTACATCCAATCTCCTCAACAACACCGAAGCATCTGGAGCGGGAGACGGGAATCGAACCCGCGACCAACAGCTTGGAAGGCTGTGACTCTACCACTGAGTTACTCCCGCCCGCCTTACAGAAATCTGGAGCTGATGATGGGGCTTGAACCCATGACCTCTCCCTTACCAAGGGAGTGCTCTACCACTGAGCTACATCAGCTTCTTCTCATCCTGCCGATACTTCATGCGGCCTAGCAGGACGCGTACAGCAAAAAATCCCAGCAGAATCATGGTGAGGGAGCGGAACTTCCCCGGCTCCATTGTCTCCCAGGCTGCTGCCGCCAACCCAAGAAGCACCACCAGCGCGATGGTCATTCGACCGGAACCGCCCGCGCCCAAATCCATCGGCTCCGCCTCACAAACTTAGTGGTGCACAGGGGAGGATTCGAACCTCCGTAGCGCGTTGCGCGGCAGATTTACAGTCTGCTGCCATTAACCACTCGGCCACCTGTGCACATTGTCACCCCTACCGCACGCAACCCTGCATCACAACCCAGAACAACCGTTGAGATGGCAGGAAGTGCAGCCGGGAGGGGCGTTACTACCAAAACCTGCGCTGCCAGGGGAGCTAAATTGGAGCTGGCGAAGGGATTTGAACCCCCGACCGTCTGATTACAAATCAGATGCTCTACCAGCTGAGCTACGCCAGCCCAAACAGCAATCTGCGCTGCTGTTTTCAAGAGCAGCGCAGAATCAAATCTAGCACACAGACGGCTGTGCGTAAAACCGAGGGCGACGCAAACCGAAGCTAAAATACCCTTTGCTGCATCATTTCCAGAAATTCCAGCGTAATGGGATATCCGGAAGCCGATCCGAGTACCGAATCAACAGGGCAGTGGGGGCAGATCGCCGTTTGCCCATCGTCCACCCACTCCATGATCTCTGAGGGTGGGAATATTGAAAGGCAATAGAAGCAGCCACATACCTCACTGTGCTCAACTTCACCACGATGTTTTGTGCAATGCCGATGTGCGGCTTCCAGATCGAATTTCATAGCCTGTCTTGGATTGTCATGGATTGACCCTACCCGGAGCCATCACCAAGCGGTAAGTTCATTTGTGAGGGGTTATCTTTTCCTGCAGTCTCTCGTCCCACAGAGTAGTTCCTGAGGTGCATCCCTATGTTTCGTTCTCTAGCCCTTGGTACGCTGCTGATCCTTCCGCTCTCCGGGAGCCCGGCGCAGGACGTTACCGGCACACAACAGGAGGGGCCCGCATCCTCCAACGTCGGCGCACCGAAAGAACAGAAGACGCTGACCAACGATGCCATCATGCGCATGGTCAAGGCAGGTCTGGATGAAGACATCATTGCGCAGACGGTGCGGACCCAGCCTGGAAGCTACGCTACCGGCCCCGACGATCTCATCGCCCTGAAAGAAGGCGGCGTCTCCCAGACGGTGATCTCCGCCATGCTTGCCAAAAACTCCGGCATGATAACTCACACCGAGAAGCCGATCGACCTGCCTCCCGCTTCGTCACAGGTGGACGATATCGGTGTCTATTACAAACTGCGCGAGACGCAGGACTGGCAGCCGATGCCCATTGAGCTGGTGAACTTCCGCCAGGGCGGAGCCCTGAAGTCGACCCTCACCAACGGCATCATCAAGAAAGACATGAACGGCCACGTCAAGGGGCCGAGCGCAAAGCTCAACATGCGCGCCGGAGACCAGATCCTGATCTACACCCCGGGCGGCACGCAGCCGGAAGAATACCTGCTGCTGCGCTTCCGCCAACACGCTGACAATCGCGAGTTCCGCACTGAAACCGGTAATGTCTTTCACTCCGAGACCGGTGCCGAGCGCGACTCCGTCTCTTTCCAGCCGCGCAAGATCGGAAAGAACATGTACGCCTATGAGGTCCCGGACCTTGAGCCCGGCGAGTACGGTGTTCTGCCCCCGGGCAATGTGAATCAACGGGGCATGGCGAATGCGGGGAAGATCTATACATTTGCCATTGGCAAATGAGTTGAATCGTTGGTTGGTTGAATAGTTGAATGGTGGGCCGAAGTGGCCGAGTAAAACCATTCAACCATTCAACAATTCAACCATTCAACTTGCTCAGCATTCAGGAAACCCGCACAATCAATACGCATGCGAAAACGCACGCGGTACTCGCTGCTGATCGCCCTGGCGCTGCTTGGAGCGCTGGTGGTCGCCATTCTTCTGCGCAAGAGCGCTCCGCCTGAGGTGGCGCGGTTGTTGCCGGAGTCCGACGGTATTCTTTACCTCAACCTGAAGCCCATTCGCCTGGTCACGAAGCTGGACCAGAAGGCCATTACACGCACGCCGGACTATCAGAAGTTCGTCGATGCGACCGGTTTTCTCTTCGAGCGCGACCTCGATGCCGTGGCCTTCTCGCTGCACCGCATGGATGATCCCTCCGGTCCCAACGGTCCGGTGGCCTACTCGGAGGTCTTTGAAGGCCGTTTCGACGGCAAGCGATTGAGCGACTATCTGCGTTCGATCGCCAGTTCGACGGAGAACTATGCCGGCCATGAGATCTTCACCGTGCCGGTTGAGAACCGCAAGTTGCGGGTCACCACCCTCGGCTACGACATGGTGGCTGCCTCCAATATGCCAACGGTTGAGCAGATCCACTCCATCCTCGATCGCTACCGTGCCTCGGCCTCGCCCTTCTCCGGCTCCTCGTTACTGGGCGAACATTACAGTTCTATTCCACTGCTCTCGTTTGCCTGGGGAATCGGTCAGATCGGCCTGCCTTTGACCGAAAGCGGCAATATGAGCATGGGCGGCGTACAGCTTCCTCTGCCACAGGACGCGACCTTCGTCGCCTCGGCGCGTTTTGTCGGTTCGCTGCGCCTGCGTGTGGAGGAGATTGCAGCGAACGAACAGGCAGCATCCCGCGATGCGGGTAATATGAACATGCTGCTGACGCTCTTTCGTGGTTTTGAATTGAACCAGGCCCGGTCGGCTGAAGACACGGTGCTCCTGGAAGCGCTGGCAAACGCCAAAATCGAGCAAAAGAAGGAACGCGCGGTCCTTACCTCCACCATCTCGCTCGATGCGCTGCGACGAGCGTCCAATAACCAGAAGTAGAGCATTTTCCCTGTTGCTGGGTATTCCGGAAAAAGAGTGCAGCGGCGTTTTCATTGCGGAAAACGCCCATGGATGCGGAAGCCCTACTCTATACCTACAGGGAAAGTGCTCCAGGGGAAAGGCGGGCGTGGGGATTTGAACAACCGTTCGATTGCGCTTTTGAAGTGGATTATCTTTCCGCTCAGCCTGCTCCCGTTTGTGCGGGTCGCGTGGCATTTCTGGCTGGCAGCCAGCGGAACGCAGCCGGATGCTCTCGGCGCCGATCCGGTCAATACGCTTACCCACATCACCGGCGACTGGACGATGTGGTTTCTGCTCATCTCGCTGGCGGTCACACCCGTCCGCCGCCTGTCGCCGAAGCTGGCATGGCTGATCCGCTTCCGCCGCATGCTCGGCCTCTTTGCTTTCTTCTACGGAACATTGCACCTTGGCACCTATCTCTTCCTCTTCTCGGGCTATGACGTGAACGGAGCCTGGGAGGGAGTGAAGTCTGGGCATCTGAGCGTGTTGTGGACGAACTTCGTCGCCGTTTGGCCTACCATCCGGGAAGACGCGATGAAGCGTAAGTTCGTCCAGGTGGGCCTTCTGTGCTGGTTCATTCTGCTGTTGCTGGCGCTTACCAGCCCCCAATGGGTGCTGCGCAGGATGGGCGGCAAGCCCTGGCAGCGTTTGCATCGCTGGGTCTATGTTGCCGGAGCACTTGCAGTCATCCACTACTGGTGGCTGGTGAAGAAGGGCGTGCTTACGCCGTGGAGGGATACGGCCGTTCTGCTTGTGCTGCTTCTGGGCCGTCTCGCGTGGATGCTATGGAAGCGAAGCAAGACGCCGGCGGCTCCCCGCGCCGTGCAAACTGTATAAGACACGCCCTTCGCAACTTTCTCTGCCGGCTACGGTTCTAAACAGGCACGCGGAGGTACGTCCCCCATGCGCCGAGCGTTTGTTTGTTTTGCCGTAGTTCTTTTGCCTGCCATCCTGCTTCCGGCACAGATGGTGCGTTCCGCACAGATACCGAACTCGAAAGCTCCCAAAGCCGAGAAGGCTATGCCCTTGCAGCCCCTCACCGAGCGTGAGCGAGCGCAGCAGATTCTCAACCGGTTCACCTTTGGAGCGCGGCCGGGCGAGGTGGAGCAGGTCCTCTCCATGGGCGTCGACAAGTGGTTTGCCCAGCAGCTCGATTCCAACAGCATCAAGGATGACGCGGTTGCTCGGCGGCTGAGCGACTATCCCGTTCTGCGCATGACGCCGGATCAGGTGGTGCAGACCTTCCCGGCGCAGTTCGTGGTGCAGCAGGTCGCCGAAGGCAAGATGCCTAAACCGTCGGATCCGCAGCTGGCCGCAGTCTACGAGGTCGGCCTTTGGCGCTGGCAGAAGTCGCTGGACGACAAAAAAGTCGATGCGGACGGCACCAGCCACATGCCCACGCCGGAGCAGCAGGAGGAGCAGAAAAAGGCTGATCAGGCCACTGCTGCCCGTATCGCCGGGGAACTCTTCGGGATTGGCCGCAAGGACCGGATGGCGAACCTGCTTTCCCGGCCTGTGGCCGACCGCGCGGCCTTTGCGCAGTACGTTGCCGGAGAACAGCGCGACCTTCTGATCGGCGAGTTTACTCCGCGCGAGCGGGAATACTTCTATGCCATGGCCGCGCCCTCAGGTTCCAGCTACCGTGCCCTGCAGGAGCTGAGCGAGGCGAAGATGCTGCGCATGGTATTGAGCGAGCGTCAGGTGCAGGAGGTGATGACGGACTTCTGGTTCAATCACTTCAACGTCTACGGTCCGAAAGACTCCGACCAGTGGTATACGCCCGCCTATGAGCGGGACGCCATCCGACCCTACGCCCTGGGCAAATTCCGCGATCTGCTGATGGCGACCGCCAAGTCTCCGGCAATGATGGTCTACCTCGACAACTTCACCTCCATCGGACCAAACAGCGAGGCCAATGGCGGCAAACGCAAAGATGGCAAGCGCAACGGCCGCGGCCTGAATGAGAACTACGCCCGCGAGGTGATGGAGCTGCACACCGTCGGCGTCAACGGCGGCTACTCGCAGGCCGATGTGACCCAGCTTGCCGGTATCCTGACAGGCTGGAGCGTCGATAACCAGAACCTCGGTGGCAAGTTCGTCTTCGATCCGAAGAAGCATGAAGCCGGTGAGAAGCAGTGGTTCGGACAGACGGTTCCTGACGAGCCGCAGAACGGCCAGCAACAGGGAATCATCGCCCTGACAAAGCTTGCCTCCATGCCGCAGACGGCGCACTTCATCAGTTGGAAGCTGGCGCAGCGCTTTGTCGCGGACGACCCGCCTCCCGCACTGGTCGATCGCATGGAGGCAACCTTCCTGAAGACCGACGGAGATATCAAGCAGGTGCTGCTCACGTTGGTGCACTCGCCTGAATTCAGTACGCGCCGTTACTTCCGCAACAAGGTGAAGACGCCGCAGGAGTTTCTCGCCTCAGCCTTCCGCGCCACGGCAACCGACCCCGGCAATCCCGGTCAGATGGTGCAGACCCTGCGCCAGATGGGAATGCCTTTTTACGGCAAGCTGGAGCCGACCGGCTACTACATCACCGCCGATCACTGGATGAATACCACCGCTTTAATTGACCGGCTGAACTTTGCCATGCAGTTGACGCAGAGCAAGTACGGCGGGCAGAAGTTCGACTCGTCCCGTCTGCTTGCCGTCGGCCTGATGTCGCAGCCTTCGGTCTCCGGAGCACTGAAGCCGGTCAGCACCCCCGTGAGTAACGGCGAGGTCCGGACGGTGAAGATCATCGATTCGGTCTCGTCTGTGCACGGACGGACGCCTTCGCCAATAACCGGTATGGACGTCGCTCTGGATGTGCTGGAAAAGACATTGGTGGGAGGTCCGGTCTCGGAGAAGACGAACGCCCTGATCCATCAGCAGGTTGCTCAGCCGGCGCCACAGGCGCAGACCGGATCTCAACTCGATCAGCGCCAGGCACAAATCGCTCAAACCCAACCCACTCAACCGCAACAACCGATGAGTCCGCCCGACACGCTGAATATGCTGACGGCTCTCGTTCTCGGTTCCCCGGAATTCCAGGTGCGATAGCGATAGCTTTATACCGGTATAAAGCCGTTCTGGGCCGGGACAGCTTCGTGTGCCTCTTCCAGCCGATCGATGGTTTCCTGCAGCCGCCGAAGATCGAAAGCGCGGCGGAGCACGTAGACCGGAACGTTCGAGACAATGGCCCCTGAGGCGGCGAAGAGAGCTGCCCGGCGGCCAAGCAGCTCTCCTGCCCGGCGGCGGAAGACCTGTTGTTGGACCAGCCGCAAGGCTTCCATCCCGGTTTTCCGGAGAAGGGCGGTAGGTTCGCCGGCTTTGGCACGCTCCAGAAAGTAGATAGCAGCCAGGGGAGTGGTCTTCCGCGAGAAGGCGGATACGTTCTCAAAGCGGAAGTGGTACTTGCCCTGCAGCGCCGCATGGACGCCGGACTGTTTCAGGTCGGGCAGGATCTCCAGCGACTGCGGCAGCAATTTGACGCGAGGAAAGGCTGGACGCACCGACCACCCCTCGGTTGTCGGCTCCAAAGCGCAGACATCGTCCGAGAGCATGGCGTGTCCCCGTTGGGTGAGGGCCGCGGCAAGGGTCGACTTGCCAGCTCCGGAGTGGCCGGAGAAGATGACCGCGCGGCCTCCCAGGCTCAGGCAGGAGCCGTGCAGAGGGAAGATGCTCCGCTGATGACAGATTATGCCGAGACCTGTGCCATACAGGAAGTTCCGGACCTCGATCGGATCTGCGCCGGGTTCGACCCGCAGCCGGATCTCACGCCCGTCCTTCACGGAAAACGTACAGATGGCGGGAATCTCAACGCGGCCGAGAGCGGGCGCTTCGATGTGAAAATTGGACCAGACCGTGGGCGCAGACGGGTCAACGAACTCCGGCTCACTCAGAGTGAGTGTGATGTCAGGAGGATGCTGGGTATCCTGCCAGGGGGCAAGTTCGGGCAGAGGAAATTCTGAGCGTACATGCCAGCCGCAGAGGAAGTAATCTGTTGCAGAAGTGGTCACAGGGAGATCGCTTCCAGTTTTACAACAATCTACGAAGATGGGGAAAGAGTTATGCCAGCCGTACAAGAACCGATCAGACTCCAGGACCGCTATGCCTGGAGCGACGAGCAGATTGGATCCGAGGTCGACGGTAACGTCGTTCTGATGAATCTTGCCAAAGGACACTATTACGGCCTGGACACGATCGGCAGCGAAATCTGGCGGCGGCTGCAGCATGGACCCGAGGTCGGCGTTATGGTGCGTGAGCTGGCCGAGACCTACCATCACGACGCGGCCGAGGTGGAGCGTGACGTGCTCGCACTGATGGAAAAGATGCGAGAGCAGAACCTGATTCGCCGCGTGTCATGAGCCTGAGCAGCAAAAGTAGGACCAGTAAATTCGGATCATGGCGTGAGATTCCCATCGCTGCCGAGGCGACAGCGTGGCTTTTTTTTTCGTGGCTGGTGCTGGACGTGCTTCCCGGCAAACTCTACCGCCATTGCATGCAGCCCCGGCTGCGGGCTCGTGAGTTCACGGAAGAGCAGGGCCTGCGGCAAATCAAGCGCGTGAGCTGGGCGGTGCAGCGTACCTCAATCCGCCTGCCCTGGCGTTCGGTCTGCTTCCATCGCGGGATCGCGGCGCACCAGATGCTGCGCCGGCGTGGCATCGCATCGACGCTGCACTACGGCGTCAATCCCAAAGAAAAGCTGGCGGCACATGTATGGGTTACTGCGGGTGGGCGCCCTGTTGTGGGGGTGCGTGAAGCTGTGGGTTACACCCAGATTGCTGTATTCCCCGATACGGCGAAGAACAAAGGAACCAGCGTTCTGAATACGCATGCCAGTTTTCGCTGAGAGTAGCTAAGGCGCGTGCTGGGGCTTAGCGCAGATTAGCGATCCAATACCCAAACAACGCCAGGCAAAGTGCTGCAGCAAGGAAGGTGACAGTCTGGCGGGTCAGGTATTTTTCACGGCCTGCGGTCATGCGCGGCAGCAGGGGAACACCCATTGCCAGGCCACACAGAAAGCCGCCGACGTGGGCGCTGTTGTCGATGTGAATGCCGGTGTCGCGGAGCAGTGTGGCCAGTCCGATAGCCAGGTTCAGGATGGCGAACTGAATTACTGATCCACGCAGCTTCTTGAGTTCAGGCCAGGGGATAGGAAGCCTGCGGTTCGAGAGCAGCACGATCAGGATTCCGGCCAGACCGAAGACCGCGCCGGAGGCTCCCGCGCCTGCCGAAGAGTAAAGAGGGCACCAGTTCCGGTCCCAGGCGCAGAGAATGACGTTGAAGGCCATACTCAGCAGGTTTCCGGCGGCGCCAGTCAGGATGTAGACCGCAAACATGCCGCGGCGGCCCAGAAGAGGTTCTCCCAGAAGCCCCAGGTTCCATAGGCACCACATGTTGGTTGCCAGATGCAGAATGCCGACGTGGACGAACATCGCCGTCAGCAGGCGCCACCATTGTCCCTCCAGAACCAGCTCGGTGATGTTGGCGCCATAGTGTTGCAGATCCTGAGGAGAGGGCAGTGTCAGCGAAACCCCATGTAGCACCATCCATAAAAAGACAGCGCAGTTGACGCCTAATAGTGTGTACGTCGCTGGGGCCGCGAGAAAACGCCAGCCGGAGYGGTTCGCCTGCGGCTGTGGCCCGGGTTCGGGCGGCAGAACATCAGGTTGCGGTGCAGAATGGGGGGATTGTTCGGCGGGGTCCATCAAATGGGTCTTGCTTCCTTCAGGGTAGCACTTCGCGATCGGATGCTGGCTTGGCTTAGGCCGGTGTCATGAAAAACGACAAGGCCCCGGACATTGCCGGGGCCTTGTACATCTTAGAGAGCGAAGTCAGGCGCGCTTGTAGCGCTCCCGCCCGTCGTCGGAGATACGCTCCTGCAGCATTCCGTTCAACACCTTGGGAGCGGGAGTCGCAACGGCGACCAGCACCCAGGCAATCGTGGAGAACAGCAGGCCGGCTACGGCGGCGTCCTTCATGGTTAAAGCCCATTCCACACGCCGCAGATGCAAGTGGGCCAGTGCGACCTGGGACAAACCGGCATAACGATGCAGGATAGCGACCGCAATAATGAAGGCAAGTACTGAAAGCGTGCTGACAACGATCAGAGAGACGTCGACGGTACGGTGCAGTTGCTGACGACTGCGGCAATGGTCGCATGCTGCCAGATGGCGCTCATAATCGACCCGCATCTCCGGGGTTAAGCCCGAGATGTCATACCGCCATCCGGAGAGAATATCGCCAACTACTTGATCGGTGCATTCCGATGTGCGCATGCAGCTCCTTCCTGGCACAAAACCATAGTGTTCATGGGGAATGTGAATTCCATTTTACAAAGATTTGACTTTCTTTCGATCTAAAAAGATTCTCTGTTTCAGTGTCTTACAGGCAGATCGGTTCCAAGGGCAGATCCTGACGTGCAAGCAGGACTTTGTTGCCCAAAAGACTCATTTTTCCATTCAGGGCTTCCTCGGCGGCCATTTGTGCCAGCTCCGGAAGGTTATTGCTTTCAGAGAGATGCGCCAGAATGACGAACTGCGCTCCGCCGTCGTAGTCCTTGCCGAGAAAGTCCGCAGCGGCATGGTTGGAGAGGTGACCGACACGCGACATCACCCTCTGTTTCACGCTCCAGGGGTAAGGGCCGTCCCTCAGCATCTCCGGATCATGGTTGGACTCAAGCATCAGCACGTCACACCTTCGGACGGCCTGCTTGACGTTAGGGGGCATGTAGCCAAGGTCAGTGGCAATGGCGATGCGGCAGCCATCGGCCTCAAAGACGAAGCCGCAGGGGTCGGCGGCATCGTGGGGAATCGTGAATGGGGTAACGCCGATATCGCCGATGGCGAAGTGCTGTCCGGCGGAGAAATAGCCTACAGACGGCAGGCGAGCCGGATCGGCTTTTGGGGCGTCCGTGTCGTTCTCGATTTCGGTATCGTCCTCGATCTCCGCCTGCATTTCTACGGCTTCAGGTTCTGCGGTCGAAGCGGCATTGTCCGGGCCCTTCCCGTAGACAACTTCCATCTCCTGCTCGCGCTGGGCCAGCCATTGGGCATAGGTCATGCGGCGCTGCGGAGACATCTGCCGCACCCAGGCACGGTGTGTCTGCTCAGTAAAGTAAACAGGAATGCCTAGCTTGCGCGCCATCACCGGGAGCCCGTTTACATGGTCCTGGTGTTCGTGAGTGATCAGGATTGCGTCCAGTGCCTGCGGATCTTCGCCGGCCGCCCGCATGCGTTTCATCAGCTCGCGGCAGCTTAGGCCGGCATCGACCAGGATGCGGGTTGAGCGGGAGGAGACCACGGTGCTGTTGCCCTTGGATCCCGAAGCCAGCACCGTCATCCGCATGACGTTAACGATACGCCCCTCCGCTGTGCAAACGGAGGGGGTTATTTGGTTTGATACCCGGCTACTTTTTTGCCGAGCGAAGCGGCGCCAGGAAGTTGACCCGGCTGCGCATCACGATCTCTTCACGCTGGTTCAGGGTGAGGGTCTGAATGGTCACCACGCCGAAGTTCGGCCGCTTGTTGCTCTGCCGCACGCCAACGACCTCAGTATCCGTGTGCAGGGAGTCGCCCGGACGTACCGGCATGGTCCAGCGGATCTCTTCCACACCGGCGCCGATCATGCCCCCGGCAACCCGGATAGTCTCCACACGCATGCGCATCACGATAGCTGCGGTCAGCCAGCCCGAGGCCGCCAGGCCGCCGAAGAACGAGTTCTCTCCGGCCGTTTCGTCCAGGTGAAAAGGCTGAGGGTCGTATTTCTCGCCGAACTCTTTGATGTCCGCCGCGGTCACCTTCACGCTGCCGTGCGATTGAAACTTCTGCCCCAGGTGGAAATCTTCAAAGTAAAGCTCGTTCGCCATACGCTCCTCTTGTTGAGCGAAGTCTATCAAAGCGGGATGCGGACAAGCAGGCACGTAATGTTGTCGGCGCCGCCCATCACGTTGGCCTCGCCGATCATCGAACGGCAGACCAGCTCCAGATCGTCGCCCGCGGCCCGCAGATGCCGCGCCAGATCGCTATCCGACAGATCGCGGGTCAGGCCGTCAGAGCACAGCAGATACAGGTCACCGGGCAGCGCATCATCGCAGTGGACCTCGGTATCGATCTCGCTCTGAGAGCCGACGGCGCGTGTAATGACATTGCGGATGGGGGAGAACTCCGCCTCCTCCGGCGTGATAAGGCCGGCGCGGAGCTGTTCTTCGACCAAGGAGTGATCCTGGGTAAGGCGGTGCAGCTCGCCTTTACGCAAACGGTAGCATCGCGAGTCGCCCGCGTGCGCCGTCCATACTTCAAATGGTGCCTCATGGCCCTCCTCGCCGCGCTGCACGAGCAATGAGACCAGGGTCGTGCCCATACCGCGCAGGTCTGCCGAGGTCTTTGCCTTGGTGATGACGGCTTTGTTGGCTGCGGCGACGGCATCGTCAAGAAGTTGTGCCGGAGATGTGCGGCGTTTTGCTGCTCTCCGCGCGCCGAACTCTTTCAGAAAGGTCTCTACGGCAAGATGGCTGGCAATCTCACCGGCGGCAGCTCCGCCCATGCCGTCACAGACGACGAAGAGCCCGGCCTTTGCATCGGCGCCGCAGGCGTCCTCATTGCCTTTGCGGACACGGCCGACGTCCGACAGCATGGCGTGCTCAAGCTTCAGATCCCGACGGGCTTCCATCCACCACCGACGATACACGCTTCTGTGGAAGCGGCGATTGCATTTTTCAGCGCATCGGTTAGCCTCAAAGTCACTGTGGGACGAATTCTGCTCGGTGACAACCTCTCCAGACTCAAGAAGCTAGCTGCCGGCTCTGTTCCGCTGATCTACATCGATCCGCCGTTCAATACAGGCCGCATCCAGAAGCGGCAGCGCATCCGCACCGTCCGCGATGAGGTCAATGGCGACCGCAGTGGATTTGCGGGGAAACGGTATCGCACGGAAAAACTGGATGGTCCGGCGGGTTACCACGATATCTTCGATGACTTTCTCGGCTTTCTGCAGCCCCGCCTGCAAGAGGCCTACCGTGTGCTTTCGCCGGCAGGATCGTTTTTCCTGCACCTGGACCCGCGTGAGGTGCATTACGCCAAGGTGATGCTCGACGGTATCTTCGGCCGCGAATGCTTCCAGAACGAGATCATCTGGGCGTACGACTACGGCGCCCGGTCAAAGTCACGCTGGCCGGCCAAGCACGACAACATCCTCTGGTACACGAAGGATCCCGCGAACTTTACCTTCCATCTCGACGTTTGTGACCGTATCCCCTACATGGCTCCGAAGTTGGTCGGAGAACACAAGGCGGCAAAGGGGAAGACGCCGACCGATGTCTGGTGGCACACCATCGTCTCGCCCACAGGGAAGGAGAAGACCGGCTACCCGACACAAAAGCCTCTTGGCGTGCTGGAGCGCATCGTGAAGGTGCACTCCAATCCCGGCGACCTGGTGCTGGACTTCTTCGCAGGCTCAGGAACAACAGGAGAAGCCGCCATCCGCAACGGCCGCGACTTCCTCCTGATGGACTCAAGCAAAGAAGCTGTCGCCATCATGCGCAAACGCCTGGCGAAATGGATCAAGAAAAAGAAGTAGAAAGGGCGCGGTCATCACCGCGCCCCTTATTCAATCATTCAATCATTCAATTTCCCGTCGGGTTCTTCCAACTAGCAACCAGGAACTAGCAACCAGCAACTAGGGCGTATCGACATATTCACTTCCGCTGCGGGAGAGTTTTTTGTTGCAGTTTTTGCATGGGAGTATTGCGCTACGAGCTGACCGATGCTCAGTGGAATCGGATAGAAGGGTTGTTGCCAGGCCGAGCGGGTCATGTGGGC
>NZ_JBFRFJ010000017.1:0-100773 GCF_052114765.1 Terriglobus sp. 2YAB30_2
ACACATCGCTCTTCGACCATGCACCGTCAATCGGGCATGATAGTGATAGTCCATCCGTTCCTCCGGAAACTTCTATTTGCTCGTCACAAACAGAATCTCCAGATACAAACGGATGGACAACAACCTCTTGAAACATCACAGGCACCCAGGCTGGTATGGAGCGCCTTTCGACCCCAATGACCAAAGTTCATTGGGGACCCCGGCCTTCAGCGCTTAGTCTTTATTGTGTCCGGGTGCCCCACCCTCGCAACGCTAGGGTGGGTTCGGAATACCCAAAATTCCTAACAAACTCAAATCGAATTCGTCGATACGCCTAGGGCCGGCTTCACCGGTTGATCGCCCGCGCTACCGCTGAATCACCCGATACGTTTCAAGCGAGTAGTTGAAGGGAAGGACTTCGTTCTGCTCGGTCGATAGGACGATCTGATAGGTCCTGGGGAAGTCCTTAACTCCATCGACGCGAAGCCGGTCTTTGAACTCCCGCATGCAGGAAGCGCAGGAGAAATATTCTGCTGCCGCAAGAGAGCCTGCCGAATTCTCGCCAGAGATGACGACGAGCCTAGTCTCCACGCCGTCGTTGCGTTGTTCATTGATGACGGTGATTAGACCATGTACGGTTCCGGGCTTGCGGCTGAGCTCTTTCACCTGGCTTGTTGCCGCATCGGTCCAGTACACCTCCTGATCGTGGATCTCCGGGGAGTAGTGGATGTTGTAGTACATGTCTTTCAGGAACACGGCGGCTGCGGGGCTGATCTCCGGTCTGCCGATCAGGATAGCGTTGCGATTACGCAGCGCGAAGGCGGACTGTACCCTCTCCGGCAGTACTTCGGTATCGGCTCCGGCGTGGGCGAGAAGGCGGGACAAGGTGATGGCGCTCGCAGCATCGCCCCAGAGCGGCGAGTTATGGTTTGGGACGAAATAAAGGTTGTCTCCCTGCTTTAGGGGATACCGCTCCGCATACCAGGCCTTCAGGTTCAGCTCGTCGGGAAGCTGCTTGTAGTTGGCCAGGCTGTCAGGCAGGCTTCGGACGAAGAGTTCAGGTGCATTGGCAATGCAGATCACCGGATGAGAGGCTTTGGAGACCAGTGGTCCCCATGCCTGTCGCAGAATGTCGTCAATCGCTCGTGTGCGCGATTCACCCCAGCGGAACCCGACGCTAAGGCACACGGCGCAAAGCAGGAGAGCAGTCGCGACCCAAAGCCAGATCCGGTAGAACTTGCGAGGCCGCTCTTCCAAGGAGGACGTCTGCTCCACCGTATCGGCGGAAGGCGCCGCGATGTGCGTATTAATGTAGTAGGGGCAGTAGGATCCTTTCGGGATCTCGATGCGCAGGGGCGCTTCGGAGCCTTCTCCGGCATAGTATTCGGCCAGCTTCTTGCGGAGGCTGTGTGCGCGGTTCCGAACCACCGAGTTCTCCATGGTCGAATAGCCAGGCTTCTGGCCTAGCACCTCAACGCCGATCAGATACTCGTGCAGGTCGTCGCCGCGTCCCGCCATCTCGTACTCACAGACAAATCGCAGGAAGGCCCTGAGCTGTTCATGGCGCTGGAAGGTCCGGCTCGCCTCCACCGCCACCAGCGCGGCGAGTTTCGCTTCGTCGATTTCCTGTGCCGGGTTCAATACAGTCTTCACGGAATCAGAAGCATAGCACGCGGTTGCTGCTCTTTTCCCATGCTCCGGGCAGCCGGCAGCCGCCGCCGATAGGGTGAACTAAATCGCACATTCTTCTGCCCGTTACACCTGCGGTAAACGGTTGCAACGGTTTGCGGACAGCCAAAACATTGACGATGGAATCTCTCATGCGCAACGTTCACCGGCATGCAATCACTTCGTCAGTGGATTGGAGCTCTGGCTCTTGGAGTTCTGGTTTTAGGATCGTTGTTTCTCACCTCTGCGGGACGCGCTGCAGACGCACCAGCGTCAGCTACGAAGAAGGAGACGTTCGACGTTGTTGTGGTCAGCGGCAGCTCCGGGGGATTCGGAGCGGCGCTGGCTGCGGGGCGACTCGGTGCGCACGTAGCTCTGCTGGAGGACACACCTGTCCTGGGTGGAATGCTCTCTAACGGAATCTCGAACATCGATGCATTTTCCTACGAGTCACTGTCGGGCATCTTCGATGAGTTCCGCCTGCGCGTGAAAGAGCACTATACCGGGGACGCCGCGACCGATCCTATCTTCCGGATGGAGGTAAGGAAGTCCATGTTTCTGGACGGACGGTCACAGCAGTCGAACCTGCCGAGTGATGGCGGCCGCTGGGAGCCCCACATCGCAGCCGAGATCTTTCGCTCCATGGTGGCCGCTCAGCCCAATGTTGAGGTCTTCTACAACCAGGTGCCGACTGGAGTGGTGATGCAGGGAAATCGCATCACCGGCGTCACGGTGCAGGACAAGAGTGGCCGAAGCCGGACCTTCCGGGGCAAAGTGATCATTGACGCAACCCATGAAGGGGATATCGCTGCGTGGGCAGGCGTTCCTTACTCCATCGGGCGGGAGGCGCGGTCTGCCCTGGAGCCGCACGCAGGCCGCGTCTTTTACTTCAACTGGACAGGAGAGATGCTGCCCGGCACCACCGGCGAGCAGGATCGGGCAATCCCTTCTTCTGGCTTCCGTTTGACGGTCGAGGACTATGCGGCGATTGGGAAGCAGGCTCCGATGATTGCGAGCCCTCCCCCGGGCTATCGCGCAGAGGACTACACGGTCTCCGGCGAGTACAGGTTTTATGAGTCAGTCCCTCATCACAAGACCGAGTTCAACGTGAACCCGGTAGGCAGTGAACTGCCCGGCGGCAACTGGGACTGGCCGGAACTGAAGCCGCTGGAGCGCATCAGGCTGCAGAGCCTGTATCGGAATCATGCGCTGGGTTACCTCTATTACCTGCAGCACGATCGCGGTCACACCGGCATTGGACTGGCAGCCGATGAATACACCGACAACGGCAATGTCCCGTACCGGATGTTTCTGCGCGAAGGCCGTCGCATCCATGGCGAAGCCACGATGACAGAAGCGGACGTGAACCCATTTGTCCTGGGCCGCGGCCTGACGCTGCCATTCCATGAAGACAGTATTGCGATCGGCCACTATCCGATCGACGCAAAGGCTGTTCGCGAGAAGACGGACCTGAGTACGCCAGACAAAGGAGATGGCGACTTCTTCCTCGCAAATACCATGCAGCCGTTCCAGGTTCCTTACGGCGCCATCGTGCCGCAGCGTATTGAAGGATTGCTGGTACCGGTTGCGCTCTCGGCGACTCATGTGGCGTTCTCAGCCGTCAGAATGGATCCCACATGGATGGCGTTAGGGCAAGCGGCGGGAACAGCGGCGGCGCTGAGTCTTCAGGAAGGCACGAGTGTCCGTCATGTTTCTCTGCCCGATGTGCAGGCCAGTCTGCTGCAACAGCACTGCCGGCTGGTTTTCCTCTGGGATGTTCCGCTGACTGAGCCATATTTGCAGGCGATCGACCGGCTGAGCCTGCTGACCGGCGAGGACGGTGGCGATAAGCATGAGTTCCAGCCCGATGCTCCGCTGACCAGGGCAGCATTGGCGAACTGGCTGGTTCACGCTGAGCGTCTGTCGCCTTCCGTCAGCAATCAGCACTTCAGCGATGTTCCCTGGACGATGTCAGCGTTCCGCGAGATCGAGACGCTCTATGACGCAGGGCAATTAAGCGCGTTCGGTGTCATTCCGCAGTGGCCGAGCTTCGGTCGATATGACCAGGCCAAGTTCGGCGGCTTCAGCCAGGCGATGGGATTTACCGCATTCCATCCCGAGCAACCGGTGACTTGGAGCGAACTGCTGCGGACGCTGTGTTCGATAGATGCTCCGCACGAACAGCAGGCTGACCTGCAGGCGCTTTACGCCGACCTGACACGCGATACACCTCTCGCCTCCGTCGCTTTGGATCTGAAGCAGGCGGTTTCACGAAAAGAGGCGAGCGCTGTGCTCGTAGCGTTCTTCACTCGACGACAGAAATAACCGTAGTAACGATTCACCGCAGTCTTATTCAGGAGTCCACCATGAAGTCTTCTTCCAGTTTTTCCATTCCTACGTTGGCAGGCCGTCTTCTCTTCCTCGTCGTACTGCTGGCTGTGCCGTTCCACGCGTTAGCGCAACAGGACGTTGGATATATCAGCGGCGTCGTGACCGACACCACCGGAAGCCTGGTTCCGGCCGCCAGGGTTCATATCCAAAACGATCAGACCGGAGTGGCCATCGATGTTGTGACCAATGAGAGCGGGTACTACACATCGCAACCTCTTCATCCTTCGCGTTACACCCTCACCGTAACGGCGCCCGGGTTTACAACGACCACCTTGAGCAACCTGGCGCTGGACGCCGCAGCTCGTGTCACGGCAAATGCTTCGCTGAAGGTGGGTGCGTCGACCGAGTATGTTGAGATTCAGGCGCAGGCTCCAACTCTGAATACGACTGACGCCCAGATCGCGAATACCGTCGACCAACGGGCAACCCAGGACCTTCCAGTGAACGGGCGCAGCGTGCTGGCGCTGGCGACCCTCTCTGCCGGTGTGACCTCGGCGGTGGGGGCAACCTCGCAGGGGTTTACCAATCGCGGCACGCAGCCTTCTGCTATCCGCATCTCCGGCGGTGTGCCTGGACTGAATAACAATCTGCTGGATGGTGCGAATAACCTCCAGAACTTCCACGGTGAGATCGGCATCAATGTTAAGTCTGACGCGGTGGAAGAGTTCCGCATTATGAGCGGTGTAATTCCTGCGCAGTTCGGGTACACCTCGGGCGGTGTAGTGAACGTGATTACACGGTCCGGAGGCAACCGGCTTCATGGCTCTGTCTATGAGTTTTTTCGGAATGACGCACTGGACGCCACTCTTGCCTTACCGAAACCGGTCTTCGGCAAACCGGAGCTGCGCTTCAATAACTACGGCGGTACGCTCGGTGGCCCTATTCGTCATGACCGGGCCTTCTTCTTCGGAGACTATGAAGAATACCGCTTCATTAACGCGCAGACGTACTATTCGTCGGTCCCGACCGATCAGGAGCGGGCCGGGGACTATAGCGATCTCGGTCGCCGTTTGGGCAATGGTGGCTGCTCGCAGTATCCAACAGACAGCACCCTGCAGCTCTACAACCCTTTTACCTCCACTCCAACGCAGTCGCGCCAGCCTTACGCCAATAACAAGCTGACCAATCTTGACCCGGTCGCACTGGCCGCACAGGATCTGATGTATCCGCGCGCCAATAACACGGCGGGAAGTTATGACTCCTGTACGCATGCCAACAACTATGTGGCGAATCCCAAGCTCATCTCGAATGAACGTACCGCGATGGGCCGCATCGACTATCGCCTCTCCGACAAGGACAGTTTGTTCGGTCGGCTGGCCTTTTACCGCAACTACCAGAACAATGCGACCTTCGGATATAGTCCGCTTTACTATCGCAACGACACCTTAAGTGTGTGGAACGGTGTGCTGTCGGAGACGCATGCTTTTTCCGCGTCGCTGCTCAATGACTTCCGTATCGCGGTGCTTCGTGCCACCCTGCCATTTTTGCCGCAGACCTATGGCCAGGACTACGCAAGCAAGATGGGCCTAAAGAACTCACGCCCCGATCTGATTCCGGCGTTCAGCAACGGGCTGAACGTGCCCAATAACGCGCTTGGCTTCCGCGCTTCAACGACGATGGAGGTTATGGACGATGTGACCAGGACGATGGGGTCACACACGCTCCGCCTCGGTTTTGACGGACGGTTGGCGCAGTCGTTCAACCTGCAGTCGAACTACGCATCCGGACTGTTCAACTTCAGCGGCAACCAGACGGCTGCAGGCACCAGCACGACGGTGCAGACATCGGCCGCTCCCGGCAACATCTATGCCAGCTTTCTGATCGGCGCTGTCAATAATGCGACGGCACAACTGGCCGCCGGAACAGAGTACCGTAAGTGGCTGTACGCAGCATATCTGCAGGACGACTGGCACGTGAACGCGCGTCTCACGTTGAACTTCGGTCTTCGTTATGACTTTATGAGGCAGCCGTACGAAAAACATAATGGCTATTCCAACTTCAATATCAACGTAACGAATCCGACGAACGGCTTCAAAGGGGCTGCGGTATATGCCGGCCAGGGAGGATACGGCACGAACTTCGTACGCGAGAACTGGAATAACTGGGGACCGCGTGCCGGCTTCGCATTGCTGCTGACTCCGAACGGAAAGACCGTAGCTCGCGGCGGATATGCGGTGTACTATCCCACGACCGCACAGAATGCTTATATGCAGGGAGCAGGAAGCTCCAATGGGTTCGGCAGCCTGGGCACAAGCTGGACCTCCACAACGAATTACGGACCGGCCTTTACACTTGCCGGCGGCATCCCATATCCGGCAACGCCACCTCTTGGCGCCGCAGGTGGACCGAATGCGTTCCTGGGACAGTCGGCAACCTATGTGTCTCCTTCGTTGAAGGATCCTTCGTCACAGCAGTACACCCTGACGCTATCGCATGAGCTTCCTTCGAGGACGGTGGTTGATGTCTCCTATCTCGGCAACCATGGCAGACACTTTGACATGCCGAATATCAATATCAATACGTTGGATCCGAGTTACTACAGCCTGGGTACGGCGTATCTGAACGCATCCGTGCCGAACCCATATTCCGGGCAGGTTCCTGGCGCCTTAGGAGCGCCGACGATTACCCGGGCCAATCTGCTGAAGCCGTTTCCCTATATGAGCGCCATCACCCTGGGGTTCCCTCGTGCAGCGCATTTCGATGGAAACTATCTGCTCGTCAACGTGCAGCGCCGTTCGGACACAGGCCTGCAGCTCATCGCCAGCTATACCTATGGCAAGCTCATGAGCCTTCCCATCTATACGGATCTTTCTACGGTAACGGGGACACCGACAGGAAACGGTCTGCAGAACTGGCGCAATCTGGATGCGGACTACTCGATCGATGCCATCGATGTACGTCACCGTGGCACCATCGCCGCGCTGTACAACCTTCCCTTCGGGAAAGGAAAGCGGTTCCTCAACGATACCGGTGCTTTCGACCGGCTGGTGAGCGGATACCAGTTCAATGTCGTGATGACGGCGGAGGGCGGCAGGCCGCTCGGGATCACCGGCGCCTCGAACCAGGGAACTGCGACACGGCCGAATCTTGTCCCGGGCGCGAGTCTCACCGTCCCGAATCGCGGAAAGAATGGATGGTTCAATACGGCGGCGTTTATCAATCCTCCGGACTATACGTTTGGCAATTCGCCGCGTTACTTTTCCGCGCTGCGTGGTCCGGGCACTCTCAACTTCGATCTCTCGCTCTTCAAGACCACGCGTCTTACCGAAGGATCGTCGCTTGAACTGCGCTTGGAAGGCTACAACGCTTTCAATCATGTAAATCTAAGCATGCCGAACACCAGCTTTACGGCAGGCGCTGGAGGAGTGAATGTGAACAACAACTTCGGCGTGATTACCTCGGCGTCGTCGGCTCGGCAGGTACAGCTTGGAGCGAAGGTGAGGTTTTGAGATGGCCCATGCACCGTGTGCCCCATGTTCGGGGTCCCCAACGAACTTGTTCGTTGGGGTGGTGTCCCTCGGGGACCTGGGCCCGGCCTTTCTTGGACCAAGCGTCAAACTTCGGATTCCAGGCAAGCTTCTCCTTACTACTGAACGAAAACGGTCGCGCGTAGCGCGATACCCAGGTCCCCATGGGACCCGGGGCACCCGGATCGCTACTCCCACGGATCTCTTCGCCCATTTTGAGAAACTTTGTTGCGAGTCACCACGATCGCCGCCATGATAGGTGCTTCGCTTGTTGTCCAGACGAGCTATGATGTTGTCCGGTTCGAGCGGGTGGTAAACGAACGGCTGAGCTTGAAGTTCGTTGGAAGGACAATGCCATGAATACCAATGCTGTTGTTCCGTTAGCGATTTTCGTATTCGTGTTTCTGATCTGGATCGTCAAATCGATCAACATTCTGCAAGAGTATGAGCGCGGAGTAGTGTTTCGCCTGGGCCGCGTGAGGAAAAATGCGAGGGGCCCAGGCATCGTTGCCATTCTTTGGCCGATCGACAGGCTAGTCAGGGTATCGCTTCGTGTCGTGACCTGGGTGATTCCGCCCCAGGATGTGATCACAAAAGACAATGTCTCTTTGAAGGTAAATGCGGTCGTCTATTTCAGAGTGGTCGCGGCGGTTCAGGCCATCATCGAAGTCGAGAACTTCCGGTTTGCCGTGGAGCAGGCAGCGCAGACGGGACTGCGGTCGGTGCTCGGTGAAGTGGAGTTGGACGATCTTCTATCACAGCGCGAGACGCTGAACACAAAGCTCCAAACGATCCTGGACGAACATACCGAGCCATGGGGAGTGAAGGTAACGCGCGTCAATGTAAAGCAGGTAGATCTTCCCCAGGAGATGCAGCGAGCCATCGCCGCTCAGGCAGAAGCAGAGCGCGAGAGAAGAGCAAAGATCATTGCGGCAACCGGCGAGTTTCAAGCTTCCACCAAGCTGGCTGAAGCCGCCGCCATTTTGAGCCGTGAGCCCAGCGCCATCACGCTCCGTTATTTGCGGACACTGGTTGAGATCGGAGTTGAAAAGAACACCACCGTCGTTTTCCCGCTTCCACTTGATCTTCTGGGTGGCCTGATCGCCAAAGCGGGCATCGTCGATCCGCGGCAAGCACCGCCCACTGTGTCGGGTCCGGAAACACCATCCGGTTCATAAAGGCGTAGCTTCCTCATCCGGGATCGCAGGGATTCTTCTTCACTCAGAGTTCTATGGGAATAATCTTTGAAAGGCGCCCGTGTGCTTCAGCGTTTTCCATCTCCGATGCTGAATCCTCCACTCGGACGCTTCCGGGAAGCTCTCGCAAGGATCGCAAAAATGAAGACAAGCTGGCTTAGAGTTCTTGACCATGAGGGCGGAATAACAATGGCAGCACGATGGGATCGTATCTTTGTGAAGATTTTGCGTCGTGCGGGACCTTGATCTGTTTCAGATCGAGCCCCTCTTTTCCCGGAGGCCGGGTCGGAAGCAAGCGGTAACACCGCAAACGAAGCCGAGGACATGCGGTAGCCGCGTCGAGGGATAGTCTCAATGTATTCCTTGCCATTGGGCAATTTGCCTAAGACGCGGCGGAGCCTAAAAACTGTTTGTGTAATGTTGTGCTCTTCCACCTCGGTATCACGCCAGAGCCGGTCCATCAGAGTGGTCCTACTCACCACTTCTCCCTTCGCTTCAAGAAGCAGCCTAAGCAATTCAAGCTGTTTCACAGTCGTATGAATGACATCCATCCCTCGCAGCAGGCGCAAGGACAGTGGGTCAATGACATACTCTCCAAAGCGGATGGTTGGGTCGTTCGGGGGCAGTCTCGTTGCTGGGTTCAAACTGAGGGCTCCTGACGCCTGGCAAGGCCAGCATAGGCCACCGGCCATCGGGTCATATGGTCAAAATTGACCAGTACGCAGCAAGAAATCGGCAATTCGACAGCCATATCGGCGGTCGAACTGCCTGGTGTTTGCGCCGTGTTCAACGTGGCCCGCCAAACATTGCACTCGTAGTGCCTCCGATGGTATCGCCAGATACAAGCAGCTCTACCCGGCGGTTCTGCTGGCGCCCGGCGGAAGTGTCATTCGAAGCAACAGGGACTGTGCTGCCAAACCCTTTCGCGCTGACAGAGCCAGTTGCTACGCCCTCTTGTACCAGGTAATCCCGGACTGCTCCGGCACGGTTTTCTGAGAGCTCCTGGTTCATGACATCGCCACCGATATTGTCCGTGTAGCCACTCACCTGAATGCTGAGCCCTGTGTATGAGAGAAGAATCCCCGAGACCTTCGCGAGCTTTTCGCGTGCCTCGGATTTCAGCGAATATCTACCGGTGTCGAATAAGACATCTGACATGTTTACGATGAGTCCGCGAGCGCTGTCGCGCGTCTGTAACACATCGTTTAGCTGTTGTGATAAGCGAGCACGCATCTTTGCTCTATCGTCCTGCGCCTGAACGGTAGCCTGTTGCGCCTGCTCCGCGTTCAGGCGTGATTGAGCGGCTTCGGCTTGCGCCGCATCCCGCTCGCGCATTGCGTCGTTTGCCTGCCCTTGCGACTTTGCCTGCGCGTCCGCCGAGGCCGCGCGATCTTTCGCCAGACTCTCTTCGGTCCTGTTCTTAATTGCAATCGCGCGTGCGTCTTCCGCTGTCTGGACAGTCTCGCGGGAGGTCGCGATGAGCTGCTTTTTGGAAGCGCGCTTATCCGTGGCGTAACCATCTGCCATCTTCATCAGCTGGAGTGCATGCTGATAGCTATCGTTGGCATACTGCCCAGCTCCTTCTAATTCCGCGATGCGCACCGCATTCCGTGCTTCGAGAAATTCCAGGGGTACCTTGGCATCCAGAACGACTGGGTCAAGCTTGTAGCCTGTCGGGATATAGCCCCCGCGCTCCATAAGTTCATACTTCGCGCTCACCGCCTCGGTGGTTGCCTTAGTGTCCGTCCGTATAACATTTTCGAGTACGACGACGTTGCTGGGCTGACGGACCGCATAATACGGCTCAGCCGTCACAAGCATCGCGAATGACTGGAGCTCGGTGGTGACATCCAGCTTGCTACGGTGATTGTCGCCGACCAGGACTTCACCCAGATTTGACGCTCTGCCCTCGGGAGAGATGGCCCACAGGACATAGGTGAGATATTCACTGCCGAAGGTCGTCGGGGTCTGCAGATTGGCGAATTCAACCTCGATCTCAATCGCGCCACGTTTGCTCTCTACCTTCGCCTGGCCGTTCGCCAGAGGCATGAGTTCGGTCCCTTTGAAGTCTACCTTCGTAGCACCGCTACGATGCTGGTAGTTGAGAGCCTGGGTACTCCGGCTGATGGTAGCCATACGGAAGATCTGAACAAGAGGGCCGGGCGCAAGAAAGAAAGGTGCATGTGCAGGCATGGTTGTTGGAATATTGGTTTGAGCAATGGCGCTCAGGCATAGGGTGGTTGTAGCAAGAAGCATATGTGCGATTTTCAAGGTTTCTCCATTGGACAGAGGATTGTCCTGTTGCGGTGGGCGATTCCGGTATCGTTGCTGTAATGTCGTCGCCGCCGGATGTCGTCATCTCATTTTGAGAGCAAGCGAAACGCGAAAGCGCTGCTCTGAAGGAAGTCTGTAACCTCCTTCCAGAGCAGTGAAATGTCCTGCTACTTGTCTTTCTTGAGCTCAGAGACCTCAGCCGCGCGAGCTGTCTGAGCAATGGCCTTCATGAAGCCACGAGTAGATTGTGGAGCGGTGACTTTGCCTGACAGGATCGACTCAAATGAGCGGTCGCGCCCGTAGATAGTTTTCGTCGAATCACTGTCGTGCTGTACGACAGCGCCTTCCAGTGTGATTCCCGCAAAGGCTCCGCGTGACCTGGAGTAGGTAAGAATCTCAGAGTCAAGCTTCCAATCCGTACCCGCGGAAGCATGGCGTCCCACTGGACCTGCGGCGGCGGAAGCGTCTCCGCTGAGCTGAAATTTATTGGTCAAGAGGTGCTGAAATCCCCGCTCATTCATTACAACCATGACAAGGTCTACACCTTCCAGCCCGATCTGTAGTCCCCAACTACCGCCGCCGATCGAGACGAATGCCGGCGCACTCCATCCAGAGGCCGTACGGCAGGAGGCGATGCCTCTGCCATGCTTACCGCCAAAGATGAAGCCACCTTTCACCAGATGGGGCACAACCACGATGCACCTGGCACTACCTAACACTTCTTCCGGAATTCCCTTATCCGGAGCTTCCATGATGTCGTGAAGTACGTCGGACGACATACGCAGGCGCTCGATTGCGTCCTGGCGTCCGGTTGTAGCCCAGACGCTTCCGTTCGCCATTAGAAAGGCGCTAACCAGGAGCAGAGAAATAGTTTTCATTGGGTTCCTCGCAGAGTGCGGGAGAGCTAAGAGGGGGACAACGGTCAGATGTGCTGACTTAGCTCAGAAACCATCTGGGAGCCGATAATACGGACTCTTCTCCAGACTCATTGGAGCAGATACAAGGAGAGTTGTCTGAGCTAAATAGCTCAGGAGGGCACTCTGTCGAAATACGGTGCTCGCTGGGTGCTAAGGATAGGCCTGGACAAGCATCGGGCGGGATGAGATGCAGCGTGTAGCCATGTTGTGCATGATCTTGAGCAATGGTCTGAGACCGGCAGCTTTTTCATAGAAAGCGTCCGCTACTACTCCGTCCGGTATGAAGGAACCCGAAAACGAAGCACTCATTGCGATCAGCATGATCGAAGGAAACCTGCTGCGAACCTCGGCTAACAGGTCAAATCCGGACATTCTGGGCATATAGAGATCTGAAAGGATGATCGCCGGAATCTTCCGATCGATCTCGCATAGTGCGGAAACTCCATCTTCCGCGGATCGAACCTCATAGTTCATTCCGCTGAAAATCTGCGACAGGGAACTCCGAAGCAATGAGTCATCGTCGACGATGAGAAGATTTACTTTTGTAAGGGACACGCCGAACCTCGACCGAGACATCGAAAAGGCTGCCTCAATGCCGAGTATTCCATCCCTATCTTCTTTCTGCAGTTCACATTTGCTCACTCTTTGGTGCGCGCGCCATCTTTGTCTTTGCAGGCCTGGCAAGTGCAATTGGCGCAGCTTCTGCATTATGCGGCGATAGCCGGTCATACAGAACAACATTGAGGAGAGATTTGTGTACCAGAATGCGGCCGTTGTACTGAATGAACCCAAGCTTGCGAAAACGATTCATAAAGAAGCTGACGCGAGATCGTGTCGTTCCGATCATCTCCGCCAATGTCTCCTGCGTGATAGGCGGAATCAGCATCTCAGGTTCGCCGGGCTTTCCGAACTCTGCCATCAATAGCAAAATCCTAGCCAGGCGCTTTTCGCTGGAATTGAAGAGCTGATCGACGAGATCGGCCTGGGTCCGCATGCTGCGCGCAAGAAGAAACTTCAAGAAAAGATCGGAGAAGGAGTGCTCCTCATGCATGACCCGGATCATCTCTTCCCGCTTGATCCTGAGAACTGTGCATGCCGTGATCGCAGTTGCCGTTGCCATCCGCAGCCCCTTGTTGTCTGCAAGAGCTTCCTCGCCGACAAAATGTCCGGAAGACAGAAGGGTAATCGTCGCCTCCTTGCCACGTGTCGAAACGACGGTTAGCTTTGCCCGCCCTTTCTGGAGATAAAAGACGTCGTCCGCGGCATCTCCCTGAGCAAAAAGATTACGCCCGGCCTTCACTTGAACAATCTTTCGTCCTAAACCGGCGTTTGCTAAAAAGACAGCCACGTCAAACGTCGCATTTTCGAATGCTGCCATCGGATCCCCCTTTCCCAGGGCCGTTCGTTCAACAGCTCCGATGCGGAAATAACATAAAAATCACTGCCCGGCTCCGTCCATTCTAAGTGCACCGGTCCTTATTAGATGCGCTTTGGTTCGAAGCTGGCCGTGCAGAGTGCGCAGTGATCAGTCGTCTTGTTAGCGAACACGAACTGGAACAGAGCTCAGCACGCAGGATTCTTCGAAGAATCGACAGTGCTAGAAGCCGCGCTTCACAGCAGCCTAAGCGACTAGTGGTTCCTCTAACCTTGCCTGCTGACAGGAACGACAGGACAAGGGTTCCGCAACCGAAGTCTGAGGTCGAGGATTACCAACTAATACATGACAGTCGAACGAGTTCACCGCAGCAATCAGTGCTTTGCGGGTATAGCCTCTGCCGGTCGACCCGATTCCAGCGCCGACAGTTTGTTGACCTCTTCCTTACTGATGATTCGGTAATCGCTGTAGAGAATCGTCAATTCGGCGGTTCCGCCAAGCCGGATCTCAGTGATGCTGTGGTTGCGTACAGGAAGCCAGAACTCGTTCACTTTCATGTACACCTGCTCAATTTCGCTATTCTTCGTCCAAAAGGAGGGGTTCTTTGCGGGTTCTGCTGCTAAACGGGCAACCGCGAAGTCTCCTGCATCTACCCAGATTCGGCCCCGGTAAAGAAACTTGTCCTTCGTTTTAGGCTCGACGGTGAGCACGTACGTCAAACCGGATGACGTGTTTTCGTAGCCGACCAGTGTGAAACTGTAGTTGTCGCTATTCAGCGCCGCACGCTTCTGAGCCTCCAGGGCCAGGGCCTCTTTTTCAGCCTGTAAGAGCTTTTTGAACACTTTTTCGATAATCATTTTGGATCCGGTTGCAGACCGAATCGTGAATTCCTTTGTACCGGGTGATCGGTACTTTACGTCCACAACCATCTCAGCGCTGCTGCCGCCCGGAAACCCTCGGTATTTCACCTGGTAAATTCGAGTCCCCGAGTAGGCATGAAGCGCCTGGGCACGCTCGATATTTCTCTTAACCAGATTTTCGATGATTTGCTCTGTCAGAAGCGGAGGATTCGTAACCAGAGAGAATCCACCTGGTTGTTGCGCATTTGCCATCTGGCGCTGACCTATACAGAACAAGAGCGGCGAAATCAGTAAAACAGTACGAAATGGAAACCATGTTGTCATTCTGCAACACTTGAATAACGCTTAGATTGTTTCAAAAGACGCGGCTTAAAGAGTGAGCAAAATAGCTCACTCTAAGTTGTTAAGGAGAGGATTACTGCCAGGGACGCTGGTGGCGTACGCGAGATTGCCATCTGGACTGCGTAGTGCGTCATGCTTCGCTATGAGACGCACCGGGCCAGGCCCAATTTTTGCAAAAGGACGATGTCCCACCAATTGAAGTCGGCTCGCGAAGGAAAGACGCATGGTGCAACCTCTTGCCATAGATGCGGACATCTGCGGCTAGACACCTCCAGAAAAGCTTATGTGGTGTGAGTCACATACGCATCCGCATCCTGGACGATCAGAGGATCACCCGTGCGGCGAGCCGGCGCATGCTTACATCGCCTCCACATGCCCGGCGTTCGAGGCTTGTGCGATTCGCGATACGCATATTGCCGCAGCTGGCGAGCACGCGGCAAACAGTGATCAAATTTGATCATCTTTCGCATGCAGATAGGCCAATAATGATGAGGGCCGGGTTCAGGCAACTGCGATCAAGTTAATGCGTGCCTGGCGACGTATCTCCAGAAGGAGATTGAAAATGAAACTTACATCCCTCATCCTGCCCGGCTTTCTGATGACCTTAGTGATCTCATGGAATGGCCTTCTCGCCGGACAAGCGCCCCACCATGACGCCGGTTTAGCAGGCTGTATTACTGACACGCAGCTTTGTGAGGTTCCACGTGCGGAGACGCTCCCCAACATATCTGCGGCGGATATCCGCCAAAGGAGCCTCACGAACTGCAAAAAGGGGGACGTCTCTTGCGACCAGTCGGCGCTCACGGAGCAAGAGGCAACTGCATTAGCGGTCGCCAGACACCAGCGTAATGTCTTGGGCTGCATGGATGGAATCGCGGCGTGCAATCGCGCGATGTTGACTCCGAAGGAGGCGCTTGCAATCGCAAATGCTGAACGGGAACACAATGTCTCGCGCTGCAAGGGTGGGTGGGCGCCATGCGACTCTTCCGTTTTGAGTGCAGGCGAAAGAGCAGCCGTTGCGGAGGGCGTTGCTCAGCGCAATTTGTTCGATTGCCTAAGTCTGATGGATACCTGCAATCACAAGAGTCTTACGCATGCAGAAAGAGCTGCCGTGTCCGATGCTGAGAAAGAGCACAACCTCTTTGATTGCACAAATGGATGGAAGACCTGCGATCGCTCCAAGCTGGCGCCAAAGGACGCCCTCATCCTGGAACGTAGTGAACGTCAACGCAACTATTCCGCTTGTGAGGATAGAGATGCGGGATGTAATTACGCGCTGTTGAGCGCATCTGAACTTTCCGTTCTGAAGCGAGTAGAACAGCGACGCAACATTAGTGCATGCAAAACCGGCTATGGCTACTGCGACCGATCAAAACTAACTGCCGAAGAACTGCGAACGTCGCAATAAGTGATTATTTGTTCAGAACACTCGATGTTGTCTGCTTTTGGATGAATGATGAGGCAGAGCGCGAGAAAGGACAAAGTTATTGCGGCAGCCGGTGATTCACGGCATGTGCCGGCCCACTACGTCGATATTGGAACGAAGTTTCGATCTATAGTGGCATGGTTTCTTCGACCAAGATAACGAAAAGAGCGGATTTATATATTTCGTCTGCGGCGGCACGCTGCTATCTGGAAGCGTATGCTCGAGACAAGTAGCCAAGATCTTGTTTCTCGCCTTCAGCGGTTCATTGCTTTGCTCCAGACGAGCGTCTTTCAAGTAAGCAACCGAACGGCTGGAGACTCCCCATGATTGGCAAATCTTCTGATGTAAAGAATCATCTGCGGCGCAAACCCCATAAGAACATCTTTCCTTTCAAGCCACTGTCTGAACCTGACGCAACAGGAGATTCCACCGGGATATCACCGTTGGAGAATGAACCTGGAACGCAGGACGTTCTTAATCCCGAGGGGGCGCTCGCTGTGGTCGCGACCAGAAAACGGCCGGCGTGAACCTTCCTGCGATGTTCCTCCGTATCGGCGCAGTTTTGCCGGACAACGTCGAATTTGTGCAGACATCTTTCTGCGAAGGATGGATGGCTGTCGAAGCCACGGCGGCGAACACTATGGATACAGCAATTCGTCAGGCCGGCTGGCACTTTGTCTGCCTGGTGGAGTCCGCCGCCGGTATGGCCGCAGGCCTGTCAGAAGCAGCAGCATGTAACCATGCTGCTGCTCTGGCTCTGAATCGGATTCACGCTCGCTTCAACACGGCTGAATTGGGTCCGGTAAGGGTTACCAAATATCCGGGATTCTATGTAGCCAAGGTGACGCTGCATACGCGACAAATTCAGCAGCAGACCTCTCTGGGGCTGGTCGACGAGATGCTCCTTCGAGAGGTTTTGGTCTAAAGGATCAAGCATGTCGGCCCAGAGAAGGGCCGGCCAGTTCCCATCCTGAAAGTTGCGACACCCGATTCGTGAAAGTTGGCTCGTATGAGCTCTCCGCATGATCCAATTCCCCTGGAAGGCGTAGCGCTGCCCCTGCCCACGCGAATCGCATTGATCGGCAATCATCTGCCGCGCCAATGTGGTATCGCGACCTTTACGGCAGACCTCAGCGATGCGATCGCGAGTGAGTATCCCGGCCTGGGACTCTTCGTCATTCCAGTCAACGATCCAGAGTCCGCTTATGAGTATCCTGCTCGCGTGCGGCTGGAGATTACGCAGGAAGACGAGTCTTCCTATGAGCGCGCCGGCGACTTCCTGAACTTCAATGGGAACGACCTGGTGTGCCTGCAGCACGAGTACGGTATCTACGGCGGAGCGGCAGGACGCCATATCCTCGCGTTACTGCGAAGGCTGAAAATGCCCCTGGTGACAACCCTTCATACGGTTCTTCGCGAACCGGATCGTGAGCAGCGTGAGGTCCTGGAAGAGATTGTTTTTCTTTCAGACCGGATAATCGTCATGAGTGAATACGCCGCCGGCCTGCTGCGTGATATCTATGACGTGCCGGCTGAGAAGATCGACCTGATTCCCCATGGAGTACCGGATCTCCCGTTTTCTGATCCAAACTACTTTAAAGATCTGTTTGGGACCGAAGGGAAACAGGTCTTACTGACGTTCGGGCTCCTCTCGCCGAATAAGGGCATTGAGAATGTCATTCGCGCTCTTCCACGGATTCTTGAAGAAAACAAAGACGTGGTTTACGTCGTCTGCGGCGTTACGCACCCTCATGTTCTGCGATCGGAAGGGGAGCGCTACAGAAATGGCTTACAGCGGCTGGCGGAAGATCTGGGCGTTGCGTCCCATGTCGTCTTCCATAACCGTTTTGTCAGTTCTGAAGAGCTCTTTGAGCATGTTGGCTCTGCGGATATCTATATCACACCGTACCGGCAAGAGGCCCAGGTCGTTTCCGGAACGCTCGCAATCGCTCTTGGCGCAGGCAAAGCCGTCATCTCTACGCCGTATTGGCATGCGAAGGAACTTCTCGCCGCGGACCGCGGCATACTGGTTCCGTTCGACAACCATGAAGCCATCGCGAGAGCAGTAATCGACTTATTGCGTAATGACGCGATCCGCCACGCAATGCGCAAGCGGGCCTACCTTTACTCGCGCGGCACAACATGGCAGCAGACAGCACAGGCTTATATGGCGTGTTTTCAACATGCTCGTATCGAGCGTATGTTGCGGCCACGTCCTGCGCTATCTGATCTTTTCACTGCGAAGGCGATGGACTTACTGCCGGAATTCAATAGTGGCCATCTGCAGACGATGACCGACGATACCGGCATCCTGCAACACGCCATCTTCTCTCTTCCAAACTACAGTGAAGGCTACACGACGGACGATAACGCCCGAGCACTGATTGTCACCATGCGGCTCAACAATTCTCCGCTGACAAGTTGCGAGGACTACGTTGCCCTGTCACGGCGGTACCTTGCGTTTCTATGGCTTGCGTTCAATGAAAAGAGCGGCAGGTTCAGAAACTTCCTCAGCTATGGCAGGGAGTGGTTGGAGGACGTTGGCTCTGAGGATAGCCATGGGCGTTCTTTGTGGGCATTAGGGACAGTTCTGGCGAGTACGGATGACACCGGGCTTCGCCTTGCGGCGGGGCGGCTTTTTGAAGCTGCTTCCGCAACCGCTCTCTCGTTCACAAGTCCACGGGCGTGGGCCTTTTCCATATTGGGCATGCAGGGTTATCTGGAGAAGTTTCCAGGAGACCGTCATGTGCAAAGCTACCGCAACGAGCTGGCTAACCGTCTGCTGACGATCTATGAAGCCACTCGCAGCAAAGAGTGGCTCTGGTTTGAGAAGACTCTCGCCTATTCGAATGCCAGGTTGCCCCAGGCCCTCATCCTGGCGGGAGGCAGCAGCGGCAATCAGAGAATGGTGGAAGCGGGATTGGAATCCCT
The DNA here is from genome assembly GCF_052114765.1 of Terriglobus sp. 2YAB30_2. Lineage (NCBI taxonomy): Bacteria > Pseudomonadati > Acidobacteriota > Terriglobia > Terriglobales > Acidobacteriaceae > Terriglobus > Terriglobus sp. 2YAB30_2. Next base: position 18,827 of record NZ_JBFRFJ010000017.1, read on the forward strand.
GCGATGGCTTCTTGCAGAGCAGCATCGAGGAGACGAAGCTACCTTTGTTCCGATTGGGTCAAGAGGGTTTGCGTTTGCCGCCGGCATGAAGGCACGTTTTGACCAGCAACCGATCGAAGCGTGTGGCACAGTCTCTTCGTGCCTGCTTGCTTACGGGATAACGCATCAGCAGCAATGGCTCGACGAAGCAAGATCCGCCTTCCGCTGGTTCCTTGGAGAGAATGACCTGCAGATTTCGCTTTACGACCCGGTAACTGGCGGTTGCCGGGACGGGTTGCATCCAGATCGCGTCAATGAAAATCAGGGAGCTGAATCCACCCTGTCGTTCCTCATGGCTCTTCTCGATATGCAGAACCTTGAAATCACAACCTCCACCAATACGCATCTGGAAATGAGTGTTCCCCGTTGACTCCGATTACTCTGCCGGCTGAATGGCCGGACATTTCAACTCAACCAAAGCTGTCCGTGGAAGAATCTCTGTTCACACGTCACACGGGCAATCCGATCCTGAGCCGTAGCGACTGGCCGTATCCCATCAACAGCGTCTTCAATGCAGGAGCCGTAAGGCTGCCTGACGGTGACGTCCTGTTGCTTTGCCGTGTGGAAGACAGGAGAGGTCTATCGCACCTGTGCGCTGCACGTTCTGCCAATGGAGTCGATGGTTGGCGCATTGATGAGGAACCGACCCTGATGGCCAACCCTCGTGAGTATCCAGAGGAGATCTGGGGCATTGAAGATCCCAGAATTACGTATGTGCCAGAGCTGGAGAAATATGCCGTTGCTTATACCTCATTCGCGCGAGGTGGTCCTGGAGTCTCTCTCGCGTTGACGACAGACTTTCGAAGCTTTGAGCGCCTTGGCGTCATCATGCCGCCGGAAGACAAAGATGCTGCCTTGTTACCACGCAAGATCGGCGGCTTCTGGGCTCTCATACACCGGCCGATGACGACCCTTGGTACGCATATGTGGATCTCTTATTCTCCAGATCTACGACATTGGGGAAGCCACAAAGTCATGCTTGAGGCCCGGCGTGGAGGCTGGTGGGATGCCAACAAAATAGGTCTATGCTCTCCGCCGATTGAAACGGAGAAGGGGTGGCTGGTGCTCTATCACGGAGTTCGATGCACGGCATCGGGCAGTATCTATCGCCTGGGACTTGCTCTGTTTGATCTCGAAAAGCCTTATCTATGCCTTCAGCGAGGAGATTCCTGGATGTTTGGGCCGGAAGCTCCATACGAGCGGGGAGGCGATGTCAACGATGTTGTTTTCCCTTGCGGCCAGGTCATAGAGCCGGATGGCGATACGATCCGCCTCTACTACGGTGCGGGCGACTCCTGCATCGCGTTAGCCACAGGCAGCATTCGTGGTCTTCTCACATGGCTGAACGCTAATTCATCTCCCGACGAGGTACTTCTGGCATCACTCCATCCGTAGCGCTTTGACCGGGTCAAGCCGTGAAGCCCGCCATGCGGGAAAGGTGCAGGCTGCGGCAGCAACCAGCAGTAATACGATCGCAACCAGCCCGAAGACCGCCGGATCGAGTGGATGGGTTCCGTACAGCTGTGACTGGAGCTTGCGTGTGAGAGCGGCGCTGATACATAGTCCAAGCGCCAGGCCGACGAGTGCCGGCCGCAAGCCATCGGACAGGATCAGCCGAAGTACCTGTTCCCGCTGCGCGCCCAATGCGATGCGGATGCCGATCTCGCTTGTCCTCTGGGCGACAAGGTAGGAGAGGACTCCAAACAATCCCACGGAAGCAAGCAGAAGAGAGAGTGCGGCGAATGCACCCAGCAGGCTGGTCTCAAAGCTGGAGTTGGCGATGGATCTGCCGAGGAGCTCCTGCATGGTGAGGACATTCGACACGGGGAGGTCTGGATCAGTCGCGGCGATGGCCTTCTGAATGGGGATGGAGAGCGGCGCCGGATCGGCCGTGGACCTGACAACAAGGGCTGTCTCCGCGGTGATACCGGGGGCTCCGGAGAAGATGGGGAACCACATCATGCTCTGGACTGGTTCATTCAGACGATGGCGCGTGTCACCTACGATGCCGACGATCTCCAGCTTTTCAGCCGATGGACTGCGCCAGCTTACGGCGAGATGCTTTCCCAGAGGATCTTCGTTGGGAAAGAACTCATGCGCAAGTTTCTGGTTGATGATGACGAAGCTGCTGTTGCCTAACCGTTCGGCCGAGGTGAAGAAGCGGCCCGCGAGCAGCGGAATCTGCAACGCCTGGAAATAGCCAGGATCCGCTGTGCGGAAGAGCGCCGAATCATGCTTCTCCGGAGGCTGCGGTGGATGTTCGGGAATGGTGAAGGTCATCTCGCCGTACGGCCCCTCACCTGGGACTGCATTGGTGAGCCCCGCCGCGGTCACACCAGGCAGATGGCGGACACGTTCGAGAAGCTGTTCCTGGAACGAAATAACCTGATCCGGCTTGGAATAGGTTTGTCCTCGCAGGAAGTAACGCATGGTAAGGACATTGCGTGTGGTGCAGCCGAGATCGACTGCGCCGAGCTGGAGAAAGCTCTTGAACAAGAGGCCGGCGCAGATCAGCAGGACGACAGTGATTCCGAACTCAATCGTCATGAGCCCTTTGCGCAGCGATGCTTTAGATGCGGAGCTGCCGGCTGTTCTGGCACTGTCCTGCAGCGCGGTGGAGACATTGGCGTCGGTGAACAGCAGCGCCGGAAGAATTCCTGACACGGCTCCAGCGAAAGCAGTTACTCCGAGGGCGAAGCAGAGAACCGTGGCATCAATGTGAATCGCTTCCGCCCGTGGCAGATTGAGCCAGTATCTGGTCAGCCAACGAACAGCCAGGTGAGCGAGACCGACACCAAGGATACCGCCCGAGATACAGATCAGCACACACTCCGTAATCTGCTGGCAGATCAGGCGAGCATGGCTTCCACCCAGTGCCGATCGCACCGCCATCTCCTTACGGCGGGCGACGGCGCGGGCAACCAGCAGGTTCGACAGGTTCAGGCAGGCGATCAGCAGAAGACAGCTTACGGCAGCCATCAGGAGATACAGCGGAGCTTTGGTGTCTCCGACAACGTCATCGATCAGGGGCTGCGAGACGACCTCGGAGCTGACCGGACCGGTGCCGGAGAAACGTCTGAAGATTCCCTGCTGGATTGCCTGAACTTCCTGAACCGCCTGCTGTGCGGAATAGCCAGGTTTGAGCCGCGCAATCACATGACCGTTATGGCTGTAATGGCTATGCAGGATGATGCTGGGAGTCCCTTTGTGATAGGGAACCCACAACTGGACCTTTGGATCGGGAAAGCTGAAGCTCTGCGGAAGTACACCGATGACGGTATAGGCGAATGTATTAAGCCGGATCGTCTTCCCAATGATGGAGGGGTCTGCATTGAAGCGGCGTTTGAAGAGGCTCCACGAGAGAATGACAGTAAGGCCTTCCTTATCCGTATCGTCCGCTTCCACGAACAATCGCCCCACAGCCGGTTGCACGCCAAGAGTGGGAAACAGATTCCAGGAACATGTCATCGCGGGAAGGAACTCTGGAAGCTCATTGCGATCGCCCGAGATGTTGTAACCACTGAATCGCCAGATCGCCATCTGTTGAAAGCCGTGGGATGCGCTTTGCCAGTCGTAGAAATCTCCGCCGGCCACACTGTCTTTCTTGCCCTGATTGTTGCCCTGACCGGAGGTTTCATCCAACGCAATCAGTTGGCTCGGATTAGAAAAGGGCAGAGGATTCAGCAGGACATGGCGCACCACAGTGAACAGCGCCACATTGGCTCCGATACCCAGAGCCATTACGAGCACGGCGATCGTCGTAAATCCAGGAGTCCGTTTTAGGGTTCTGCCTGCATACGCCAGGTCTCGCCACAGATGGTCGATTGCGGCCATAGTGTTCTGCTGCCAAAGTTTTTCGCGAATGCGCTGGGGATTGCCGAATTTGATATGAGCCCGGCGCCGAGCCTCTTCCGGCGGCATGCCCTTGGCGATGTTCTCTTCCGTTTCGGCTTCGACGTAGGCGCGAATCTCCTGTTGTAACTCGAAGTCGGAACGTTTGCGACGGAAAAACCGTTGCCAGCTCATTCGGACACCCCCATGGATTATGGACCACTTGTCTCCACTCGAACTTCTATGGGAGAAGATAGTACACCACTCGAAGTTCTATGGGAAGCGTGTTTCCTATGAGCGGATTCAATGACTCACCACACCTAGATGCAAGCCCTCAGCGGCTAAAGCCGTGCCCTTAAACATGACATCGCGCTGCGCTCGACCGGGTACAAGGCGAGTCGGGCTCAGCTCCATCCTTCCGTTGCGCGTAGCGCAACCATTTCGCACCGTCGGTGCGAATGCCTTGCTTAAGGGGACGGCTTCAGCCGTCCCGTATCAAGCGAAAAGAAGAATCGCGGCTTTAGCCGCTGAGGTACACGCTTAGAGCGTTTTCCCTGTTGTTGGGTTTTATGATGACGGGAGATCTGATCACGGCAAATTCCTCGTGTTTCTTTGCCGTCGTTGTCTGCCAGAGAACGATTCCATCGCACGATACTGTCGGCGAATTAATGACTCACCACACTGGAGCCTTTCTCCTGTAGGTGTATTGCAGGGCTTGCGCATCTATGGGCGTTTTCCGCAATGAAAACGACGCTATACACTTCTCCCGGGATACCCAGCAACAAGGAAATGCTCTGAACCGATGGCCCAATCGCATAAGAATTTGTGGGCCGCGTTGAAGAGATTGTATCGTTCGAGGGTGAAGAGAAATACGGAAATGGTCATGAGTGAAGCGATACGAAATCCGAAGGAAAACTCCGCAACCTATCGCGTGCTGGGAGGGGCGAGTCTCTGCCACATGCTCAACGACATGTTGCAGTCACTCTTTGTTGCTGCGTATCCCATCTTCAAAGGGAACTTTCACCTGTCGTTCGGGCAGATCGGCGCGCTGACCCTGGTCTTCCAGATCACGGCATCGCTGCTGCAACCGCTGGTGGGGCTTTACACCGATCGCAGGCCGCAGCCGTATTCGCTGCCGGTTGGCATGACGATCTCGATGAGCGGGCTACTGGTTCTTGCCTTCGCGCAGAATTACGGAATGCTGCTGGTTGGCGGTGCACTGTTGGGGGTAGGCTCGTCGATCTTTCACCCGGAGTCATCCCGTCTTGCGCGCCTGGCATCGGGCGGAGCTCATGGCATGGCACAGTCCGTCTTCCAGGTGGGAGGGAACTTCGGCTCTTCGCTTGGACCGTTGCTGATTGCCTTCGTTGTGCTTCCCCAAGGACAGAAGAGCCTGGCATGGTTTACGTTGGCAGCGCTCTTTGGGATTGTTCTGCTGACAGGTCTTGGTCACTGGTATAAGCAGCACGGCCAGGCGATTCAAAAGAAGCATGCTGCAGTGAAGCACACGCTGAATCTGAGCAGGAAGCGGATCGGCGGGGCATTGGCGGTTCTGATTATGCTGACGCTGTCCAAGTACTTCTATCTGGCCAGCATCACCAGTTATTACGTCTTCTACCTGATGCAGCACTTCCACACCGGCGAACGCGATGCGCAGCTCTACCTGTTCCTGTTTCTCGCGGCAGTGGCTGCGGGCACGGTGATCGGCGGCCCGGTGGGCGATCGCATCGGGCGCAAGAAGGTGATCTGGATCTCGATCCTGGGTGTGCTGCCGCTCACGCTGTTGTTGCCCTATGTCGCTCTGCCGGTGACGGTCGCGCTCAGCGTTGTGATTGGGCTGGTGATCGCTTCCGCATTCTCGGCGATTCTGGTGTACGCGCAGGAGCTCCTGCCGGGCCGGGTCGGCATGGTCTCCGGTTTGTTCTTCGGGCTCGCGTTCGGATTGGGTGGATTAGGGGCGGCCGTCCTTGGCGCGCTTGCGGACCGCACCAGCATCGACTTCGTCTACAAGGTCTGCTCGGTCTTGCCGGCTCTTGGTCTGCTTACCGGGTTTCTGCCGGATATCCATAAGCCGGATGTGGGCGAGGAAGCAGAGACGATGGCGACCGTGGAAGTGTTAGCGCCCCTGGGTTCGGAGGAGTAGAGGGCTGGTTCGACACTGAGCGCTGAAGGCGCGTTCTATACCAGCCTGGGGCAACGCCCCAGGTCTCCGGGCCAAGAAGAGCAAGAGGGCTGAAGGCCCGTCCTATAGTTCTATAGTCTTGGCTTCCGTAATTTTTAATGGACCCTGATTCGCTTTGCACGGCAACAATGCTCGCGCGTAGCGCGATATCCCACCCATTGCGATGCGATGGATGGGGCACCCTGTGCATGGGGGGTTAGGTAAGCACAACTTCTGCTACAGAATCTGCAACCCGCACGCAGTTGCGGCCTTCGTGCTTTGCGCGATAGAGAGCCTCATCGGCCCTGCGCAACAGGTGATCGGGTGAGGTTGCATGATTTGGGAAGATGGAAATGCCAATTGAGATTGTCACATGGGTGTGGAGGCCGTTCTCCAGAGCCGCCGGCAGCGCCTCGACTGCGACACGTAGACGTTCCGCTCTCTCCTGCGCGGCCTCAATGGTCGTGTCGGGCACGATGATGGTGAACTCTTCGCCGCCGTACCGGCAGGCAACATCTTCCGTTCGGATGGAAGCGCCGATGACTTTGGCAACCTTCTTGAGCACACTGTCGCCGGTCGCGTGGCTGTAGCGATCGTTGAATGTCTTGAAATGGTCGACGTCGACCATAAAGACCGCCAGCATATTCTTGCGGCGTGCGGCGCGGGCCAGCTCGCGGTCCAGGGCGATCTCCATGAAGTGACGATTGAACAGGCCGGTGAGGGAGTCGCGAACGGACTGAGCTTCCAGTTTGTTGCGAAGGTCGATGCTGGCCAGCGTGATCGCTGTGAGCTGTACGAGCTGACGGAGAGCTTCGTTTCTGGTCTCGACCTGTGCTGCGATCTCCTCCGTGGGGCACTGGAGAAAGACTATCCCCAGCGTCTCGCCTTGCGCCATGAGGGGGACACAGGCGTAACGCACCGGAGGTTTGCCGACAAAGTGCCCGCACTGGACCTCTGAAGCACCCGGTTTGCGGAAGCGAAACTGTCCCATGCGCAGGCCGCAGCAGGCATCCGGCGGAAAGACCTCGGAGATCTGGCTTGACGACTCTCCCCAGGTCGACATGCTCTCCAGCGCATTCCGCGAGTTATTGATGATGCAGATTGCTCCGCTTGTCTGTGGAAAGATCTGAGGGAAGCGGACGCATGCCGCCTCATAGACCTCGTCAGTTGTGGTGCAGAGCTGCAGATCGTCACGGAACGCAGAGAGCAGCACACCCTCGTCGGCCAGCTGCTGGAGAGTCTTCATGCTTGCTTCCAGGCCTCGGTTGCTCTCTTCCAGCTCGGCGGAGGCTTCTTCCCGATGTCGTGCGATCCGGTTCCGCATGATGATGTCGCGTACCAACAGACCGAAGAGGGCGAGCAGGACCACTACCGTAATGAGAACGACCGTCAGCTCGGTCACGAAGGACAACTTGGAACGGCTCTCTGATGCCTGGTTTCTCTGCCGGAGCAGGTCACCTTCCTGGGCCGCCATCAGGGACAGGGAGTGCTGGCACTGCACCGTCTCCTCGCGAAGCTCGGGTGCTTGCGGTTGCGAGGTCAGCGTACCGAGCAGGTGGTTTGCGCACTCCTGGATCTGCTCGACATTTTGGTCCTGCTTGCGATTGTCGGCGAGCAGGCTTTTCATGCGCAGCGATCCGCTTTGCAGGGCGATTGCTGCTGAAACCGCGGAGCGCAATGCACTGTCATCATGGTTGGCCGCGTACAGCCGTGTCTGTGTATCGATGCGCTCGACCTGTCGCGACAACCGTTCAATCGCAAGCTGGCTCTGTTGCGTGTGTTCGACCCACTCGCGGGCAGCGATCAGCTTTTCTGTATTGCTGTAGAGAAAGAGTCCGGAACCCACGGCGAAGCAGATCGATCCAAGAGCCGCAAGCAGCGTCAGGATGAGGGGAGCCTTCGGATTGGATAGCTGCTTCTGCATCGACATTGCCACGGGGAAAGGGACCCCGTAAGCCAAGCTATCCAGAGAGCGAGGTTCTTCTGAGTAGCTCAACGGTGAACCACAGATTGCAATATTTTAGGATATTGGCGGTAAACCGCAAATAAATCTCCTAACGCCGCTGAAAGTTCATAGAGACAGCGGATCTGGATCATATCGGCAAATCGGTGTGTTTTATGAGAGACGCCAGGGCATTTAAGGGTTTTACGGCAACTGGAACTCGAAGACCGTGATGGCGCTCATGGCAGCCTGCTCGCCTCCGATGAAGTGTGGGCGGTAGCGCCAGCGCTGCGCTGCATCGAGTGCGGCATCCCGCAGGAGCGGCGGCCCACTGACGACGCGTACGGAAGCGACGTTGCCATTACGGTCGACATTAGTTTCTACCTTCACGTCGCCTTGTATATGCGCGTCAGAAGCAGCCTGGGGGTAAACCGGGGTGGGGCTGTAAAGAACATTGGACGCATTTACCCCCAGCGAGATGGCCCGGACGCTACCGTGTGGTGCTGCTGGAGCGGCAACGGGAGCGGGTCTGGACGCCGCGGCCGTGGACGGTTTGGTGGGAGACGGCAAGTTCGCGGGTGGCGATGCGTCGGCCAGCTCTGCCTGATCTTCCGGAGTGCGGCGTAAAAGGCGGGGGACTGCGCGGCCTCGGTCGGTGTTAGTGAGATCCGGCCCAGAGGGAGAGGCAGGGCGCGTAGCCGGGATCGTCGCGGGAGCCGGAGTTGGCGCTGAGTGAGATTCAGGTGGAGGGGGGATCTTTGGAGCCGGGCCGGATGGAGTCGTGACGCGAGGCTGCGGAGATGCTAAGGGAGTTGAGGGATAAGCGGAGGCCGGGGAGTTCACTGGCGGAGGTCTGTGGGCACCCCGCGCCCGTGTGCCGGCGCCCGGAGTGCGACCGCCTCGTTCCTCCGTTGCAGGAGGAGTAGGTGCGGCCACCTCGGGCTCGGGTGCGGGCGCCGGCGCTGTGTCGATGCGAGGACTGGAGGGGGTAGAGCGAGGGCTGGGAGGAGTAGAGCCTGGAGCAGGGCTCTCCGCCGGAGCGGTTGTCGCAGGTGCGGCGGTCTCATCCAGAATGGTGCGATTGTGGAACGCGACCCTGGCGATTAAACCGGCCACCAAAAAAAACACTGTGAGCCAGATCAAACGTTTCCGCGTGCCCGTGCCTTCCTCTTCGTCTTTCAGAGGAGAGAACTCTTCGGGAAAAGGACGTGCGTGCGGATAAAACGGCTCATGATCGTAGACGGTCTTTGGCTCTACCGGCCTTGGCTCGACAGGCTGTGACTCGGCCTGCTGTGGCTCAATCTGCTGCGGCTCGGCCTGCTGTGGCTCAATCTGCTGCGGCTCGGCCTGTTGCAGCTCCGCCTGCTGTGGCTCAGCGTGCTGCGGCTCAGCGTGCTGTGGCTCAGCGTGCTGCGGCTCGACGTGCTGTGGTTCGACCTGCTGCAACCGGACGTGCCGCGAGCGGCCACGTCGTGACTGCACCGGTTGTGACTGGACGGGCTGTCCCTCTACAGACTGTTGCGGGGTCGGTTCTGGCTTAGCGGGTTGCGGATGGACCGCTTTGGGCTCGACCGGCGGCGGTGGGGCTACAGACGCCGGGACGATTGGCGGGAGATGATCGATAGGCGGTGGGGTCTTTTGCCGGCTTGTTCCATCGAGCGATTCTCGCGCTTCGATAACAAAGCGAAGCAGGGCGTGCGCGTCGTCTTCCTCTGCTTCAGCCGCATACCGGCCGCCGGCGGCTGCAACCGCCAGTACGCCAAGCAGGTCGGCGTAGCTGATGTTTCGATGGCCGCTGTGAATGGCGACCCAGATGTACGAGGTCAGATCGCGATGAAACGAGCGGTCTCGCTGTAACCGATTGACGATGGCGCGCAGCGATTCGGGCGCTCCAGGGGTACAACCAGCTTTCTGGAGGAAGTCTCGCAATTCAGCGATCTCATTTGCGTAACGACTCTTCACCTCTTCGAGCTGTAGTGGCTGCAACACTCTTAAAACACTCCCTATCCGCCTACGCGTAGACCTGGTACAGATCTGGCACCGACTCACGTTTAGAGACACATAAAACCCCCTCGTGTTGTTTCGACCGGGTCGCGAAGTTGAGGAAAGATCTTACTTTCCTTTGTACGGAGAAGCACGTTAGCTATGACGGGCCGGTGAAAGGCGCCCTGTTCTGATGAGCTAAGTGATTGAAGAGCGCATAGTTAGAGTATTTTCCCTGTTGCTGGGTATTCCGGGGGAGGAGCCAGCAGCGGCATTTTCATTGAGGAAACGCCCATAGAGATGCACAAGCCTTCACGACACCGGCAGGAAAAAATGCTCTAGTCCAGCTGCGCGCGTCGAGAGCCTTCTGCGTTTCGTTCCTCCTACGCTCGCCTGACATGACGTAATGCAAGGGACATCCTTCTTTTCATTGATGTCCGAATTCCGCGAGTATTCCGGGGTGCGAGCAAGCGACACTTATGGCATGGTTGTCCCCGATAAGGCGGTCGCTTACAGGGCGCTGCAGAGTCGTGACGCGCGTTTCGACGGTCAGATCTTTGTGGGCGTCAAATCCACCGGAATTTACTGCCGGCCCGTATGTCCGGCACGCACGGCGAAGTTTGAGAACTGCACGTTTTACAGCTCCGCTGCCGCAGCGCAGGAGGCCGGCTACCGTCCGTGCCTGCGTTGCCGCCCTGAGACGGCGCCTCAGCTTGCGGCATGGCAGGGAACAAGCAGCACCGTCTCGCGCGCGCTGAGGCTGATCGAAGAAGGCGCCCTGGATGGTCAAGCGCAGACGGTTGAAACCCTGGCCGAGAGGCTCGGCGTAGGCGAGCGCCAGCTACGGCGGCTGTTTCTACAGCATCTTGGAGCGTCACCCATCGCCGTGGCGCAGACCCGTCGTGTCCTGTTTGCGAAGCAGTTGATTCACGATACAGATCTACCGATGACGGAAGTGGCCCTGGCCTCGGGCTTCAGCAGCCTGCGCCGATTTAACGAGGTCTTTCAGAATCTCTTTCACCGACCTCCCAGCGCGCTGCGCCGCAGATCGAGTGTTGTGGCAACAGAGGCCGGCACGATGCTTCGGCTGCGTTACCGGCCTCCCTACGATTGGGACGCGATGCTGCATTTTCTTGAAGCACGCGCGATCCCCGGGGTGGAGGTGGTTGCCAATCGTGTCTATCACCGCGTCATCGAACTTGATGGTGAGCTGGGCGCGATTGCGGTTAAGCATCTGCCCAAACGCGAGAGCCTGTGCGTGACGATTCAATTCCCCAGCGTAAAGGCACTGCCCGCGATTGTGCATCGGGTACGCCGGCAGTTCGATTTGAATATCGATATCGGCACCATCGATGAGCATCTTGCGCGCGATGCGCAGCTTGCGCCGTTTGTTGCCCGCAGGCCGGGGCTCCGGGCGCCGGGAGGATGGGATGGCTTTGAGCTCGCGATCCGCGCCGTGCTGGGACAGCAGGTCAGTGTCGCCGCAGCGAGACGTTTAGCGGGAAAGCTGGTTGAGCTGCACGGCAGGGCTCTGCCGTCTGGCGGAGGTATGCATCCCGATCTTACGCATGCCTTTCCTGCGGCGAAGCACCTGGCAAAGGCGTCATCGCTTGGTCTCGGTATGCCGGCAGCCCGGCTCGAAACATTGCGATCGGTGACACGTGCCGCAGCGAAGTCGCCTGAGATCTTTCAGTCGGCGAGTTCGATAGAGCAGGCGATTGCGTCTCTGAAAGCCATTCCTGGAGTTGGCGAGTGGACGGCACAGTACATCGCTCTGCGGGCTCTGCGAGAGGTCGACGCTTTTCCTGCATCGGATGTCGGCCTACTGCGGGGAGCGAAGACGGTGACAGGCGATCTGCTGACGGCGAAGCAGCTCCACATCAGGGCCGAGACATGGAGACCCTGGCGAGCCTATGCCGCACAACATCTCTGGGCAGCGGATGGAGATTCGAAGTAACAACCACCAGGAAGGAGCATGCAATGAACCTCGCCTATAAATTTGTCGAGAGCCCGGTCGGGGCACTGAAACTGGTTGCGAGTGATAAGGGATTGGCAGCCATCCTGTGGGAGAACGATAGCCCGCGACGCGTTCCTCTGACAGGCCTGGTCGAGAACGACAGGCATCCGGTCCTGTTGAAGGTGGAACGCCAGCTTGAGGAGTACTTCGCCGGCTCACGCCGGGCCTTCGATCTGCCGCTGGATATGCGAGGAACCACATTTCAGAAAGATGTGTGGGAGGCTCTGCTCGCGATCCCATACGGAGAGACACGGAGCTACGGGCAACTGGCGAAGCAATTGGGACGGCCTTCCGCAAGCCGTGCCGTGGGGGCGGCGAACGGACGTAATCCGATCTCTATCGTTGTGCCTTGTCATCGGGTGATCGGCTCTTCCGGTAAGTTGACAGGCTTCGCCGGAGGTCTGGATGTAAAGGCTCGGCTTCTCGATATGGAGAGCTAGGGTGTGTCATCAAACTCCTGTCGCCAGCGTTGCGAGCGCAAATTTGTTCAGACGAGGCGGAGGCCGAAGGCTGTGGCGGGCCCACAGCCGAGGACGACAACGAAGTATGGGCGAATTTGCGCCGCAACCCGAAGGGCCGGGGCAGATTTTCCCGATCTCTTCGTCGCTCGTCGTTCCAGTAGACCAGCTACAGTTCTCTCCTCGCTCCTAGACCTCAGAAAAATCTGCTCCCGGCGCTGACGGCAGGAGTTTGATGACACACCCTAGGGTTGAGAATCAAATAAGAACGATGAGAAAGAAACGTCCGATCCAGCTTGAAAGCCGCTTTTATGAGCGAACTCCCGATGTCGTAGCGAAGGCGCTGCTGGGCAAGGTGCTGGTGCGCCGTCTGGGGGATGAAGAGCTAAGCGGCAGGATCACCGAAGTAGAAGCGTACTTCGGCCTCGAAGATCCGGCCTCGCATGCATATATCGGACGCACGTCACGCAACGCCGTGCTCTTCGGGCCGCCGGGAGTGGCGTATGTGTATTTCATCTACGGTATGTATTACTGCCTGAACGTATCGTGTTTGCCCGATGGACATGCAGGCGGAGTGCTCTTTCGCGCTCTCTATCCACTGCAAGGTCTGGAGACGATGGCGAGGCTTCGGAAGCTAACGCCCAAGGCATCTGCAAAGCAGCTTACGGGAGGACCTGGACGTTTGTGCCAGGCCCTCGGCATTGCGCGGAAGACGGAAGATGGCATCGATATGACAGAACCCGATGCCGCCCTCCGCATCTTCGACGATGGTTATAAAGCTGGAGAGATCATCACAACGCCCCGCATCGGCCTTACCAAGGCTGCGGATCGTATGGCTCGTTATCTCATCGCTGATCCGGTTTGAACTACAACCCGGATCCTTTTGCGTTGGCAATCGAGACAGCGTGTTTCAGATCGGCGCGTTGGCTATGGGCACCGTTCGCCGTCTGCGCGGCGGCGGTCTTGTAGAAGCCGCGGGCTTCGGCGGTGCGGCCCAACTGCTCGGCGACCTGACCGGCACTGAGCAGGGTGTTCAGGCGGTTGGGGCTTACCTTCAGCGATTGTTTGTATTCGCCCAGCGCCTGCTCCGGCTGCTTCATGGTGACCAGCATATCGGCGAAGATCTCATGCGCCGGCAGGTCGACCTCCTGCTGGCCGAGTTTGTCTTGCAGTGCAGTTGCGGATTGCATCGAGGCAATGGCGTCGTCCGGCTTGCCTGCGAGAAGGCTCTTCCAGCCGACGAGCTCATAACGCTGAATATTGAGTACATCGATCAGCCATGCGAAGGGAGACTGCTTTACCGCTTCGATCTCGCCATCCATATTGTGAATCGCCGTATCGAGCGCGGCTGCATCGTGGAGATGTCCTGCGGCCAGGCCGTTTGCCCAGTACACGTAGAACTGCGACGAGGGAGGCGCCTTCGGTGCGATCTGCAATGCAGCGGCGGATTTCCAGTCACGCATTTCCAGCACGTAGATCGAGTGCAGCTCATTGTCGAAGAAAGGGCCGTAGTCTTTCATGTCGTCCATATACGGCATGGCCGCCATCTCTGCCGAGACAGAGCGCATCTTCGCGGTCAGAGCGCGGGCTTTCTCGTCGTCACCGGTCTGTAGCCAGGCATAGATCAGGAACTCATCTGCGTGCATCTGGTGTGCGGCGCCGGTCTGGTGCGCTTTCTCTGCCTTTTCCGATGCTGCCATCGAAGCAAGGTTGGACGAGATATCTTCCTGCCACATGCCCAGACGGGCAAAGATGTGTCCGGGCATGTGCAGAGCGTGTGCGGACGATGGTGCGATAGAAGCGTAGACGCGAGCCGCCTGCAGTCCCTGAGGAGCAAGTGCCGGTGTATCGCAGGTGTGCACGATGTAGTGCGCCAGGCCGGGATGATTGGGATGCGCCGCAAAGAGCGGCTGCAGGATGGCGAGCGCCTTCCGCGGATGTTCCAGGTTCCCTTCGTTGGGTGGCGCGGCGGCAAGAATAGCCAAGGCATCGAAGGCCGCCACCTCTACATCGTTGGGAAAGCCGGCGTGCAGCGCTTCCATGGCGCGTTCGTAGTCGGAGGTGCGTTGCTCGTAGGCCGTGGTCTCCGGTTTGTACAGGGCGCTGAGGGCATCGATGTAGCCGTGTTCAAGCGGCGTGGCACTGCCGGCCAGGGCGCGGGTTTTGGCCATCTCTTCGGCGCCGAGCTTGAGCGCCTGTGCATCAGGGCGCTCCCACAGCGGCCGGAACTGTGTCATCGCAATGCCCCAGTGAGCCATCGCACAGGTGGGGTCAGCTTTTGCAATGGCCTCGAACTGTTGCTGCGCTTCGGTATATCCGAACGAGTGCAACAGCGCTACACCGCGCTCCATGGGTTTTTGCGATGTGACGGCGCAGCTTGTGGGGAAGGAGACGGCGCCGAGCTTCTCTGACGCGGCCGGCGGTGCGGCATCGTGGTGATGATGCTCCATCTGTGCAGAGGCAGTGAGACTAAGGCCGAAGGCCGCAAGAACTGCGATGGTATTACGAAGACGGGTCGTGCGCATGAAGAAAAGCGTATCCCGAGGGGATGTGTGCGGCAATGAATTTCCCGTTATGCGCCACTGCGCAGCGCCGGCTGAGCCTCCGGGGCGAGCAGCAACTCCTGAAAGCGTTCGACGAACTGCGCGACATGCAGGCCATCTACCAGGGCGTGATGCGCGTGGATAGAGACGGGCATGGTGCAGCGTCCGTCCGCGTCTCTGATCTTGCCGAAGGTGACCCTCGGTGCAGAGTCAACTCGTGCGAACTCCCTTGCGTGGGAGATGGAGGTGAAGTCGAACCAGGGAAGCACGGAGAAGCGGATCAGGTTGTCTTCCGGAAAGCGCTCGATATCGTCGCGCTGTTTTACTTCATCGACCTTGAGAGAAGCTTCGTGTACGAACTGCTGGATCCCTTCGCGGAACTGATAGTGGCCGAAGCCGATGGTGCCGTTCGATCTGCCGATCGCGCTGCCGCCATGGATCTGGTCATAGCGCCACACCTCACCGTCGACGATGCGGGTCTTGAAGTTCTCCACCAGGTGAGAGGCGACGAGTGAACGATGCACCAGGGAGAGGAAGACGGAGAGGCCATGCTCTTTGGCGTAGTGGAAGGTCTCGGTGCAGTCCATGCGAAGACATACGCCGTGATAGGGCTCGCTGAAGTTTTTGAAGAAGTTGAAGATGGAGCGGCGCTCCCAGGTTTCGAGGTCTACCTTCTGCTTGTTGCCGATCACGAACTCCTGCATGTTTTTTATGTTAATGGGTCGGTGGGTTGTTCGAAATTTGCGGTAGTCCCCACCCACCCTAGCGTTGCGAGGGCGGGGCACCCGGGTAGAGAAAATGAGTTAAAAAGCAGATTTCTCCGTTCCCTTCGGTCACTACGAAATGACAAACAAAAGGTGTAGGCTTCAAGCGCTGAAGGCGCGTTCTATACCAGCCTGGGGCGACGCCCCAGGTCTCTATACCCACTGCGGTTAAAGGGGCCCGCTCCATAACTCTTACTTAACAGGCGTATTGATGAGCCGAAAACCGCTGATCGCTGCCTGGCAGGCTGAGAGTTTTGAAGGATGCCAGACTGTTCCGTCGCTATAACGCATCTCGGTAATTTCGGCCGATCGCAGTGTGGTGATTCCCGCTACTGAGACCTGATCCTGTGCCAGTCCATCTGATCCCACGTTGGGATGCAGATAGAACGTGCGGGAGATGTTGGCTTGGGTAGCACCGCGGGTCTTGAGATAGAGGTTTGTCTGCCGGATGCCGTGGATCGTCACCGTTGCGCTTTCAACACGGCGGGTATCGTTGCTCTTGAATTGCAGCGCGACGGAGTGGGCGGACTCTTTGCCCCTTCCATCCTTTGTCTGCACCATCACCGCTGTTCCGCTGGCACGCGCGGTAAAACCGATGGGGCAGGCAGCGGGCGAGGCCTGAAGTTCGGGAAGCCGATACTGGACGACCGGCGACGGCTGTTGTGGGTAGCCTGTCGTGGAAAGCAGTGCGGCAAGGGCGAGAAGGTAATAGCGGCGCATAGGACCTCTCCTTCCAGACCGAAAATGTCGTCTCCATATTAGACCGGCAGACCGGTGATCGGGTTAGTAGTCCCCGGTCACCGGGTAAATCGGTTGCTAGAGCATTTTCCCTGTTTCTGGGTATCCCGGAAGAGAAGTGCCGCGGCGTTTTCATTGCGGAAAACGCCCATAGATCCGGAAGCCCTGCGCTACACCTACAGAGAAAATGCTCTAACGCTTGCAGATACAGCAATATCGGCGGGGAGTTGCGGGTCGGCGACGGGCGCCTGCGGTATGACCGGCAGAGGCAGAATGCCTGCCCATACCGGCAGCGCATAATCTTCTTCATCATCGACTGGGAAGCCGCTTCTGGTTTTGGCGGAGGCCTCTTCGATGGTGAACTCCAGCACCGACGTCGCCTTGAGTTCCTGTGCAGTAGGCGGCCGCACCTCATCCCACCGGCCGGCGAGGAGATGGTCAGAGATCAGGCGGAGAGCCTCATTCTTCTGCTCCGCGCCATCGATCAGACGCGCGTTACCGAAGGCGACCACCGAGCGGTAGTTCATCGAGTGATGAAAGGCAGAGCGAGCCAGCACCAGGGCATCGACCAGCGTGACGGTGATACAGAGCGGGATGCTCTTACCCGACTCGCGAAGCATGCGACTGGCCGCCGAGCCGTGGAGATACAACTTGTCGCCCCTGCGACCGTAGAGCGTGGGAATAACGAATGGCTGTCCTTCGACGACGAAGCCGACGTGGGCCAGAAACGCCGCATCCAGGATGGCGTGAATGGTGGCGGCGTCGTAGGCGGCGCGCTTGGGAACACGTCTTACCTGGGAACGCTCGGTCATGGGCCTTTGTACCTGATCTGTCATGGATTTCATCGTGCCAGACTGCGTGGTAATCTCAAAGGTCCACTTTTTATGAATCTGGTGATACCAATTTCTTCGACTGGTGAACCGCTCTCCCGGCAGATCTATCATGGCCTGCGCGATGCCGTGCTGGCGGGCAAATTGCGATCCGGCGAGCGGCTGCCGTCAACACGCGAATTGGCGGAACAGCTTCATGTCTCGCGCACGGTCGTGCTGCTTGCCTACGATCAACTGCTGGCTGAGGGATACGTCGCCGGCCGCCGCGGTGCGGGAACCTATGTGACCGATGCGCTGAATCTGCGTGCCGTGCAGGAGCGGATGCACACCACGCGGTTCCGGATGTCGCGCTTCGGCAAGCTTGTGGAGCAGACGGCCGCGGAGCTGGGTGCAGCCGATCGTCGACCGCGGCCCCTGCGGTATGACTTTGTCTATGGCCGCAGCAACATCGATCTATTTCCGTTCGAGGCGTGGAGGCGCATGTTGCTGCGCAGTGCCCGCAAGGCTCCGGTGCATGAGCTGGATTACGGCTCCGCGGCTGGATCTCCGGAGTTGCAGGAGGCCATCGCGGCACATCTGAAGCGTTCGCGTGGTGTGGTGTGCGATGCATCGCAGGTGTTGATCGTGAACGGATCGGCACAGGCGCTGGACCTGATCATACGTGTGCTGGTAGAGCCGGAGGACTCGGTCGCGATTGAGGATCCCGGATATCGCGGCATTCGCGAGGGGCTTCGCGCGGCACGAGCGCGCGTGCGGTCGGTGCCGGTGGATCACGAAGGCATTGTGCCGGCAAAGATTCCCGCAGAGGCCCGGATGGTCTTTGTGACGCCGTCGCACCAGTTTCCGACGGGTGCGGTGCTGCCGCTCTCGCGCCGGTTGGAGCTGTTGGACTGGGCTAAGCGCAATCGCGCGGTGATCGTGGAAGACGACTACGATGGCGAGTTCCGCTATGGAGGCCAGGCGCTGGAGTCGTTGCAGGGACTGGATCGCGAGGGCCGCGTGCTCTATCTGGGGACATTTTCACGGACGGTCTTTCCGGCACTGCGTATCGGCTATCTGATCGCTCCACGTTCGTTGATGCCGGCACTGATGGCGGCAAAGTGGCTGTGTGACCGTCACACCTCAACCCTGGAACAGCAGACGCTGGCGGAGTTTCTTATCAGCGGCATGTATGAGCGCCATCTGCGGCGGCTGCGGCGAAGCAATGTAGCGCGCCGTGATGCTTTGCTGGAGTCGGTGGAGGATGTCTTCGGCGATGAGGTGACGGTGACGGGACAGGGTGCAGGCGCGCACATCGTTCTCTGGCCAAAGCGCCGTATCGACGAGGCAGCGGTGATCACGCGCGCGGCCGAGCGTGGTGTTGGGATCTATGGAGTCTCTGGGCACTATGTTGGCAAGCCGTTGAGGCCGGGACTGATCTTAGGATTTGCGCGGTTGCGGGAGACGGAGATTCGAGAAGGCGTGCGGCGGTTGAAGGGCGTGCTGGAGACGTAATGGAACGCAGCCTTTTCCCACCGGGTGCCCCACCCTCGCAACGCTAGGGTGGGTACGGAATACCCCAGATGTTTTGTGGCTTCCCAACCCACCCTAGCGTTGCGAGGGTGGGGCACCCGGGCAGGAAATAGATGTTTCGTTCTACCGATCGATCATGCGCTGCAGGAACTCCGGATACCGTTCTCCCAGAACTTCAATGCCCGCGAGTGCTTCGTCAATCTGTTTGAGGTCTCCTGCAGTCAGCGTGACGTTCGCCCCGCCGAGGTTCTCTTCCAGGCGATGCAGCTTGGTGGTGCCTGGGATAGGTACGATCCACGGCTTCTGCGCGAGCAGCCACGCCAGGGCGATCTGTGCACGGGTAGCGTTCTTCGCCTCCGCGATGGAACCCAACACATCAACGAGTGTCTGATTGGCCTTCCGGTTCTCTTCGTTGAAGCGGGGGGAGAGGTTGCGGAAGTCGTTCTGGGCGAATTCTGTGTTCTGGTTGATGGCGCCGGTGAGAAACCCTTTGCCCAGTGGGCTGAAAGGGACAAAGCCGATGCCGAGCTCTTCGAGTGTGGGAAGAATCTCCTCTTCGGGTTCGCGCCACCAGAGCGAATACTCGCTCTGCAGAGCGGTGACCGGCTGCACGGCGTGTGCACGGCGAATGGTCTTCGCGCCGGCCTCGGACATACCGAAGTGCTTGACCTTGCCCTGTGCGATGAGTTCTTTCACCGTGCCGGCGACATCTTCGATCGGCACCTCCGGATCGACGCGATGCTGATAGAGCAGATCGATCACATCGGTGCGGAGCCGCTTCAGCGCCGCTTCGACATGCTCGCGGATGCGATCGGGATGACTGTTCAGTCCGGCGATTTTGCCGTCGGCAAAGCGGAACCCGAACTTGGTGGCGATCACCACTTGGTCGCGCACCGGAGCCAGGGCCTCACCGACGACCTCTTCGTTGAGGTACGGTCCATAGGCCTCCGCCGTATCAAAGAAGGTGACGCCGCGATCGAAGGCCGCGCGGATGAGGGAGACGGCCTGCGACCTCTCGGTCGGCGGGCCAAACCCGGAGCTGAGTCCCATGCAGCCAAAACCGAGCGCCGAGACTTCGAGGTTGCTCTTTCCTAAGAGACGCTTCTGCATCTTGTTTTCCTCCTGAACACCGTCTGCCGTTGACCACTCCGTGCCTGTTGGAGTGCAGGAGGCAGTGTTCCGATGCTCTGACGATAATCCTGTACCGGCCGGCGGCGCCCAACATCACCCGCCAATCTCCCTGCAAGATACGCCATTCCGCGCCGCCGAAGTTGGCGTGGTTTGTATGTGATATGGCGCAATAGGCATGCTGCGCCTGGACGTACTCCGGTAGGCTGTAAGGAGGAGGCCAACTCCATGCTGAAACATTTCCGTGTCGCGGGCCGCCTTGCCCTCAAGCTCACTGAACTTGGTGTGCCTGTCCACGAGGTGCTGCGGAAGGCAGGGTTGCCGCAGGATCTCTTTCAGCAGACGCGCATCCTGGTATCGACCGAAGAGCTCTTCGCTCTGTGGCATGCGGTTGAGAGTGTGAGCTCCGACCCATTGATCGGCCTGAGGCTTGCTGTGGAGACAAGGACGGAGCGCTTTCATCCCATGGGGATCGCTGCTCTGTCGACCGAGAACTTTGTCGCGGCGGTGAAGCACATGGCCCGTTTCAAGAAGTTGACCGTCCCGGAGGAGATTGTCTCCTCGATGAACGATGACGAGTTCAGCATCAACTTCCGCTGGTTGCAGGCGGTGGAAGCGGAGCCCCGGGCGCTAACGGATCATTGTTTCGCGTGGATGGTGACGATTGCGCAGCATGGCACGGGAAAGCCAGTGACGCCTCTGCGCGTGGAGTACATTCAGCCACGATCGAAAGTGCGTGAGATGGAGCGGCACTTTGGCTGTCCGGTGACGAGCGGCGCCTTCCAGAACGTGATTGTCTTTCGCGCAGAAGATGCGAAGCTTCCGTTCGTGACCAGGAACATGGAGCTGCTGGATATGCTGGCTCCGCAGTTTGACGAGCAGATGAAGCTGCACCAGGCGACGGACAGCCTCGTCGAGCTGGTGAGACGAGCAATTCAGGACCGGCTGACCGGCCAGCGGCCATCCATTGAAGTGGTGGCGCGTGCGCTGCATATGAGCTCGCGTACCTTGCAGCGCCGCTTGCAGGAAGGCGGCTCGAGCTTCCAGCGGGTTCTCGATGAGGCGCGTCACCAGATGGCAAGGTACTATCTCAGCAACTCAGCGCTGGAACTGAATGAAGCCGCCTATCTGCTCGGCTTCCAGGACCCGAACTCCTTCGGCCGTGCCTTCCGCTCGTGGGAAGGTGTGCCGCCGGGCGATTGGCGCGAGACGCATCGGGCATCGACGACAGCATCGGCCGTGTAGTCATCGCTGCGATTCTGCATCATCCCATCACACGACATTCAGTGCGCCTTAAGGTAGAGGCGCAGCTCGTAATAATGCGTCTTTCTCTGTCCTGCCGTCGTCTAAACGTGAAGATTCAGAAGTATCTCTCCGCGAAGAGATAAGTTCCTTGGTTAGCCTCCAGGGTCCCGGCGGTGGGCGAAACTCGCTCATCGCCGGGTTTTATTAGGCCTGGCTGTGGCATTCTAGGGAGTTGCGGTCCCATTCCATCCGCCGCCCAGGGTTTTGATCAGAACGACTGAGGCGACCATGCGTTCTCCGGCGATCTGAGCCGCGCTGCGCTCATTGGCCAGCACCATCTGCTCCGCGACCACTACGTCAAGATAACTTACAAGGCCGCTCTTGTACCTTGCTGTTGCGATGGCTTGTGCCTGCTGCGCTTCCTGCACCGCTCTGCCTTGTGCGTCGGCCTCCTGTTCCAGGAAGTGAAGTGCGGAGAGCTGATCTTCGGTCTCGCGGTAGGCGCCGAGGACCGTCTTCTCATACTGCGCCAACGACTGTCTGTAGACAGCCTGAGCCTGTTCTACACCGGCTTTCAGTCTGCCGCCGGTAAAGAGAGGCGCTGCCACAGACGCTCCGAGGGAGGCGATGCTGTTCTGCCAGTTGAGCAGATGGACTGCATTGCTGCTCTCGTATCCAGCCAGGCCGGTAAGCGACAGTTGCGGGAAGTAGGCAGCCTTCGCAACACCGATCTGTGCAGTGGCTGCAGCGACGGAGCGGTCGGCCTCCACGATGTCAGGGCGTCGCTCGAGCAGGTTCGCCGGCAGCCCGATGGGGATCCGTGGAGGAAGAGCCTGCAACGGAGCGGCGGGCAGTGAGAAGCTTTCCACGGTACGTCCCAGTAGCACCGCCAGGCCATGCTCCATCTGCGCCCGCTGCAGCTCGGCGGCATGTTGTTGCGCCACCGTTTGATCGAGCAGCGTCTGTGCCTGCTTGACTTCAAGCTCGCTGCTGAGCCCTTTCTGGAATAAGCTCGTCGTCAGCTCCAGACTCTGACGAAGTGTATCGATCGTGTTGCTGAGAATCTGCAACTCCTGGTCCGTCTGGCGGAGGTTGTAGTACGTCGCTGCAACATCGGACTCGACGGAGAGCGTCACGAAGCGAAGGTCCGCCTGGGACGCCTCCTGTGTCGCCCGGGCAGATTCGATCGAGCGCCGGATGCGTCCCCAGGCATCGAACTCATAGCTGGCCGCAAGGGATAGCTGAAGATCGTTATACGTGGCCGACCGTCCCGCCGTATTGCCGTTGTTGGGGCGGTTCTGTGCCTCACGCGCGCGAAGCGCGGATCCGCCGACGCCGAGCGTCGGATACAACTGCGAGCGTACGCCCTGGGTAAAGGCGGATGCCTGATCGACATGGGCTACGGCGATCTTGATATCGCGATTCGCCTGGTCGGCCTGGGTCTCAAGGTCGTTGAGTACAGGGTCGTTGAAGACCTTCCACCAATTTGTATATGCGATCGAGCTCTGGGAATTGTCGGACGATGCGTTTGCACCGGCGAACGTGGGAGGCACCGGAACGACCGGCTTCTTATAATTCGGGCCTACCATACAACCCGCTAACAGCACGGTGAAAGCGCAGGCGAGGACGGCCGAAGTGAAACGCTGCTTGCTCTGCATGGTTCCTCCTTAGTTTTGACCTGCTGCTGCGTTCTGAATGTCGGCGCGCATGCCGTCGATCAGATAATCAGGTGGGCTGGAGACAACGGCATCGTTTGCCGAGATGCCGCTTGTGACTTCCACTGAGTCGCCGAAGTCGCGTCCGACGGTGACCTTCTTGAGCAGGATGGTGTTCTGCGAAGTCACGGTGGCGACTTGTGGCCCGCTCGCCTGGTAGAGAACAGACCCGGACGGGACGGTCAAAGATGAGACCGGTTGTGTGATATGGAAGCGTACCGTGGCATAGGCGCCGGGCATTAGCTCACCTTTTGGGTTCGGCACGTCGATCTCAGTAAGCAGCGTATGTGAGGCTGCGTCGATTGCGTGGTTGTCACGAGTGACACTGCCGCTCCACTCTCTTCCGGGAATCGCTGTAAGCTCCAGTGCCGCCTTCAGCCCGTTAGTGATCTGTTGGCTGTAAGCTTCCGGCACCGGAACGAAGATGCGCACCGTGTCGATCTTCGAAATGCGGAAGAGTTCAAAGGCAGCGCCGCCGTTGCCGGCATTGACGAGATCGCCGATATCGGTCCGGCGCTGTGTGATAACGCCGTCGAAGGGCGCCACGACACGCTCGAAACCCTGCATCTGCTGCAAGCGGTTCACATTGGCGGCGGCGGCTTGCAGGTTTGCCTTCTGTGCTTCGAGGTTCTGATTGTTCTGATCCACCTCTTGCTGCGAAACCGCGTTCGTCCGGATCAGGTCCTGGTAGCGTTTGGCGGTGATATTCGCCAGGGTGAGGTTCGCCTGTACCTGGTTCACGGTTGCACGCGCCTGATTCAGCTCCTGGTCGATCTCAGGTGAGTCAATCTCGGCGAGGAGCTGGCCTTGGCGCACGTGGGTACCGATGTCGGCGTACCAGTGGGAGACGTAGCCGCTTGTCCGTGCATAGATCGGTGAATCGGAGTAGGCCTGCAGGGTTCCGGGCAGCGTGAGTTCGCTGTTAGGCGCGCCCGCTTTGGCATGGATGATCGAGACCGGTTCCGATTCCAGGGCGCGCGTGGTTGCGGCGAGAGCTTTCGTCTGCCGCCCCCGCAGGCCGAGTGTCAGAACTCCGGCAACGCAGAGCACCGCGGGAACCAGAAGGAAGAACAGAAGCCGTCTGCCGTTGGAAGAAGGTGAAACGGAATTAGATGGAGTGAGTTCAGTCATGGTTGATCTCCCTATGCGTTGCCCGGCGTGGGGGCGTAGTTTGTGCTGCGCTTGTTGCGAATGAGCGCGAAGACCGTGGGAACAAAGAACAGGGTTGCGACGGTCGCGAAGAGAAGGCCGCCGATGACGGCCCGTCCGAGAGGCGCATTCTGCTCGCCTCCATCGCCGAGGCCGAGCGCCATCGGAATCATGCCAATGATCATTGCCATGGCGGTCATGATGACCGGCCGCAGGCGGGTCGCCCCAGCCTCCATGGCTGCCTTGATCGCATTTTTGTTCTCCTGGAAATGCTCGTTGGCGAAGGTGATGATGAGTACGCTGTTCGAGGTCGCCACTCCGATGCTCATGATGGTTCCCATCAGCGCCGGGATACTGAGCGAGGTATGTGTCAGGAAGAGGAACCAGCAGATACCGGCCAGTGCTCCTGGCAGGGCTGTGATGATGATGAAGGCCTCAGTCCATGACTGGAAGTTCACGACCAGCAGCAGATAGACGAGCGCGATGGCGAAAGCCAGACCAGCGAAGAGCCCTGTAAATGACGCCTGCATCGTCGCTACCTGTCCGCGAGTGAAGATGCGGCTGCCGCGAACAAGATGATGCGATGCGTCATCCACGATCCTCTGTACATCGTTGGCGACTCCACCGAGATCGCGGCCCTGCACGCTGCCATAGATGTCGATAACACGTTGTACATCGTAGTGGCTCACGACCGCGGGCTCAGAGGTCCGGCTCCTCGTGGCAAGGTTCTCGAAGAGCTGCGGCGTGGGCGCGCTGGGTGAGTTGATGGGAATATTTCCGATGGCGTCGATAGAGCTGAGTTTGTACTGTGGCGTCTGCACCGCGATGTTGTAGGAGACGCCATTCTTTGGGTTGAGCCAGAAGTTTGGCGTCGTCTGGAAGCTGGAACTGAGAGAGACGAGCACGTTCCCGGCGACATCACGCTCCGTCAGGCCCACCTGCTGAATACGAGTGCGGTCAATGTCATATTGCAGGCGCGGTTGATCAACCTGCTGCTGGATATGAACGTCCACGGCTCCGGGAACCGATCGCATCTTGTTTGCGATCTGGGAGGCGAGCGCGAAGTTGCTCTCGAAGTCCTTGCCGGCGATCTGGATATCGATCGGAGCCGGGACGCCGAAGTTCAGCGTCTGGCTGACGATGTCGGCGGGCTCGAAGAAGAACGTTGTCCCAGGAAATTGCTTTGGCAGCTCTTCGCGCAGCTGTGCCACATACTCTGCCGTTGGGTGGTGTTTCTGGTTGAGTGAGATCAGCACCTCGGCATCTGCGTTTCCAATGGTGCCGCCGTTGCTGTACGAAAGGTTGATGCCGCTGGTCGGCAGACCGACGTTGTCCAGAATTCCGCCCATCTCCTCTGCGGGGATCTGGGTTCTGACATACCGGTCAACCTCGTCCACCAGACGCGCAGTCTCTTCGATACGAGTACCCGTTTTTGCCCGTACATGCAGGCGAATCTGTCCGGCATCGACATAGGGGAAGAAGTCGCGCCCCAGCAATGGAATGAGCAACACGCTTCCCAGGCAGAAGGTAATGAAGCACGCTGCAAAGATTGTGCGGTGTTCCAGGCACTGCGAGAGAAGGTGAGTATAACGATCGCGCAACCGGTCGAAGGCAGCCTCAAACCGCTGATGGAGCCGTGCGAAGCGGCCAGGCCTGGCGTCTGATGCAGGATGCCGGTGTTCCTCCACCTCTTTGGGAAGCAGGAACATCACCAGTGTGGGGATGATGGTGCGCGAGAAGAAGTAAGAGGCCAGTAGCGCGAAGACAACGGCTTCGGCGAGAGGAACGAAGAGATAGCGCGCGACGCCGGTGAGAAAGAACATCGGCACGAAGACGATGCAGATGCAGATCGTTGAGACAAAGGCGGGTACGGCAATCTCCTGGGCGGCATCGAGAATGGCCTGGCGGAGATCTTTCCCCATGGCCACATTGCGCTGCATGTTCTCGATCTCTACGGTCGCGTCGTCGACCAGCACGCCAACCGCAAGCGCTAGGCCGCCGAGCGTCATGATGTTAATGCTTTCGCCAAGCGCACTGAGGATGAGGAGCGAGGTAAGGATCGAGAGTGGAATCGAGATGCAGATAATCAGCGTGCTACGCCAGCTCCCAAGAAAGACCAGGATCATGATCGAGGTGAGACAGGCCGCGATCATCCCTTCGCGTAGAACTCCGTTGAGCGACGCCCTGACGAAGACGGACTGATCGGCGATGGGCCGCATCACCAACTCGGGCGGAAGTGTTGATGCGATGCGCGGCAAGATCGACCGGATGCCGGAGACGATAGCAAGGGTTGAGGTGCTGCCCGCCTTTTCAATCGTGAGCAGGGCGCCGCGCTGGCCATCCTGACGAACAATGTTCTGTTGCACGGCAAATCCGTCGCGGACGTTGGCGACATCGCGCATGAAGATCGATCCGCCATTGATGGTCTTTACCGGAAGCGCATTGAGCTGGTCGACCGTGATCGGAGTGCCGTTCAGGCCCACCGTGTATTCGGTTTTACCGATCTTTGCCGTGCCCGAGGGCAGAATCACATTCTGCGCATTGATAGCGTTGACCACGTCGACCGGAGAGAGGCCCTTCGAGGTGAGCTGTGCCGAATCGATGTCCACCATGATCTGGCGAACCTTACCGCCATACGGCAGGGGAACAGCGGCGCCGGGAACGGTGGCAAGCTGTGGGCGGATGAAGTTTGATCCGAAGTCATTCAGTTGTTGTTCAGAAAGCCCTTTCCCGCTCAGGCCGAGTTGCAGAATGGGCACCGTGGAGGCGCTGTACTGAATCACGAGTGGGGGCGTGATGCCGGAGGGGAGCTGCTTCAGCGTTGCCTGTGCCTCAGCCGTAACCTGCGCAATAGCGCCATCCACATTCGCCTGCGGCTGCAGGAAGACTTTGATGACAGAAACCCCGTTGAGCGACTGCGATTCGATGTGATCGATATTGCCCACCGTCGTGGTCAGCGCGCGCTCGTAAATGGACGTGACGCGTGACTCCATCTCCGCTGGTACCAGACCGTTATAGGTCCAGATAATGCTTACAACCGGAATATTGATCGAAGGGAAGATATCGACCGGTGTCCGCATCAGCATGACCGGACTAATGAGAAAGAGCAGAAGCGCGAGAACGACAAAGGTGTACGGACGCGAAAGCGCCAGCCTAACAATCCACATCGAAAGCCTCCCGTGTGCGGCTCCACCTTAGGGCCAGCATTACAAGGCGGACAAGTTCTTCACCGTCAAATGGTTTGTAGAGAAGGGCGAAGGCCCCATGTTGCCGGGCTTGACGCCACACGGCATCGTCCTGATGCGCTGTGAGGAAGATCACGGCTAGATTAGGCAGCTTGCTTCCTATCCGCCGCTGCAGCTCACAGCCGTCCATGCCCGGCATGCGAACATCCGTGACCAGGCAACCGATCTGCTGCGTTCCTTCATGGGCAAGAGCTTCCTCCCCCGAGGAGAAGAGTAGATGTTCTATGCCTGAGGACCGGAAGAGTTGCTTCAGCGATTCACGCACGCGGTGGTCGTCATCGACGACTGCGACGATACGGGATGTTTTTCCAGCGGCCATGCGGTCTCCTACGATCGAGTTTCATCGTAGGAAATTCGGCAGGGGGCCAACAATTATCGTTTTGTATTAGACGACAGAGGCTCGATTCCCAGCCTCGCGGCGAGCCGAACGAGATCTGCAAGGGACTCTGCTTCCATCTTCTTCATAATCTGGCCCCTATGGATGCGAATGGTGATCTCGCTGGTACCCAGTTCCCATGCGGTCTGCTTGTTCAAAAGCCCTGCGATCACGAAGGGAAGTACCTCCCGCTCCCGCGGAGTCAGCAGGGCGTACCGCTTCCGGATGACATCAAGCTCAGCGAGCCTGGCTCGGGTCGATGTATCGAGTTGAATACCGGCCTCGATGGCCCGGAGCAATTCCTCGTCGTCAAAGGGCTTTGAAAGAAACTCGGTCGCGCCTGCCTTCATCGCCTTGACGGTAGAGGGAATATCTCCGTGCGCTGTAAGAAAAACAATGGGAGGCGTATCTTCTCCGGTGATCTTTCGTTGCAGTTCCAGACCATTCATACCGGGAAGATCCAGATCGAGGATGAGACATGCGGCTCTGTCCGGCCGATTGAAGTTCAGGTAGGACGCGGCTGAGTCAAAGACGACGACCTCGTACCCCGCCGATGCGAGCAGAGCCTGCAGTGCCTCCCGCACTCTGTAGTCGTCATCGACAACGTAGACGATCGGCTGCCTGCCGCTCATGCGGTATGCTCCCGAAAAACCGGAATAGTGAAGCTGAAGACCGTTCCGGCAACCGGCCCCGGCGTTCCCCACAGACGACCGTCATGAGCTTCAATGATCGAGCGGCAGACGGAGAGACCCATTCCCATTCCACTTTCTTTCGTGGTGAAGAATGTCTCAAAGATCTTGTCGAAGTTCTCGACGCCGATACCTTGATCGCGGACCTCCACCAACAGCATGTCATCCTGTTCTCGCGAATGGATCACCAATGTCTTTGGCCGTCCGGTGACATCCCGCATGGATTCGATGCCATTCAACACCAGGTTCATGAGTACCTGCTGCAGTTGAATACGATCGGCAAAGATCAACGGCAGATCTTTCGAGAGTTGGACCTCGACGACAACTCCGTCTTTCTCCGCGCGGCCGCGCACCAGCGAGACGACCTCGCTGACGACGGGCCGCAGGTCGATCGGGGCCTTCTGCAGCGGCGATCTGCGGAAGAGCGTCCGCAAGCCTTTGATGATGCCGACGGCATCTTTGCCGTCTCGAACGACGCGTTCGACCGACGCCTGAGCGTTTGCGAAGTCCGGAGGATCGGCTTGCAGCCAGCGCAGGCTGGCTTGCCCGTGTGCGACGACGGCGCTGAGCGGCTGGCTGATCTCATGAACTACTGAGGCGGAGAACTCGGCTATTGTCGCGGTCTGTGTTGCCTGTGCGAGTTTCGTCTGTGTCTGGCGGAGTGACTCTTCCGCGCGGTGCCTCGCCGCAATCAACTCCGTCGCCAGCACCATGGCCACGATGAAGACAAACAGACGCAGGAACTCTCCCCTTGGGTGAAACAGGCTGAACTTTGGCGTAAGAAAGAAGACATAAAAAAGCGCCGCCCCAACCACAACCGAAATATAACCGGAACGGCGGCCGCCATAGAGGCTGCTTACCATCACCGCAAGCAGAAGGCAGGAGGAAGGCGCATCCAGCTCCCAGGCAAGCGGCAGGGCGAGGACGCAAGCCGCAACTGCGAGAAGGTCAGTTTTCAACGGGCTGAAGTTCAGAGGCATCGAGAGGCGCTTCACAACGAAATAACCGATCGCCCTAAGTGTGACACTGCACACCCCCAGAGGCCAACTCTATCCGCGATGGGCGAGACCTGCTTCCGCTGGTTTTTATTGGTCATGGCCACACACAAGGGTGATCTCCTGGCTCGCGGCCCGCAGTTGGATGTCGTGGCGCATCAGTGCCGCCGCCATCAGGTCGGGGGACTTGTCCGGAGTGCAGGCAAAGACAGGGCAGCCCATGGCGGCAATCTGTTCCGCATGCCGGGCGCCGTAACCCGGATGACCATCGTCGGAGAGCGCAAGCAGCACGATGACGTTAACTCCGCTTTGTTTCAGCGCGGTAATGCGGGCGAGCATGGCCTTTGCATTTCCGCCCTCGAAAAGATCGGCGATCAGCACGAGATGGGTTTTGGTGGGATGCTCGATCTTCTGTTCTAAAATTTTCTACGAATGCCCGCTCCGCAACCGGCCAGACCGAATCCGTCGACATCTTCTACGAAGAAGATTCATCGACTTCCCACATGGGTTTTTGCGCTGGCGGCAGTGGTGTCGATCATCGTGCTGCTGATTGGGCTCGCGGGACGCCAGAAGCAGCGTTCGACTGAGGTTGTCGCATCGGTTCACGATGCCGGCGGTGAGTTGAAGCTGCATCCGGATGGCACTCTCACTGCGCCTGCAGGATTTACCGCGGAGCAACTGACGGTACTGGCTGCTGTGCTGCAGGATCGCCGTTTACCAGTTCCTGCCGCGCCCGACGCGTCGGCAGCTTTACAAGAGAAGGCAGCCGCGATCGAAAAGGTGAATCCACAGGCGCATCTGCTGCTGGCTGCTCTGTATCGGAAGGCTGGTCAGACGATGGCTGCGAAGCGGCAGTTGGAACAGCTCATAGGGGAAAATCCTGATTCAGCCTTGGTGCGTGAGCTGGAGAAGAGTTTACAGTAGCTCACCATTGGGTTCCCCAATGCTCCGCTCTCCCAGTAAACTTGTTCGCTGGGAGAGCGCTGAAGGCTGGTACAGAACGCGCCTTTCCCCCTATGAACAAGTTCATAGAGCCCCGGCCTTCAGCGCTCGGTTGAGGACTCGTTAGGCGAGCGAGCTACTGCCTGGCGACGACAACAATCATGAAGCTGTTCGGTTTGGTAACCGGTTTACCATTCGGGCCGGTCTCATACTCCGCTGTCGGCAAATAGATACGATGCGTCATCGGATCGATTCCCATCGTCCTTGCGCCTGTCCGCGTCTTCACCATCTGGACGATCTCGAAGTTACCCGGTGAGGTCTCCCGCGCGACTGCAAGGGAACCGTCGCGGCAGCTTGCAAAGATCTCGCCACCATCGGCCTTGGTCGCATCGACTCCGTCACCGATGGGCAGCGCCGACAGCACCTTACCGTCCGTCAGGCTCATCACGATCAGTTTCTGTGGCTTCCGGCACCCGATGTAGAGCTGTTTCTTTTTCGTGTCGATCGACATGCCGACCGGAGCACCACCAGGAGCGACCGGCCAGCGCGCAGTCACCTTGCGCGTCTTCATGTCGACGACCGCGACTTCGTTCTTGTCCATCAGGTTGACGTAGATTTTTCCGGCGCCATCGGACGCGAGGAACTCAGGCGATCCACCCAGATCAATGGGCGCCTCGATCTTACCTGTCGCGGGATCGATCTCCGGGCTGAACGTCATCAGGACACCTTTATCTCCAGAGACAACCAGCACCCGCTTCAGAGAAGGATCGTAGATGATTCCGTCTGCATCGGGCTGGGCGGTGATCTTGCCCAGGATGGCAAATGTCTTCAGATCGAAGATCACAATCGCTCCCTCGCCGCCGCCGTCGCTGATGAATCCTCGTCCCGCCTGCGAATCGATCGCTACGCCATGCGCGATCTTCTGGCCTGGAATATCACCCAGCGTCTTGCCCGACTCGGCATCGATCACCAGCGTGTGCGTGCCGCGTGGAACAAACAGCCGATGAGTCGCCGGATCGACTGTCAGGTAGTCCCATCCACCTTGTCCGCCGATGGGAAAGGTTTGCTTTTCGGCCCACTTGTTCTGTGCCAGAGACGGCAGAGCGCCGGCAAGCAGAAGGGAAAATACGATGGTTCCAATGCGCATCACTCGTTGCATGGAGCCCTCCTCGTTTTGAATTGGATATCACTCTGTGCAGGGAACTCCGCACAGCCTCACCAGTCTGCGTCGTATCCATTAAGGCATGCTGAAGTTACGGGATAAGAGCAACCCATGGGGCACCCGGTGTATGGTTCTCTAATTCGTAACCCGCCACGCGAGGATGTTGCTATGCACCGCGCTGGAGCTCATATTCTGGGTTTCGAGCAGCAGCTCGAAGTAGGGAATCTTTCCATCTGGCCGCTGGATACGTTTAAGGAAGGGCAGCAGCTCCGAATCATCCGAGACAAAGTCCCATGCGGATTCTGTACCGGCCATCGAGGTGCCTTCGATCAGCAGCGCATTGCCGTTGCCTGACAGATTCGGAGCGAAGGCGACGACTCCATACACACGACGTTGCGGATCGTCGAGCCGGGAGTCCCAGTGCGTAGGCTCTCCCTCGCGCGGAGACTTGTTGATGACCGAGAAGACCTTTGCCTTGTAGTTGTTCTGCAACAGGAAGTTCATGTTGCGTTCCAGAAGCTCGACCCACGGATTGGCTTCGAAGGCTCCAACCAGGATGACGTTGCCGGTCTTCAGATCATTGGGCCGCAGGTCACGGGAGTAGCGCACCTGCAGATTGCTGTGCAATGTCTGCGCGATCTGCGCCAGCCGCACTGCGGCATCGAGATCGACGATCGAGGTGTAGCGCCGGTTCGCCATCTCGACTCGCAGCGAGCGTATATCCGAGGGCAGGGGATTGGTCGAGGCGTTGAAGGTCGAGGTCCGATAATCACCGAGCAGATATTCGTTCAGTGAGATGTTGCGCTGATCGAAGGTGTGCGAGAGCACCAGGCCCGAGTCTCCCGGAACCTCCAGCGTTGGCTGCTGTGGCAGGAAGATCTGGCTCCACAGCGGATGAGTTGGAGGAGCGGCAGGAGCCGCCATCGCCGTTGCATGATTCCAAATCAGCACCATCGCCAGTGCGACGGCCAGGGCGGCGCATAGCAGCCACGGAATCAGACTGCTTACAGATCGCTCCTTCGGTGGTGATGCTACTTCCGCAGGGAGGGCTGGTATATCTCGGACCGGGGATACAGGTGCGACCGGCTCGGCGGTGTGGCGCGGAGTGAAGACAGGGATATAGCTGCCCTTCGGGATAATGACCCGCAGAACTTCTTCGGCGCCCTCCTGCTCGAAGTACATCTCCAGCCGCTGGCGCAGACGGCTCGCCTGGGTGCGGACGATGCCGTCGATGGAGGAGTCGTAATCCGGCGATCTGCCGAAGACAGCCTGACCGATCTTCTGTTCGTTGAGCTCTGCTTCACGGCCCTGGAAGGTAACGTCGCAGACATAGGTCAGCAGAGAACAGAGCCGTTCGCTCCGGGCAAAGGTCGGAGAGGCGAGGATACGCCGTATCAACTCGCGTTGTGCGCTCTCCGGCCAGTCTGTCACAGAAGCCGTGCGTGCAGACCAAGGGGAGTCTACGGAGCGATCTTGCTTCGCCGTGAGCATGAGTTGCCGTCAGTCTACGCAGATCGTGTGAATGCGCCATGAACTAATTCACACGGCATTCACTGTATCAAGATACATGAAGGTTAGGTAAACCATTTATTCCACAGCAGTTCACGCGTGTATCGCAGTTGTCGCCGTGAATTCGCTTCTTCGCTGGAAGCGTCGCTGCTATTCCTCTCCCCAACGGCCCTCTTCCTGACGCTGACCAGAGACAAACATGCGCGGGCTTTCTGTTGGAACCACTACTTCTGTTGGAAGCACTACTTATGGAGCGAATGCAATGACGCCGAACATAAACAAGAAACAATCTGCCCGATGGTATGGGCTACTTCTTCGCCTGGCCGTGTTGCTGATGCTGGCGGCCGGAGGCAGGGTCTATGCCCAGTTCGATTCGGGCGCGGTGCTGGGTACGATCAAGGATCCTTCGGGAGCGACGATCAACGGTGCATCGGTCGAACTGACGAACGTCGCCAAGGGCGTCAAGAGCACCCGGCAGACAGACGCGAGCGGATCCTATGAGTTCGACAGCATACAGCCGGGCGACTACATCATGACGGTGACCTCGTCTGGCTTCCAGAATCTGAAGACAGACACCTTCCGGGTAAACGTCGGAGCACGTCAGCGCGTCGACCTTACCCTCAGCGTCGGCCAGACCGGCGACAGTGTCACGGTGACGGGCGCGGCCGAGCAGTTGGAGACCGAGACCAGCGACCGCGGCCAGACGATCCAGGGAACCGAAGCGGTGACCCTGCCGCTGAATGGGCGCTCCTATGCCGATCTGGCGCAGCTGGTGCCGGGCGTTCGCCGCTCGTTGATTGCAACGGTTGCCTCTAACCCACCACGCGATGCTTCGTACAACGTCAACGGCCTCACCTCGATGGATAACAACTTCGTCCTCGATGGCATCGACAACAACGCCTACCAGGAAGCCAACCAGGGATACTCGAACCAGGCCGTGATTCCGTCGCCTGACTCGCTGCAGGAGTTCAAGGTACAGACCGATAACTACTCGGCGGAGTACGGCCGCGCCGGCGGCGCCATCGTCAACGCCACCACCCGCAGCGGAACCAATGCCTTCCACGGTGGAGCATACGAGTACTTCCGCAACACAGTCCTGAACGCCTTCGGCCCCTTCTACGGAACCGGCATCAAGCCAACGTTGGTGCAGAACCAGTTCGGTGGCACCTTCGGCGGTCCGGTGCTGCGTGACAAGCTCTTCTTCTTCGTGGATTACGAAGGCCTGCGCGCTGTCTCACACTCTCTCACTACCGCGACCCTGCCGACTACCGCTGAGCTGAACGGCATCTTTACGACCGACGGCACGGCGACGGGCACGCCGATCCCGATCAAGAATCCCTATACCGGCGTGGTGTATAGCAATGGCCGTGTACCGCTCGGCGACCCGAACATCAATCCTGTCGCGTTGAAGGTCTTCAGCCGGTTGCCGCAGCCGAATATCCCCGGCGCCGCACTGACGGCGGCGAACTATCAATATCTTCCCGCCGCGCCGACGGTGGACGATAAGGGCGATGGCCGTGTCGACTTCGTTCGTAACGATCGCCAGAACGGCTTCTTCCGTTACAGCCAGCGCGCCGTCACCTACTTTCAGCCGCCACCGTTTCCCGGTGCCGCGGGTGGTAACAGCAATGGAACCCTCTATGCCCGGACACGACAGCTCGCTGCCGGATACAACTGGACACTGACGCCGACTTCGATCCTGGAGATGCGCTTCGGTGAGACCTGGACCGAGAGCGGTAAGTTCCCCATCTTCCTCGGCGCCGCCAATCTTCTGGCAGCCATTCCTAACGTCCCGCAGGACCCTGCTTATACCGGAGGTCTGAGCCCGCAGTCTGTCTCCGGCTTCACGCAGTTCGGCGAGCAGGGAACCAATCCGCAGTTCAACAATCCAACGCAGGCAAATCCCAAGGTCAACTACACCTGGATCAGGGGCCGCCACAGTCTGAAGATAGGTTATGAGTTCGGCTGGATGTCGCAGGCGATCTCCGACTTCCATCCCAAGTTCGGTTCGGATACTTATGCCGGCTCGTTCAGCTCGGCGGGCAGTGCGACCACGGCGCAGGCGGCAAACCTTGCGGACTTCCTCTTTGGCGCGCGCAGCAACTACCAGTTGAACGCGGTCAATGAGGTGAACTATCTGCGCTACTGGCACATGGGCTATCTGCAGGATGACTGGAAGCCGCTGCCTTCGCTGACCTTAAACCTCGGTTTCCGCTATGAGTTCATGACGCCGAACTACGAGGAGAACAACAAGCTCTACAACTTCGATCCCGTCAATAACCGCCTGCTGGCCGCCGGCAGTGGAACCGATGTGAGCAGCACAGCGCCAGGGCACGTCTATAACCTTCACTACGTCGGCGGTAACTCACTGGCCGATCGTGGTCTGGTCGATCCAAACTATAAGAACGTCGGTCCGCGTGTAGGCTTTGCCTACCAGGCGCTGCCGAAGACTGTTATTCGCGGCGGTTACGCCATCAGCTATGCCTATCTCTTCCGCTTCGGCGGAGAAGGTCTTCTTGCCTACAACGGCCCGAACAACTATGCGGCGACATTGCCCGCAAACCAGACACCGAGCCAGGGTCTGTGCACCTCGCTGACGCAGGATCCGACGACCTGCTTCCGCAGAACGCAGGATGGCTATCAAACCAACTTTGCGGGACCAGTAAACTTCTCCACCACCAAGGCTCAGACGCGATATACGCCGAAGGACTTCAAGCCGGCGTATGTGCAGGCCTTCCATTTGTCGGTACAGCAGGAACTGCCTTATGACACCACGCTGGAAGTGGCGTACGTGGGCAATCACACCGTCCACATTCCGGCTCTTCTGGACTTCAACCAGGCCCGCCTGTGTCTGCCCAGCGAAGTTCCGGCTGCAGCGCAGGGCCAGTGCACGACGTCAGTACTCAACCGCCGGCCAATTGCCAACTTCTCGGACATCCTGACGGAGAGCAACGCAGGATCTCTGATCTATCACTCGCTGCAGACCAAGCTGCAGCGGCGCTTCCGCGGTGGCGTCTTCCTCATCAACTCGTTCACCTGGTCGCGTGGCATCGATCTGAACTCGGCTGATCTGGAGACACAGAACGGCGATAGTGCCATGATCAACAAGGCGAACCCGGCGGGTGATCGTGGACCTTCGGGCTACAACCAGCCGCTGAACAACACTACGTCGGCGATCGTCGATCTGCCGTTCGGCAAAGGACGCCGCTTCGGCTCATCCGCTCCTGGATGGCAGCAGCAGATCCTCGGTGGCTGGCAGTTGACCGGCATCAACGTGGTGACGAGCGGTGTGCCCATCAACCTGACCTATACGCCGAGCAGCAACCAGGTAGTGTCGACCACCAGCTCGGCGTATGCTATCCGGCCGAATCTTACCGGATCTCCGTCGGCAGTCTATGGCAAGGCGCTGGTCAAGACGGCGAGCGCGTTGAACGGCTATCTGATCGCGGGCTCGGGAACGACACCGCCTCCGGGTGTGTCGATTCCCGCGGGCACACAGCTCTTCGGCAATGCGGGCCGCAATATTCTGCGCGGACCGGCATTCGGCCAGTTCGATCTTTCGGCGCACAAGCGGTTTGCGCTGCCGAACGAACGGTACAACGCCGAGTTCCGGATTGAGGCCTTCAATGTGCTCAATGCCACCAACTACATCAGCCCCTCTGCCAGCGTGGGGTCGGTGAATGCTACCTCAGGTGCACCGAGCTATAGCAGCAGCTTCGGCAGCTTCACCGGCAGCACCAGTGTGTATCCATCACGCCAGGTGCAGCTTGTACTGCGCGTAGCGTTCTAAGAGCATTTTTCCTGTTGCTGGGTATCCCGAGAGGGGCGTGCAGCGGCGTTTTCATTGAGGAAAACGCCCATAGATGGACAAGCCCTGGACGACACCTACAGGAAAATGTTCTAACCACAGCACCGCCCTCCCAGGCCGGCAGAGCATGGTTCTGCCGGCCTTTCTTTTCAAAAACGCTCTCAGGAAAGGATCATCCATTTGACCAATCACACCCGCCGTCAGTTTCTTATCGAGTCCTCTGCTGCCGCAGCCGCATCGCTGCTTCCGTCCTCGTTGTTCGCGCAAACCACCGCGGCAGAGACACCTAAGATTCCCAATCGCGACACCACGCTCAAGTTCAACCCCGACGGCACACCGCGTCCGTTTGCGGGGAATACCGTGATCTGTCATCTCCCGGTTCAGTCCGCGATGCGCGATGCGATGGTGACCCTCCATCAGGAGCTGAAGCGCTCGAGTTATCACACCAAGCTGGGACTTACTTCGACAGACAGCTATCACATGACCGTCTTCCCCGGAGCGAACGACCAGAACCGTTCTGCCTATGGATGGCCTTCGTATGTCCCTTCTGACGCTCCCATCGAAGTCTGCACCCGCATGGTCGGCGAGCGCATCGCGAAGAAGCGCTTCGCTTGCCAATTGCCCATACGCGTGCGCGTCGATCAGGAGTACACCATCAACTATCCGATGGCGTGCAGCCTTCGCCTGGTGGGAGCGGATGCGGAGGAAGACAAGAAGCTGCGGTCACTGCGCGATCAGCTTGCCGAGGCTTTTGCCTTCCGGTTGAACGACCACGCGGAGTATCAGTTCCACATGACGATGTCCTACCAGATGGCTCCGTTTACGGCGGAAGAGCGGAATGCCTATCGCGACCTGATGCGGGTGCATGTCAAGCGCATTGCAGAAGCTGTCCCGGTGCTGGAGCTGGGTATTCCAGAGTTCTGCAGCTTCCCGGATATGTTCCGCTTCGAGCCGCAGCGGTTGCTGGTGTGTTCGTAGGTGGGTTTTTCCTGACCTAAGTATGGATAACCAGTCGAGAAGCAGATTTCTCCGTTTCCTTCGGTCACTGCGAAATGACAAACAAAAGGTCCGAGCTAGAAGAGGACATCGTACTAAGACCGTTGCGAGTTGCGCAACCGTTTCGCGCCGTAGGTGCGAATGTCTTGCTTAAGGGGACGGCTTCAGCCGTCCCATATCGGACCAGCAGAGAACGCGGCTTTAGCCGCTGAGGTACCAAGTGATTGACCTCAGCGGCTAAAGCCGCATCTTTCCCGACGCTATTTCGGCACGGCTGAAGCCGTGCCCTTAAGCAATACGGAGCGCCTTCGGGCGCTTTGTTGATTGATGAATAGATCTCTACGACTATTCGACACTTCCTTCTACCCAAACAACTCCCGCTCAATAAAGTGCAGGTCGTTCTTATTGAAGTAGTCCTGCGACCAGGAGTCATCGGTGTAAAGAAACAGCCCCTTCTGCACCGCGGCCTGCTGAGCAGATTGTGGCTGTGCGGCTAGCAGCGGTTGAGGCTGAGGCGTCGATACTAGGGCGGCTTTTTTCGATTTGCGCGGTGCCATACGGTCTCCTTTCAGCTATGGCCTTACTTTGAGGCCTTTTTTGCTGTTTTCTTCGCAGCTTTCTTGACGGCCTTCTTCGCCACTTTCTTCGTTGCTGTCTTGACGGCGGTCTTTTTCACGGCTGCTTTCTTTGCCGTCTTCTTTGCTGCTTTCTTTGTGGCCGATTTGGTGGCCACCGGCTTCGGTGCCGCATGCGGTTTCTTCGGATTCGCGTAACGGTTCAAGAAGCTGTAGTGATCCACCAGCAGCAGCGCCTCGATCGCAAATGCAGTGGCGACATCCGCGTCGTGAATCTGCAGCAGGTT
This sequence comes from Terriglobus sp. 2YAB30_2, assembly GCF_052114765.1. Lineage (NCBI taxonomy): Bacteria > Pseudomonadati > Acidobacteriota > Terriglobia > Terriglobales > Acidobacteriaceae > Terriglobus > Terriglobus sp. 2YAB30_2. The sequence goes on from NZ_JBFRFJ010000017.1 coordinate 57,466, forward strand.
GTCACCGTTCTGTTGCTCGCCGCCGGTCGCCAGGTTGGAGGAGCCGCAATACACCACGGGATCCTCTCCATTCAGGCCGCAGACCACGAACTTATCGTGGATCTCATGTCCCGGGGGCGACGGCACCTGATCAAAGGGCGGCGGCAGCGTCGTCTTGCCCGGCCTTCCAGTAACGAGCACGCCATTCGCTGTGCCCGGCTTGTAGAGGTATGTTCCCTCGGGCGCATCGGAGATACCGTAGCTGTAGAGCGTGGTTGTGTTGTGGATAGAGTCCAGGGTGTTGTAGACGGGTGTGTTGCTGCCGGTCAGTTGCATCACCGCGAAGATGACGCTTCCTTTGTCTGCCTGTGCCTCGCTGGTGATGCGATCAGAGATGGCAGTCAGCAGACTCTGCGTCGTGTCGAGCGTATGCGGCGAAAAGGTGACGCTCATCTGCGGCACCCGCCGTCCGGTTGGGGTAAACGGTTGCTCCGCCAAAGGCGTACTGGCAAAGCTGGATGCCGCCGCCTGCGACAGGTTCGGAAACTGCTGCAGCAGGGTCCAGCTCTGCTCGAAGACATCGGAGTAATGCTGGGCTACACCTGGGTCGTCGAAGACCAGCACGTGGTTGGCATTGACATAGAGCCCGGTGACCGAGAAGTTGGTCGAGCCTGTCAGAACGCGGATTGGACTGCCGTCCTTCGAGAGGATGAAGATCTTGTCGTGCGAGTAGCGGTCGAAGCATCCACGCACCAGCGCCGCCGGAGCCTTGGCCATCGCCTGGAACTGCTGCGAAAAGGGCACCTCCAGAGGCGTGATCGTCTTATGCGTCTTCGAGTCCGTGTGCTGGATGTGCAGTGACGCGTCATCCAGAATCATGCGGACCTTGCCCTGTGCCGCCAGCTTCAGAAAGATGGTGACAATGTCCGGCTCATCAAGGTCGTACGCAAAGACATCGAGCGTGAGGGAGTCATCATTCTCCACCTCGCTCAGCAGATCGAAGACCAGCTTACGAGCCGAGGCTCCCATCCAGGCATAAATGTCGTTGTAGGTGCAGGGTGTGCCCTCGGCGTTGGTTCCCGCCTGTGCGGAGGTGTTGTACTGCAGGCCGCGGTTTGGCGGTTCGATGCGTGTGGCTGTGCCGAAGTGGTGGGCATACGCCTGCGACTGCATGTAGCCGCGCGTGAAGCCGACCGTCAGCGCACCTTTGGCAAAGGGGCCGACGGGCACTTTGACCGTGGCCGCGCGGCTTGAATCCATCGGGAGCATTGCTCCGTTGCCATCGAAGAATCGGGGCGTGACCGTGTAGAGGTAGTCGCCCGCCGGCGGTTGGGTGCCGCCATGCATCAGCCCGGGGAACGCGACCCAGCGGTACTTCTGAATGGGAGCGTTGGCCGTGGAGGTATCGGGCTCACTGGCGACCTGCGCGTGATTCGCGGGAAGTGCGAAGCGCAGATTATTGGAGAGGTAGTACGGCTTCGCGCCACTGGGTGGCTGGCAGTAGATGCTGAAACCGGCCAGGTTTTTGGCATCGGCGGCACTGGCAAAGTTGAAAGCCAGCAGGGTTTTCGAATCGCCTATATAGGCTTTTACTGAGAATGAACCTTTGGTTGCGGTAACGACTGCCATCAACTCCTCCTCAAAACAGGCAGACACATCTATACAAGCGGGCCGCTACAAACAGATGAATACCGGAAACGCGGACAGTCGAGGGCATGCCATCCAACTCCTGCCGTCAGCGTTGCGAGCGCAAATTAGTTCAGTCGAGGCCTGCAACGAAGTATGGACCAATTTGCGCCGCAACCCAAGGGCCGGGGCAGGTTTTCTTCACCCCAGCCAGCAAAGCTGACTGGGGACCCCGATTTCCCGATCTCTTCGTCACTCGTCGTTCCAGTGGACCGGCCATAGTTCTCTCCTCATTCCTCGATCTCGTAAAAATCTGCTCCCGGCGCTGACTGGCACGAGTTGGATGACACGCCCTAGCACCGCGCCCGGCCTCGTCTCGCGATACGAATACTTGACGATGCCGAATCAGTGGGCCATAGTGGGTGGAGTTTAAAACACATTTCATCCCAGCTCCTGACTGCGTCCGCAGCAGGTTTCGATGTGCATTTCTTTTCTCCCTGAAATTGTCTGTGTCCCGCCGCAGCCTTGAGTTGCGCATTCAGTGATTGGATAGGTCGTTTCCCAGGGAGTTACGGACAATGCGCTTCATGTTTCTTTTGCTGATGGCCAGCTTTTGGTCTGATTTCGCCGCAGCGGCACAGGCTCCGGCGGCCAATGCGGCACAGATCGCCGCGGAGAATGCTGCGAAACAGGGAATTGCGGTCTCGACCGCCAGCGACCTTTCCTCAACGGTCAGCGTAGAGGCGGTGCTGTTGCCCTACAGCGTCGTAAAACGAACCTTTGGGAAGGAAGTTGCAGAGAAGTATGCCGTGGTCTCGCTCACCGTTTCGAATCGCGACCCGAAACAGGGAGTCGTACTGCAGAGCGTCTTCCTCGATTACAGCCGATGGCTCTTCAGCGGCGTCTTTGCCGGCCTGACAAATCGTGCGCAGGCTCCTCCGGAGACCTGGCAGCAACAGAGTCAACCATCGCAGGTTGCCAGTGCCGAGGTGCGTACCGTGAGGACGGACTTTCAGGACGCACAACTTTGGAGTACGAGGAGTTGGGTTATCCATATTGCTTCGGCGGTCGGCGCGGCGGCGGGAGCTGTTTCCTTCTCTACCGCGAGCGATCTCTTCGCCCCAAGCGTGGCGGCGTTCAATGGCAACGTGGTACCGGCGCTCGGTTTGGTCTGGCCTGATAACTCCCAAAGCCAGTTGAATCTGCTGAACGATATCGGATTCCGTACGAACCACGTGATCGCCGCCAAGTCAGCTGACATCGTGGTCGCATTCTTCCCCACAGAGCGGTTCCTCACTCCGACGCTGCATGAGATCTATAAGAAGGCTCCCGCGGCTTTCTTTAACCCCAGCGAGCTGGTCTTTGAACGGTCCAGCCGTCACGGCGCGGGACATCTGTTGCGGTTGATCGAGGAGTCCGGGCTCATTCAGCCCTCACCGTGTGGCGAAAACTCGTCCGAGAAAAGCGTGCGGTGCACGCTGGTTGGTTCCGTCACACGGTATGAGGTGGCTTACGAACAGGCGAAGGCCCGGCAGACAGGCGGAGCGAGCCCGCCCAGTCCATGTGCGGATGAAAAAGCCGCCCCCGGCCTGCAAAAGGACTGCTTGAACGTGGCGCTGCTGAACCGGGCCAGCCTGAATAACATTCGCGTGGTCGTCGGCGGCATCATGACGGTGGATGTATCGTCGGTCCCCGCCATCATCTCTTCTGTCCAGATCCAGAACGATCGCCAGCTCGGCACCTGGAAGAGCGGCCAGACAATTACGGGAACTGTGACCGGTACGTTCCTGTCTGGCGGCGCGTTGACCATGACGATGATCGACGCAACCGGCTCCGCATCGACAACGGCATTGGCCAGTGTGAAGACTATGCCGGTCGCGAGTTCCGATACCAGTTTGTCTTTCAGCGCCGTGGTGGGAGCCAATGACATTACCCCTGGGGCAAAGATCTCCTTCAGCGTCACGAAGACAGCCCAGGATAAAAGCACCACGTCGAGCGCGCCGTTCGTGTATGTGGTTTCTCCGGAGTAACAAGGCGTCGTAAGACGTCGGCTTCCCCAATTCATGCATGCGGTCACAGCGGAAAGCAACGTGGCTGAGAGAGAACATCATGTCAGATTCGCAAACGCAGCAGAATCCTCCCCTCGATTCCGACCAGCAATACCGCCATCGGCTTGCTCAGACTGCAATCGCGATGTGCTGTGGCGATGCCAAACACCCGTGCTGCCCTGAGATTGTCCAGCTTCTCGAAAGCGGTACCTATGCCGGTACGGAAGACGTTGTGCGAGGGCAGTTTCTGGATGAGGCTGCACTGATCCGCAACTTCCAGCGCCATCCTGATTTGCAGTCGCGGATCGCGTTGCTCACGCAATACACGCCTGGCAAATGGCTGCTTGAGCAGGAGTTCAAAGCGCGCCTCGACCCGAAGAATCCAGGCAAGCGCCTGATCGATCCGGCCGACACGACGACCGATGTGTACGACCGTGCGAAGACGGTGCGGGATGTCGGGGTGTGTCTCTCCGGTGGCGGCATTCGCAGCGCCACCTTCAACCTCGGCGTGCTTCAGGGACTGGCGCAACTGCGGAAGCTGGGAGAGATTGACTATCTCTCCAGTGTCTCCGGCGGCGGCTATATCCATCAGTTCCTGGCCTCGTGGATCAAGCGCGCTGGGATAGCGAGTGTGCAGGAGAAGATGGTCCCCATTCCTGCCGCGGACTCCGGACGCATAATTCCGCCGGAGCCGATTCGCTGGCTGCGCCGGTACTCGAACTACCTGTCGCCTTCCGTCAGTCTCTTCGGAGCGGATGTGTGGACCATCTTTACCGTCTGGATCCGCAACATGCTGCTCAACCTGGTGATTCTGATCTCGGCCATCATGACGCTTCTGCTGCTGCCCCATGCCGCAGTGACGGAGTGGGTGGTGCGCCACCTTGGCGTCGGTAGTGTAGGCAGCATCACGGTCCGCCTGCTGATCTTTGCACTTCTTGCCGGTATCGGCCTTTGGGCGGCCGGGGTGCTCTGGTATGCGTTCCCACGGTTCTGCGATGCCGTCACAGAGGCCGATAAGAAAACCCGGAAAGCCCGTTGCGGTGACCGCACGCACCCATGGCATGTACATGCGATTGTGGCAAGCTGGCTGTTGCTTGCGGCTTGTGCCGCACCTGTGGTGTACAAACTTTCGGTGCCGGGTGGATCGCAGTTCAGCAGGCGCGCCAATCGCGCTTATGCGCAACGGCCCAGACAGCAGTTGCCCGCGGACCGTGTGATCGTCCAGGCAAACTCTGACACAACTAAGGCAGAGTGGACGATCTGCAAAGACCAGGGGGATAGCTGCAAGTCTGTTTCGTCGCAGAATGATATGCGCCTTGCTCACGCCTGGTCAGACTACAAGCCCAAGTGCAGTGTTCCGGCTATGCTTCAGGCCAAGTGGATTCCGTGCGAGGCGACCCATCAGGCATATGTGGATCGTCACCTCATCACGCCGCAGTCGACGTGGCTGGACGAGTCTCCCTTGATCTGGCTCTACGATGCCTTCCCGTTGTTGTGCGTCCTCTTCTGCCTTGCCATCTGGGCGGGGCACAAGGAATCGGCCACCCTCCGTTGGAAGGTTACCTCTCTCCTGTTCCCACTCTTCGGAGGTATCTTCTGCATCGTGCTGCTCTACGGCATTGGGTATCTGTTTTTTGTGGGAACCTTCCTTGTCCATCAGAAACTGATCGCCTCTTTGGGTATCGCCGTACTTCCTTCGTTGTTGCTTGCCGTTCCATTCATCTCGCTGGAACTCTGTACCGGCCTGATGGGCACGCTCTTCGGCAGTGCACAACGTGAGTGGGTTGCGCGGCTGCGTGCTGTCTCAGTGCAATATGGCGTGGTGTGGTTCGCTTTGTTTGGCGTCTCGCTGCTTGGGCGCTATGTGTCGGAACTGATTGCACAGCAGGTGATCGTGAAGTACGCGGTCTGGAGCACATGGGTCGTCAGCACAATTTCAGGCGTTCTGCTTGGCAAGAGCCGTCTGACCAGCGGCAAACCGAATGAAGACCCTGACGCTCCGGGGCAGGGCGGTAGCTGGAGTCCAGCTGAGCTGGTCGTCAAAGTCGCTCCGCCCATCTTTATTGTCGGCCTGTTCGTTCTACTGGCGACGCTGATCAGTTGGCTGCTGGAAGGGAACGATCAAAGGGTCGTGATGGAGGTTACCTCCCGGTGGGCATGGCTGCTCCTGGCCATGGTGGCAACGTCGTTCTTCTTCAGCAGCCGCATCGACATCAATGAGTTCTCAATGAACGCGTTCTACCGCGACCGCCTGGCGCGCTGCTATGCCGGAGCATCAAACCCAAACCGCGTGCCGAATCGCTTCACAGGTTTTGATGTCGAAGACGGCAGGCTGCGGGTTAAAGACCTGGTGCCTTCTTCCTGGGTAGACCTCAACGGTCAGCCGGGCGCCTATCAGGGGCCGTTCCCCATCTTTTGTACCGCGCTCAACCTCACCACCGGACGCGAGCTTGCGTACCAGGAACGGAAGGCGGCCAGCTTCGCGATCACGCCGCTCTATTCCGGATATTCGACCGGCTGGACAGACGGCACCAACGACACGCTGCAATACAACGGCTTCGTCCCTACCATCGATCACATCAAGCGAGGCAAAGGGATTACGGTTGCAAGCACAGTCGCTATCTCCGGAGCGGCGGCATCGCCCAACATGGGCTTCCATTCCAGCAAAGCGATGGCCTTCCTTATGACCGTCTTCAATGTTCGTCTGGGCTGGTGGATCAGGAACCCGCGCCGGGCTGGAATTCCCGACTATCCGCGCAATGGCCTGGCGCAACTGGTGAAGGAACTTTGGGGAGTGACGAACGACACCGCGGGATATGTATATCTCTCAGACGGTGGTCACTTTGAGAACATGGGTCTCTATGAGTTGTTGCGCCGTCGCTGCCGGACAGTGATCGTCTGCGATGCAGAGGCAGACGGCTCGCTGCGGTTTGAAGGCATCGGCATGGCGATTCGTAAGGTACGTGTGGACTTCGGCATCGAGATCCGGATCAGGAGTACGGTGGACTACCCGACTCCCGGAGGAGAAGGCAGCACGGGTTCCGATAAGGCGCCGCTTCAGGAGAAACCCAACGAGAATGAGCCGTTGCAGGTAGAGATCGTTGAGCCGCCCGTCGATGCTGTTGCAAACTTACCTCCGAATCAGCACCAGCCGTCAGGAGCAGAAGGCCTGCTCAAGTTCAAGCATTTTCCGGGTAACCTCTTCCACGCGCTGGAGGCAGATATCTACTATCCCGAAGACAAGAGGGGCGAGCCGTATGGAAAGCTGCTCTATCTGAAGAGCACGCTCACGGGTGACGAGCCGGCTGACATCCTGAACTACCACCGTGTGCATAACGCCTTTCCTTTCGATACGACACTCGATCAGTTCTTTACCGAGTCGCAGTTTGAAAGCTATCGCCGCCTGGGTGAACACATCATTCTGAAAAAGGAGATTCAGGATTGGGTGAAGGAGCATGTGCAGTAGGAGTATCGATATACCCGCGGCGAGGACAAGAATCGGATATTGAAATCCCCTATAGATAGAGGCGTTTCGTCGCATTTGCTCCGCCATCGAAACCAACACTGTTGTGCGTAGCGCAACCACTTCGCACCGCAGGTGCGAATGTCTCGCTTAAGGACACGGCTTCAGCCGTGTCGTAACAAGGTCCACAGGGACCGCGGCTTTAGCCGCTGAGGTACGGCTTTCTTTGTCTTATCTGCTACAGAGGCGGCATAAGAAGTGACAGCTGACCTCAGCGGCTAAAGCCGCGTAACTTTTGGGGCTCGGTACGGGACGGCTGAAGCCGTCCCCTTAAGCAATACATTCGCGCTACGCGCGAACGGGATGTAACGAATGGAAGCAGCCGAATTGCTTGACACGCCCCGAAGATCAGACGCGCCGCAACCGAATAAAAATCTCCTGTTTTTCCCCGCGTGTTAGGATGATCCCGCCGCAAATCTCATACCGCCGTACCCTGGAGGGATTCATGGGTGTGCCCCTGTCTAAGCGAGCTCTCGCTGAGTTTTTTGGAACGTTCTGGCTGGTTTTCGGAGGGTGCGGCAGCGCTGTATTGGCTGCGGCTTTCCCATCTCTCGGCATCGGATTCGTCGGCGTAGCATTAGCCTTCGGACTAACCGTCCTGACCATGGCCTTCGCTATCGGTCATATCTCCGGCTGCCATCTTAATCCTGCTGTCTCAGTGGGATTGGTTGTCGGCGGACGCTTCAAGATCTCCGATCTTCCTGCGTATGTCATCGCGCAGGTGCTCGGCGCCATTTCCGCCTCCGGCGTGCTCTACATTATCGCCAGCGGCAAACCGGGCTTCAGTCTTGCCGGCGGCTTCGCCTCGAACGGCTATGCGGATCACTCGCCCGGCGGCTACTCGCTGTTGGCCTGTCTGGTTGCGGAAGTGGTGCTTACGGCCTTCTTCCTGCTGGTGATTCTGGGTTCTACCGATGAACGTGCTCCGAAGGGCCTTGCGCCGATCGCCATCGGTCTCTGCCTGACGCTGATCCACCTGATCAGCATCCCGGTGACCAATACCTCGGTCAATCCGGCGCGCAGCACCGGCCCGGCGATCTTTGTCGGAGGCTGGGCATTGGGTCAATTGTGGCTCTTCTGGGTAGCTCCTATCGTCGGAGCGGTTCTGGGAGGTGTCATCTCGCGGACGTTCTTCGCTGTACCAGAAGCAGAGGTCGAACTGGACGTATCGGCAACTGCAGCCAGTCTCAGCCAGGCCATCGAATAGGAGCTGGTGCAAAGCTCGAATTGGGTGGGAGCAGCGGGCTTCAGCCCGCTGATAAAGGCGTAAAAGTAGATGGGCTTTAGCCCTGGGCTTTCTTTCTCCGTAAGGAAAAAGGCCCAGGGCTAAAGCCCATTTCTTATAGAGCCACAAACGCGGGCTGAAGCCCGCGTCTCCCACCCGGTTCAGTCATGCTCTGGGCTGTGCAGATCAACCTAATTTGTCGAAACGTCTAGCCGAGTCATCAATTCATTGACGTAGATGACGTCCGTCTACGAATTATTGACGCAGGACCCTAGCCTATCGGCACTTCGTGGACTTCGCGCTTATACCGTCGGCGCTCCCAGCGGAACGAGATCTCATATCGCTTATCCCGTCGGGGCTGGTAGACAAGTGCCGGTCGAAAGCATGCGAGGCATCGTCCACCTTTGCGCCTGACGCTCGGGTAAGAGATGCCGTTTGACTGCGTTTTCAGAAGCCGCACTGCGAGCTTCTGTGATTCCGCATAGCACTCCGGAACGGGCTCAGCAGCGAGGCAAGCCGCGTAGTCGGTTGCGGGCTCCAGCGTATGAAAGTCGGCATGAAAATCGGCGAGCCAATCGTCATAGGTGGATGATTCGGAGAGTGGCACGCCATCGGGCGACTCCGGAACTACGATCTCCGCCAGACGCTTTGCCTTGTGATAGCCAACTTCGTCCAGTGAGGTTTCAAGCTTGTCCGCGGCATACCAGGCTCCCCGGGTGGAGTCGTTAAACCTCGATCCAGTAGGGCTTGGATGAAGGTAAGCCGCGCGGATGATATGGGCATTTGGGATGCCATAGACGAGCTCATAGGTGCTGATGCCAATCAGACCAGACTGTTCGCCCTGAATACGATCGTTCGTGGCTCCGTCGAGACGGATGAGCTTTGCGAGCATCTCGTCATCGTCCGCAAGACCGCTGAGCACGGTACCGCTGTCGCTGTAGCGGGAGGGGATCAAGCGATGCATTCGGTCCTGGTCAATTCGCCGGACAGGCGGAGTCACTGCCCGCCCCGCCAGGCATCGAGCATACGGCGGACATCCAGCATGCCGGGCATGCCACGCTGGATCATATAGGCTAGCGGGCTTCGGCCGGAGAAGAGCGGTCCACGATTTTCAAGCGTAATCCAGCGGTCTGCCCAAGGCTTGCCGAAGTAGATGTGGAGCGCCTTGTAGATGCCGATCAACAGCGAGATACGGGTAAGGGTGTCTTGATCGAGCGTCCGCCTGGGGTTGGTCTTCCAGGCATGAAAGGTGGAAGAGGCAACTCCACCGAGCAACGCGCGCGACTGCTCCTCGTTCAGGTCCCACTTTTTACGGAGATTGAGAAACGCCTTAATCGCCGCAGAGGAGAGCTCCGCGCGCTCAGATGGATTGCCGAGATCGGCGCCGGAGTCAAAGTCATAGCCTGCGACCCTGGGAAGAACGAGCGTTGCGGCGGCTGCCATGAGCATTCCTCGCTTTCGAGGAAAATTATCCTCGAAAGCGAGATTAAAAGCAAGACCCGCCGGGGAGGTTAGCAGTAAACCGGAGGTTCCACCCTGGCCGCCGGCGCCAGGCGATGGGCAATCATGCGGCGGGCGCGCATCAGGCGAGATTTGGCGGCGGCGTTCGACAGGCCATGCTTGACGGCGAGTTCTTCCACTGGAAGCTCCTTCACGATTCTGTCCTTGGCGACGCCCTGCAGGATCGTGGGGAGCTGGCCGATCGCCTTGTGCAGCCGCCTCCGTGCCTCCCAGTCGAAATAATGCTCCTCCGGTGTAGGGCAGGTGGCTGCCAGGTGCAGGACCGGTTTACTGGTCTCATTGCCGAGCAGATCTTCGAGTGCGAGGGTGGGGTGCCGTCTCTTCTTCCTGAGCTGCATCAGCGCGGAGTTGATAGAGATGCGGGTGATCCAGGTTGCGAAGGTGGCTTCGCCGCGGAAGGTGGAAAGCTTGCGAAAGGCCCGGAACATGGCGTCCTGAACGGCGTCCTCGGCATCCTCAGTGTTCTTCAGGATACGCAGTGCCGCTTTGTAAGCCGTTCCTTTGTGCCGTTTCATCAGCTCGCTCCAGGCCGAGAGATCTCCTGTGCGGCTTAGCGCGACGAGCTCTTCCGAGTTGATGGTTGTCTGCTGGGCGATCATTCTCTGCGGGGCGGTCGCTCTCTGCTGAGTATTGTGCGGTAAATGGGCAAACGATGTAGGCACGGAAATCCTCCAGGGGGATGGTTCTTGCAGGTCCGTATCAGTCCCGATGCTTTGAGGATGGCAGAGAGGAAAGCAATGTCACAGCCACTTTGGGGGGATGTGTCCCGCCCTACTTCAGGGGATAGGAGAATGCCCCATTTGTTGAAAGCTGTAATTCTCGGCTTCTTTAGGAGCGACAATTATGTCATGTCGGATCGAAGCGGGCAGTCGGGGGATGAAATATACCCCGACGATTTCCATACCAGGAACATTCGGCTTGAGTCAGCATTAGCCATTGCCGATCTTCCGCCGGCAGATATTGCAGCTTATCTCCGCCGACACCCCGACGTTGCCAACGACCTGCTCCTTGAGTCCTGCGACAAGCGGTTCAGTCCGTCCTCATTCATAACGGAGAACGATTACGGCTTTACTGTTGGCTGGTACTCACTGGGGGCGGGATACCAATGCACCAGACAATTCTCTGAATTGGCGGATGCTGCCACCGATTATCTATTGTTTTCGCTCGGCAAAGGTCGATGGATACGGTAGGGAGTTGGAGATGAAATCGCCATCGAATAGCTCTGCTATGGCCGTACTACGGTTGTTCTACACCAAAGGAGCCGCCGCGCATACACGATTACGCCCTTCCGCTTTCGCGCGGTAAAGGGCGGTATCGGCCGCGTGCAGCAGGCGAACGAAATCGGTGTCCGGCATCTGGAGGGCGGTCGCGACGCCACAGCTCACGGTTGTCCACAAACCGATCTCCGGTCGAGCTATGGGCTGTTTCGGTGCGGGAGCTCCGGCGGTATGCACCATCATGCGGGCACGTTCCGCGACAGACAGAGCCGTCATCAGGTCAGCGCCGGGGAGCAGGAGCACAAACTCTTCGCCGCCATAACGTGCAGCGAAGTCGCCATGGCCGCGCATGGACTGCTGCACCAGGGCAGCGACGCGGCGAATCACCGCATCTCCGTAGAGGTGTCCCTGGGTGTCATTCACCAGTTTGAAATGATCGATGTCGATCATGACGGCCGACAGCGGCTGGCCGGTCTCTGCCGCGTTCTGCCACAGCTCCCGTACGCGGCGGTCAAAGGCTGTGCGGTTAGCCAGTTGGGTCAGGCTGTCCAGATGCGACACCGCCTCCAGCTCACGGTTCAATTGTCCAAGCTCTATGTTCAGTTGGTGGAGTTCGGTGTTCTTCAGGTCATTGCTCTGCTGCAGGAGATAGGAAAGGCGCTCATCCCGTTCCAGGCTGTAGTTGGCAAGCAGCATCATGGCGGCGCAGCAGGCGGAGACGCTGCCAAGCCCCAGGGTTCCAAGGAGCGATGCGGTCCAGTTGATACGGAGAAACGCGATGGAGGTGACGATGTATGCCACCGAACAGAACAGGGCATAGCTCCAGCGCAGGCGCATCACGATATTGGTGATGAGCAGCAACAACATCAGGCTTGCCTGCATGTGGGCCAGCAGCGTCTCTCCGGGACCGGAATAGAGATAAAAGAAGCTTCCGGCCGCTAAGCCCGCCACCGCTATCACGGTGATGCCGCGGACGAGGCGGCGTGGATTAAACCGCAGAAACAATGCAGCCGCGAACGCGAGAAGCGGGAAGAAAACCAGACGTAAAAATCCGGAGATACGAATGCGGCCGGGAATGGACCGGAGGTCGCCCAGAAACAGAAAGGCATTGAACAGTGCCAGCAGAAGCATGGCGTGCGACAGACGGCGGGATCGCACTCGAGAGACGTTCTGCTCGAACTGGGTCTCCAGCGCTGGAACAAAGCGCATGCGCGCAAGTCTGTGCGACCGTAAGTGGTCGATCTGTTCCTGAATCGGTTTGTGTAATGGTTGAAATTCAGACTGCTGGCTGAGCATACAGTCCACCCGCTAGCTGGTTATCGGCAGTCTGAAGCCAGACCTGAGGGAATGTGTGAAATAACTGAGACCGGCGACGGCATCGCTTGTTCGTTGGGGTGACTCGCAATGGGTGAACTATTCGAGGGAAGCTCGAACCGGGTGGGAGCCCAGGGCTTTTAGCCCTCGGTATGGGCTCAATATAGAAATGGGCTTTAGCCCTGGGCTTTTTGCTGACGGACGGAGAAGGCCCAAGGCTAAAAGCCCATTTACTTTTATGCCTGTACCAGCTGGCTAAAGCCCGCTGCTCCCACCCGGTTTCCGGACTGTCTCAGATCAATCGAATTTGTCGACACGCCTAAGTTCGTCGGGGACCCCGATATGCAATGGATGGGGCATACAGCAGCCTCCGTTTTACACAGGATTCATCAGCGCAGTAAGAAACCCAATACGGCCTGTGTAAATAGTTCAGCTTTCATTAAGGTTGGCAAACTACAGTGATCTACATGATTCGAGTGTGTCGGGCAGGCGGTTATGTGGTCAGTGCCGCCTTGCTGCTTTCTGTAGCGCCGGTGAGCTGGGCACAGGACCCACAGCCGGAAAAGATCACGCTGACCGAGGCCATTCGCCGTGCGCAGGCGAATGAACCCATCTTTGCCGCGGCCGTTGCGGCAGGGCGCTCCGCAAAGATTGACAGCTATCTGGCCAAGGCGGCGTTGCTGCCTTCAGCGACGTATCACAACCAGATGCTCTACACCCAGCCCAATGGCCAGACCAATCAGGGCGGACAGGTCGGAACGCAGGCATCGCCGATCTTCATCGCCAACAATACGGTGCATGAGTACATCAGTCAGGCCGTGATCAACGAGACCGTCGGTCTGAAGGGGATTGCCAACGCGCAGGTAGCTTCTGCGGTTGCTGCCCGCGCACAGGCCGAAGCGGAGATTGCGCGCCGCGGCCTGGTAAGTGCGGTCGTGAATCTGTACTACATGGTCTACGTGGCCGCACGGAAGCAGACCCTCATGGAAGAGGGCTTGGCCGAGGCGCAGAGCTTCGCTGAGATTACGCAGAAGCGTGAGGCCGGCCGTGAGGTCGCGCGTGCCGATGTGGTCAAGGCGCAACTGCAGCTCCAGGGCCGTCAGCGCGATATTGCTGATGCGAAGCTTGCCGCGGATAAGGCGCGGCTGGAGCTTGCCGTGCTGCTCTTTCCGGATCCGCGTACGCCCTATGTGACGGACGCTCCGCAGAACCCGCCGGAGCTGCCGACGCGCGACGAGGTGAACAAACTTGCCTCGACCAACAATCCTGAGGTTCGCAGCGCACTGGCCGACTTGGCGGCAGCCAACGCCAGTGTGCGTTCGGCCAAAGCGGGATATCTACCCGACCTCGGTCTCAACTTCACCTACGGTATCGACTCTCCGCAGTTTGCCAAAAATGGCCCCGATGGCGTGCGGAACCTTGGCTACTCCATCAGCGGAACGCTGGATATTCCGGTGTGGGACTGGTTTTCGACGCAGAAGAAGATTCAGCAGAGCCAGATTCAGCGCAATGTAGCCAAGGTCAGTCTGACCGCGGCACAGCGCCGGCTGATCGCCAATCTGGAAGAAAGTTATGCCGAAGCCGCGGCAGCGCGCAATCAACTGGCGCTGCTGGAGCAAAGCGCGCAGACGGCGGCCGAAAGTCTTCGGCTGACACGGCTGCGGTACGCGGCGGGTGAGTCCACGGTGCTGGAGGTCGTCGACGCGCAGAACGCTTTGCTTACTGCTCAGACGGCCCAGGCCGACGGTGTTGTGCGCTATGAGAGCGCATTGTCCGCACTTCAGATCCTGACAGGAACCCTGTAATGAAGAACACGGCACGATTGATCGAGAACACATCACGAACGCTGGCATTGGCCGGGTGCATCCCGGTCCTGGCGATGGCATGTTCCTTTACTCTTGGCGGTTGTAAGAAGGCTGCCGATACCGCAGCGGAGACTCTGGTGGCGGTAGAGGCCGAAAAGCCGGAGACCGGAGAGATCTCCGAGCGCATCATGGCCGACGCTACGCTTTCGCCGCTGGCGCAGGCAGCAATTTCGCCCAAGATCTCCGCTCCGGTCAAGACCTTCTACGTGCAGCGTGGGGCGAAGGTGAAAGAGGGCCAGTTATTGGCCCTGCTGGAGAACCGCGACCTGGCGGCCCAGGCGCTCGATACCAAGGGACAGTTCACCTCGGCGCAGGCGACCTACGAGATGCAGACCAAGTCTCAGGTTCCCGAGGATGCCGCCAAGGCTGAGTTGGATGTCGCACAGGCACAGGCGCAGCTCAAGCTGCAGCAGGAGATTGTGGCAGCGCGCAAGAAGCTCTTCGACGAGGGCGCGATTGCTGGCCGCGACTATGACACTGCTGTCGCCGCTCTGGTGCAGGCACAGGCAGCGTATGACGTTGCCGCCAACCATCTGAACTCGGTGAAGAAGGTAAATCGCACCGCGTCGTTGAAGTCGGCGGAGGGACAGCTTTCATCGGCTGAGGGTAAGTACCAGGCAGCGGCTGCACAGGTCTCTTACTCGGAGATCCGTAGTCCCATCTCCGGTGTGGTGACCGACCGTCCTCTCTTTCCCGGAGAGACGGTGACCGCGGGCTCTCCTCTGATTACGGTCATGGACACCTCGGCGCTGATCGCCAAGGTGCATCTCGCGCAGACCATGGTGCAGCGGCTGGCTCTGGGGAACGAGGCGCAGATTATGGTTCCCGGTGTGACCGATCCGGTGCCTGCGAAGGTGTCGCTCATCAGTCCCGCGGTCGATCCCGGCAGCACAACCGTCGAGGTATGGCTGCGTGTCGACAATGCAGCCGGCAAGTATAAGGCGGGTACGCCCGTACGGGTCGCGATTGCAGGACGCTCGGTGCCTCAGGCCGTAAAGGTGCCCGTGGTTGCGGTGGTCACAGCGCAGGATGGCGGGAAGTCGGTGATGGTGGTCAAGGCCGACAGCACGGCGCACAAGGTGAAGGTGCAGACCGGTATTACCGATGGTGAAGATATTCAGATCACACAGGGACTGAACGGTTCAGAGACCGTTGTCACCAACGGCGCCTATGCGCTGGAAGAGGGCACCAAGGTAAAGGTCGGCAAAGCCGGTGAGGGAGACGAGAAGGAATGATCTCCCATCCGGAAAAGCCCTTCTGGCTGGAGCGGTATCGCTCATCGATCTTCTTCTTTCTGATCGTGCTGTCGCTGGCTGGTATTTTCGCCTCGCAGAAGGTGCCGATCAGCGTCTTTCCCGAGACGAACTTCCCGCGTGTCGTCATCGGCGTAGACAACGGCGTCATGCCGGTGGAGCAGATGCAGGTCACGATCACCAAGCCGATTGAGGACGCGATGAACACCGTCCCCGGTCTGGCGACCGTGCGTTCCAATACCAGCCGAGGCTCGGCTGAGGTGAGCCTGTTCTTCGACTGGAACGTTGATATGTTCCGCACGCTGCAGCTGGTGGATGCGGCGCTGAGTAAGGTGCGCCAGACTCTGCCGGCTACCGCGGTCATCACTACTAATCGTCTGACCTTCGCTACCTTCCCCATCATTGGTTACAGCCTCACCTCCGATACGCTGTCGCAGACCGAGCTATGGGAACTGGCGACCTATGCGTTGAAGCCGCCGTTGAACCGTGTGTCCGGTGTCAGCATGGTTACGGTTCAGGGCGGCAAGGTGCCGGAGTTCCATATCGTGCCCAACATGGCGCGGTTGCAGGCGACGAACGTCACCATCATGGATATCGTGAATGCGGTGCAGGCCTCGAATATCGTCGACTCGCCTGGACTGTACGAGGAGAACCATCAGCTCATCCTTGGCCTGGTAGGAGCGCAAGCACATGATGCTGATCAGCTAGGACGTCTGGTGGTGAAGGCGACCGCCAGTGGAACCGCCGTGCGCGTGAGCGATGTCGCGACGGTGCAGCCGGGTGTGTTGCCCGTGTATACGACAGTGACTGCCGATAATCATGCGGCGGTCTTGTTGAACATCACGCGGCAGCCTTCCAGCAATACGGTTGCCGTGGCTGATGCTGTCTCCGCGCAGGTGGAGCAGTTGAAGAAGAACCTGCCCGCCGGCGTGCAGATGAAGCTCTACTACGATCAGGCAGAGCTGGTGCGCGAGAGTATTCGCAGCGTACGCGACGCCATCATGATCGGCCTGCTGTTGGCCTGCGTCATCCTCTTTCTCTTCCTTGGCGACTGGAGCTCGTCACTCGTGGCTGGCCTGGTAATTCCGGTGACGGTGGCGATCACCGTGCTGGTGTTGTGGTCCATCGGGCAGAGCTTCAACCTCATGACGCTAGGCGGTCTGGCGGCGGCCATCGGCCTGGTAATCGATGACGCCATCGTAGTGGTCGAGAACATCGTGCTGCACCGCGACACCGGCCAGTCACGGGCCAGCGCTGCGCGGCTCGCGCTGAAGGAGATCTCGGCGCCACTGGTGGGTTCCACCATTACGCCAGTGGTGGTCTTTCTTCCACTGGTCTCGGTTACGGGTGTGACTGGAAGCTTCTTCCGCGCGCTGGCCATCACGATGACGGTGGCGCTGTTGACCTCACTGCTTCTGGCCGTCACCTGGACCCCGGCGTTGAGTCTCGCACTGCTGCGCGACCGTAAGGACAGCGAAGAAGGGAAGCGTCACGAAGAGCATCACGGCAAGCTGATGACGCGGGTTATTGCCACGCACCATCGTGTGCTGACATGGTCCCTGGCACGCCCGGCGATACTGCTGGGTATTTGCGGCTTGCTCGTGGTGGGCACGTACCTCGGATATCGCGCCCTGGGTTCGGACCTGCTGCCGGAGATGGATGAGGGCGGCTTCATTCTGGACTACATCATGCCCGCGGGCAGCTCGTTGACAGAGACGAATCGTGTGCTCGAGCACGTGAATCGCATCCTGCACTCCATGCCGGAGGTGGAGAGCACCTCGCGGCGTACCGGCCTGCAGATGGGCCTGGCGGCGGTGACTGAAGCGAACACAGGTGACATGACCGTGAAGCTGAAGAAGAGTCGTGACCGCGGTATCGACGAGGTGATCGCCGATGCACGCGCGGAGATCAAGAAGGCTGAGCCGGAGCTGGATGTGGAGTTCATCCAGGTGCTGCAGGACATGATCAACGATCTGTCGAATGCGCCGGAGCCGATCCAGATCAAACTCTTCTGCGATAACTTCGCGGTTCTGGATGACGTTGCACCGCGCGTCGGTGATGCCATCAGTAAGATTCCCGGTGTCGTCAGCGTGGAGAACGGCATTGAGAACACCATCAGCGGTTCGGGAACCAACTTCCAGGTCGATCCCGTGGTGGCCGCTCGTCTGGGTTTCACGCCGCAGGAGGTTGCTGAAGACGCGACCTCGATCCTTGATGGTGTGAATACGACTGATCCGCTGATTGCGAATGGAAGACCGTACACCATCCGTGTGCGCCTGGGTGATGAAAGCCGCAGGTCGCTGGATGCGATGCAGAACACGGTCTTCAACAGCGCGACGGGCAAGCTGGCCACTCTCGGTTCACTGGCACAGGTGACGCCGCTTCCGCCACAGAACCAGATCCGGCGCGAGAACCTGCAGCGCCTGGTGACAGTGACGGCACAGCTTGAAGGAACCGATCTCGGCAGCGCCATCGTGCGCGTGCAGCAGACGGTCGATGCGATGCATCTGCCGTCGTCGGTGCGTATCGAATACGGCGGAACCTACCAGGAACAGCAGCAGTCGTTCCGTCAGCTGCTGCAGGTGCTGCTCCTCTCCCTGGCGCTGGTCTTCGGTGTGTTGCTGATAGAGTTCCGCAATCTGTGGGCTCCGATCGCCATTCTTACTTCATCGGTCTTGTCGATCTCGGGTGTGGTGCTGGCGCTGCTGGTGACGGGAACGACCTTCAACGTGGCCTCGTTTATGGGCCTGATCATGGTCATCGGCATCGTGGCGAAGAACGGCATCCTGCTGCTCGACGCCGACGAACGCTACCGCCGCGAGGGTGGCTCGCCTTATGATGCGATGCTGCATGCAGCGCAGCGCCGGCTGCGGCCGATTCTGATGACAGCGACTGCGGCGATCTGCGGCATGCTGCCACTGGCCTTCGCGCTGGGCTCGGGCTCGCAGATGCTGCAGCCGCTGGCGATCGCGGTGATCGGCGGCCTGGTGGTCTCGATGTTGTTGAGCTTGATCGTGACACCGGTGGTCTATTACCTGCTGACAGCGCACCGTCATGAAGAGGCGAAGCAGGCCTAGAGTGGCGACGGATCGGGCATTCGCGCTACGCGCGAACCGGTGGGAGCCGCGGGCTTTTAGCCCGCGGTTATAAGAACAAATGATCTCGGGCTTTAGCCCTGGGCTTTTCTGCATGTGAAACAAAAGGCCCAGGGCTAAAGTCCAACCATTTGTAGGCCTGATATCAGCGGGCTTTTAGCCCGCTGCTCCCGCCCAAGGAGGCCTTGCTAGGAGGTAGCGCCAAAGGCGCTCCGTCTTGCTTAAGGGGACGGCTTCAGCCGTCCCGTATCAGCGCTGGAAACACGTGGCTTTAGCCACTGAGGTACAGCTAGAAAAGCGCGAAATGACAAACAAAAGACATGCCGCGCACCACGCCATCTACAATAAACACACGATGAAACTCCTTCGTTTGGCAGTTCTCGCAGCACTCACGTTCGCTTCCGCGCAGCCGTTTTTTGCGGACCCTTTGCCTGTGGGCAAGGTGGCTCCCGCGCTTTCGGTCGCTTCCGAGTCCGGGCAGACCATCAACCTGTCGCAGTACAAAAGCAAGGTGATTCTGCTCAACTTCTGGGCGACGTGGTGTGCTCCATGTCGAGTCGAGATGCCGTGGTTCGAAGAGTTTTCGCAGAAGTATAAGGACAAGGGCTTTGTGGTCCTGGGTGTCTCCATGGATGAAGGTGGATGGAAGGTCGCCGGTCCGGTTGCTCGCAAACTGAAGGTCACCTATCCCATGGGCGTGAATAAAGGGAAGTCTGCTGCGGCGTATGGCATTACCGATGCCTTGCCGGTTACTTATCTGATCGATCGCACGGGAAAGATCCGCGCGGTGAAGCAGGGCTTCGGCAACAAGGAAGACTTCGAGAAAACGATCCAGTCTCTTCTCTAATTTGTACAAGAACAAAGCCGGCCTGCATTGCAGGCCGGCTTTTGGTTTGAATGCGGTTGGTATTACTGGGTGCCCCACCCTCGCAACGCTAGGGTGGGTAGGGACGACCGAGAGATTTTCTCAGACGATACCTGTCTGAAGATTTGTGGCCACCTTGCCCACCCTAACGTTGTGAGGGTGGGGCACCCCGGCTTGGAAAGCAGGAGAAAACCGTAACCTGCTCTACGCTGGCAGCGTGATCTGAAATGCCGTACCCGTCGTTGGAGGCAGAATGCGACTCCGCACGCGAATCGATCCGTGATGCTTGTCGACGATCTGCTTGGTGACCCACAGCCCAAGACCCGTACCGAGGTTGCCCTTCGTGCTGAAGAAGGGATCGAAGATCTTGTGCTGTGTCTCCAGCGGAATGCCGCGTCCGCTGTCGAGGAAAAGGATCCTGACATAGGCGCCGTCTTTCCCGTGATGACGCTTTGCCCGAATGGTAATCTGTCCGCCTGTTTCAAGAGCATCCAGGGCGTTCGCCAGCAGGTTAGAGAAGACCTGTCGCAGCTCGCCGGCAACGGCTTTGATGGTGATGTCATCCTGCCACTGACAATGAATCTTGACGTGCCGGGTGTTGATCTTTCCGCGAAGCAGATCGATGGACGACTCCAGCAGTTGCGTCACTGAGGTATCGGCCGGAACGTTGGATTCACGATAGAAGCCGAGTGACTGCCGGGTAATATGCGCAATGCGCTTCAACTCAGCATCGGCCAGTTGCAGTAAGTCCTGGGCTTCCTCAGGAAGTCCTATGCTGTGATGCGCCAGGTAGATGAGGTTCGACATCGCTTCGAGAGGGTTGTTGATCTCGTGCGCGATCGAGGCCACCAGGCGGCCGAGTGTTGCCAGCTTCTCGCTGCGGAGCAGGGCCTCTTCGGCCCGTTTCCGTGCGGTGACATCGCTGGCGGCGCCGAACCACTCGATGACCTCCCCATCTTTGTTACGAAGTGGGACCGCGCGCGAGAAGGTCCAACCGATGGTTCCATCGGCCTGCAAGACGCGGTGCTCTAACTGAAAGATCTTCTGGTGTGTGATGGCGTCCTGAATCGATGTCCAGACGAAGGCCTGGTCTTCCGGATGGATGTACTTCTCCAGCCAGGTTCTCTCCGGCTCTGCGGTTTCGGAAAGAAAGTCTCGTCCCTGAAGCTGCCGCATCTCCTTCCAGTCCGGACTCATGCGATAGATCACATCGGAGCTCGCTTCGACCAGGGCGCGGAAGCGTTCTTCCATCGCCTGGGAGGTCGCTTCCGCCTGTTTGCGGCGGGTGATATCGATGGCGTATTCAACGATGCGGTCGCCGCCGAGGTCTCGTCCGGTGAACAGCATCCATCGCCGGCTCCCGTCCTTCAGCATGTACTCCTTCTCGTAGGGCCCAATCCGTCCAGTCTGTTCGAGCTTCAGCATCTGCTCTTCGCTGACCTTCACCCACTCCGGCGGAGTCATGGTGCGCCACGTGACGGCCCGGGTTTCGATCTCGGCCCTGGTGTAACCGACCATGCGAAGGAAGACATCGTTGGCGTCGACGACGGTGCCGGTGTAGTCGAAGAAGATAACGCCGACGGCATCGGTCTCCAGAACGCGCTTCAGGCGCGTGTCGGCTGTGGAGCGAGCCAGTTCCGCCAGCACTTTCCGGGTAGTCTCCAGACCAATGGCCAGGATGCCGCAGATACTTCCATCGCGATCATGGACAGGGCTGTAGGAGAGGTTGAACCACCGATCTTCGGGAACGTTGTTGCTGGTGTAGTGGAAGAGCTGGTCTTCCAGCACGATGCGCTCTCCGTTCCACACACGCTGAGCGAACGGTGGATAGATTGCGGCGATCTCAGGAAAGCTCGACAGCAGCGGTTGTCCCAGGGCATGCGGATGATGCGTGCCGATCAGGGGAATATATGCATCGTTATAGAAAAGAATGAGATTGCGTCCCCATTGCAGCGTTGCCGGGAAGGCGCAGCCGAGCATCAAGTCGATGGCGAAAAGAAGATTGGCCGGCCAGGTGTCGATGGGCCCAAGCTCGGTGGAAGACCAGTCAAAGGCGCGAATCGCCTCTGCCACAACGCTATCGTCAAATGGCCATTGAGTTTCGCTCTTCGAGGAACCTTCGGTCTGGCTCAGCAAGGGTTTCGTGCTCCTCGTGCTTGATCGACAATCAGTATAGTGTCAGATAACCCTTTCCGGGATAGAGAGTTGCGGGCAGAATCTGTACCGGACGTGCGGTATCTTGCTAAAGACATTCTCCGAAAACATGAGATTTTCGCCCCCCGGGCCGCGCAATTTTTTTGTACTCTGCGAATTAGATGGAAATCATGCGTCGCGCACGTCTGCGGTATCTGCTGCCTGTCTTGTTGTCTCTCTGCGGTGTTCCTTCTGCCTCGGCAAAAGCAGCAGCGGCCTCGACGGCGTTACCCGCCCTTCAGAACGCCGAAGAGATGGGCCAGGACCTGTTCGTTCTTTCCGGTTCGGTAGGCATGGTTCTGGTCGTGGTGCGCGACGACAAGGTCTTTTTTCATGGGTACGGAGAGACGGCTCCGGGGTCGCACCAGCTTCCCTCACAAGATTCAGTGCTGCGGCTCTGCTCGCTGACGAAGATCTTCACGACCGATGTACTTAGCAAGCTTGCTACCGATCGAGTCGTCCGTCTGGACGATCCGCTGCAGCAGTACGCCCCGAAGCGGATCGTCGTGCCGACACGCGGTGACTCGCCTATCACGCTGGTGGATCTGGCGACGCACACGGCCGGACTGTCGCGTGAGATTGCAGGGGTTCCACCGCATACGCCGCACTTTACCTATCCGGATTACAAGACCCGCTGGCGCTGGCTGCCGAAGCAACGGCTGCACAATGCTCCTGGCTCGTCGGCGCTTTACTCGAACGTAGGCTTCGATCTGCTGAGTGATGCACTGTCGTCCGCAACGCATAAGCAGTACGCCTCGCTGCTGGCGGACCGTACGCTGAATCCGCTGCACATGGTCAACACCACTTTCTTTCCGAACGATGTCCAGTGCAGCAAGCTGCTGGTCAGCGCGCACGATGAAGGTCCATGCACCGTGACGGAGAATACCGCGGGCAGCTCCGGCCTTTATTCCACCGCAACCGACATGGCGATCTGGCTGAAGTATCTGCTCCGTAGCGGAGATAACGGGATGCCGGCTCAGGATAAGGCTGCGCAGGACGTCTATCTCCCGCCGGAGAAACTTGTCCACCAGGTCGGCCTGGATCACGCCGGTATGCCCAGCGGCGTGGGGCTGGGGTGGATTCATCTTCTTCCTACCGACGACCCATCGCACATAGTCCAGAAGACCGGTGGCGGCGCCGGCTTTCGGACATACATCGCTATCAACCAGGCGCACCATACCGCTGTATTTCTCGCTGCAACCGATGGTCCGGCAGGCACCGGCTTCAATCTCTTCTACGGCGCGAACGATCTGCTGCTCTCCATGGCAGGCCTGCCGCCCTTGCCGCCTCCGCCGGCGAGGCTTGTTGTTGTAAAGAAGACCGTACATCGTGTGGCAAAGCCGGCGCCTCGCCGCCGCAGACGTTAGGAAGCATCCTCATTTTCTGCCTATGCGCCACGAGTACGATAAAGAGGCCGGAGGGACATTGTGTCGGTTGAGATGGAAAAGCAGGCGAAGCCGAATTGGCTGGTAACGCTGACCAGCTTTGGCTTCATTGTGCTGCAGAGTGCATGTACGGCCGTGATGGCAATCAGCGGGGTGCGCGTTGTGATCGGCCTCAGTGCCCTGGCGGCTGCAGCTGGGGTGCATCATCCGGCGTCGGGCTTTCACCAGGATGCGATCCGCATTCCGATGATGATCATCGCGGTTCTTGGTTCTCTGGTAAATCTCTACGTGATCTGGAGGATCAGATCGCTGCGTAACCGGCCGGCCTCGCAGTGGCGCATCACGCCGCCAACATCGAAGACGCTGTGGTCGGAGCGATTCCAGATCACACTGGCTGTCGTGACGCTGGTGCTGGTGACAGCCGAAGCAGCGACGCACCACATCATTCATCACGTCCCGTAAAGGCAGTTGCTCGTTGCTCGTTGCTGGTTCCTGGTTGCTAGTTGGGCAAGGCCTTAGAGCAATTCTCCTAATACTGTAGTGTTGGATAAATCTGCGAATGCCGTTTTCTTCGTAGGAAAACGGCGCAAACAGTCAAGGCTCCGCTCTACACCTTTAGGAGAAATGCTCTAGCTCTCCGGTGAGGCCTGAATCGGGTGCCCCATGTCCCTCGGGGACATGGGACGTTCGCGCGGGAGCGCGAATAGTTTTGCTTAAGGGGACGGCTTCAGCCGTCCCGTACACACTCTAAAAATACGCGGCTTTAGCCGCTGAGGTACAGCTCTAAAAGCAGATTTCTCCGCTATCGCTACGAAATGACAAACCAAAAGACGCCCGTCCTCACGGACCCTTCTTCTGCTTAAGTTCTTCTTCCAGCCGCTGATGCAGACGCTCACTGAAGCCGACCGGCAGCTCAAAGACGCGGTCATCCGCCGTAAGCACAAGGATATTGCGCGTCGAGTCCAGGATCGCCGAGCAGAGCTCGCAGTGTTCGAGATGCTTCTGGACGGTCACGCGAATCTCCTCAGAGAGTGTTCCATCAAGGTAATCGGAGATGTAGGTCCACACGTGTTTGCACTCTATGACCACGCGAACCACCTCCTTTTCGGCTTCGTCACCGACTTCAACTGCGGCGCGAGATACTTCTGCAGCATCAGCCGCGCGCGGTGCAGCCTGACCTTCACGGCAGAGACGCTGATGTTCAGGGCCTCCGCGGTTTCATTGATATTAAGCTCCTCCACGTCACGCAGAAGAAATACTTCGCGATAGATCTCCGGCAGTGTCTCGACGGCTTTTCGCAGCAAATCGCGGATCTCCCCGCGCTCGACCGCCTCCGATGGGATCTCACGCCAATCGCGCAGCAGCGCAGGGGAGACCGCTCCCTCTTCATCGGGATCTTTGTCCAGAGATTCGGTGCGAGTTGCCGCCTGGCGGCGAAGACGTCCGCGTGCCTCGTTCAGGGCTATGCTGATGAGCCAGGTACTGAACTTGGCGTCTGCCCGGAAGGACGAGAGATGCCGGAAGGCCTTCAAGAAGGCTTCCTGTGCGACATCCTCGGCATCGGTCTCGTTCTTCATATACGAGAGCGCCAGCAGATAGACCGGCCGCTCATAGGGGCGGATCAGATCATGGTAGAGCTGCGTCTCGCCGGCCAGAATGGCGGCGATGAGCTCGGCTTCTCCCTGCTGTTCCTGGAGCGTCATCGCTACTGCCTCGCAAGCCTCCTGCGGATGATGGTGTCGATCGCGAACCATCCCGGGCCGAAGATCAGCACCATGACGGAGGCGAAAAGAAACGTATACGGATCGGCGACGTAGAACTTGCCGGGATCCGAGAAGATGGCCAACAGCGCTTCGCGGTCTGCAGTCAAGTATGCAACGAACATGTTGCCGGCGAGAAGCAAAGCGACCGGACGAGACAGTAAACCAAGCATCAGCAGAGTGCCGCCGGCGAACTCCAGGCCGGCGACAAAGTGCGCATTCAGACCGGGGAAGGGAATGCCCAGACTGGTAAAGAAGTCGGTAATGCGCGCAAGATGGTGGAGTTTGCCCCAGCCGGTCTGCGCGAACTGATAGCCCCAGTAGAGGCGGACGGCCAGCAGCATGGGAGACTGCAGCCGTGAGAGCGCATCGGCGGCGTTGCGATAGAGACGAAGTAGCGGTTCCATGAACCATCCTGTGGGGAGGCAGGTCGTACCGCCCGCCCTTTCCGCACCGTTAGAGAGGACAGGGGGCAAAAGGTTACAGCCGGTGTGATTTGTAACGTTCCTGCCTCGGCGGGCATCAGATAGTCGCATTTCTCCTGTGGGTGTAGTGCAGGGCTTGTGCATCTATGGGCGTTTTCCGCAATGAAAACGCCGCCGCACGCTGCTCCCGGGATACCCAGCAACAGGAGAAATGCTGTAGTCGCCTGATGGAGGTGTTGTTATGTACGTTCGAATCTTTCTTGCCGCCGGCCTTTTCCTCACTCTGCGCGGCGATGCCGCAACCGTTCCACCCCAGAATCAGAAGGTTGCGGTGCTGGAGCTGTTTACCTCAGAGGGATGCTCCAGCTGTCCTCCCGCGGATGTCTTGCTGCAGCAGGTCCATGGCAAGACGACACAGGACGGTCAACTGGTGATCGGTATAAGCGAGCATGTGACCTACTGGAACAGCCTGGGATGGAAAGACCCCTACTCGGCGGAGACCTTTACGACCCGTCAGGAGAAGTACGCCGCGCGGCTTGCTGACGGACAGCCGTATACACCGCAGGCGGTGCTGAACGGCCGTGTGCAGTTGCTTGGCAGCGATGCTCATGCGTTGCAGGAGGCCCTGCATGGTGAGGCGGCAAAGAAGTCGGTAGATGTCACCATCTCCTCGGTGGATGTGCAGGCGCAGACGATCGATCTGCGGTTCGCGGTGCAAGGTCTGGCGCAAGGCTCGGAGAAGGCGAAGCCGGTAGAGATCGTCGCCGTGATTACTGACGATACAGATCGATCCAGTGTGCTTCGCGGAGAGAACTCCGGACGTTCGCTCACGCATGTTTCGGTGGCGCGGTTAATGACCACGGTGGCGACGGTTCGTGGTGACGGTGAACAGCGCGCGCATCTGGCGCTGCCGTCGAGCCTGCATCTTGCGCATGGAGCACAGCACCTGGTGCTGCTGGCGCAGACGACGCATCAGGAAGAGATTCTCGGCGCCACGAGCGTGGCGCTCAATGTGAAGTAAATAAAAATATCTTTCGCGCTCTGTAACTAAATGCCTTGTGGAGTCTCCAACCAAGCGGCAAGGGAAAACTGAAAACATCCTGAGCCCAATTCCCTCCGCGCAGGCTTGAAGCCCGGCGCTTATACCGAAAGGACTTCACCATGAATTACAAGGCAAGCAATCTCGCACTTGCAGCAGCCTTCGCCGGCCTGCTGAGTGGCACCACAGCTCGTTTGAATGCACAGCCTGTCTCTGGCCACGAGGCCAGCGTCTCCGGCGCCGCGATCGCAGCAGGTGTGGCGATGACGGCACAGGACGACCAGAAGTTGCCCAAGCACTCCTGCAAGGGCAAGAACGACTGTAAAGGTCAGGGCGGCGGCAAGAATGCCGGCAAGAACTCCTGCAAGGGCAAGGGAGATTGCGCCACCGACGGTTCCAAGCCGAAGAAGTAACAGTGGCAAGCCGGTGAAGACTCGCAAGCCATATAGCGAGCCTTCATCGGCAATCTCTTGATGGAGCTGTTATGCCTGCAAATCGCTTCAATGGATATACAGACTATGGTGTTGGCATTGGTCTGCGCGTCCCGCACTACGACCACATTCTTTCGCGCAAGCCGGTGGTCGACTGGTTCGAGATCATCTCAGAGAACTACATGGTCGATGGCGGCAGGCCGCTACGTATCCTCGACCAGATCCTCGATCAGTACCGCGTAGTGCAGCATGGCGTCTCGATGTACTTTGGCAGCGCGCAGGCACCGAACCGTGATCATCTGCGGCGGTTGAAAGACCTGGTGCGGCGTACCGGAACGCCGTGGCTTTCGGACCATCTGTGCTGGGGCAGCGTCGATGGACGCTACACGCATGATCTGCTGCCGTTGCCTTACACATGGGAAGCAGTGCGGACAACTTCAGAGCGTATCCGCCAGGTGCAGGACTTCCTTGAGATCCCTGTCGCGGTAGAGAACGTCAGCAGCTACGCCGAGTTCCACGAGTCGCAGATGACCGAGTGGGAGTTCCTGAACGAGGTGGTGCATGCTGCCGACTGCGGCATCCTGCTCGATGTCAACAATATCTACGTCTCCTCGCGGAACCACGAGTTCGATCCGATGGAGTATGTGAACAGCATCCCGGCGGATCGCGTGGCACAGATCCATATCGCCGGTCACTCGCAGTTCGAGCGTTATACGCTCGACACGCACGATCATCCGGTGCTCGATCCGGTGTGGGCTCTCTATGCACGCGCGATTGAACGCTGCGGGCCGACGGCGACGCTTCTCGAGTGGGACGACAATATTCCAACCTTCGATGAAGTACATGCCGAGGCGCTGAAAGCGAATCGGTTTCTGCAGCCTGTAAGTGTGGAGGAGGCGGTCGCATGACACTGCTGGAGCTGCAACGCCGCATGGAGCAGGATGTCCGCCGACCGTTGACGGCAGAGCTTACGATGCAGCCGCGGACAACCGAAGGTGAGTCGATGGAGGAGATCGCTGCTGCTTATATCCGTCAGAACAGTGAGCTGACATCGTTCGAGCGGCTGGAGATCTACAACCGCCAGTACTGGTTTCGCGCGATCGGCGCCGTCTCAGAGGATTACCCTGCGGTGCAGGCGTTGTTGGGCGACGAGCACTTCGACGCGCTGGTCTTGGCGTATCTGAAGCAGCGCCCCTCAACCTCGTGGACCTTGCGGGATCTGAGCGCGGATCTGCCGCAGTTCCTGCAAAAGCATTCTGAGTTTGCAGGCGACCAGCATCGATTAGCTGTGGATATCGCACGGCTGGAGTGGGCCTATGTCGAAGCCTTCGACGGCGCAGAGATCGAGCCGCTCGCCGCGGATGAATTGGCTCAACTTGGGCCGGAGTCAACGCTTGCGCTCCAGCCGCATCTCCGATTGCTTGTCGTAGACTATCCCGTCGACGAGTTTGTGCTCGCTGTAAAGAAGCCGGATGAGAAAGCCGTAACCAGCGGCGCGGCGCAACTGCGGCAGGCAAGCGCCACAACCACATTGCCCGAGATGGCTCCGGAGCAGCGATACCTTGCCGTGCACCGCTATGACGACGTGGTGTACTACCGCGCGCTGGAAGAAGGCGAGTTCCGGCTGCTGGACGCACTGCAAGAGGGAAAGACGATCGCAGAAGCCGTGGAGGTTATTGCTGGTGAAGAACAAGTAGCCACCATACAACAGACCTTCGCCGTGGCATCAGAGCTCGGATGGTTCTGCCACCCGACAATTTAGCAAGCACATACCGGGTGCCCCATGTCCCGCTTCTGGGACGTGGGTATTCGCGCTGTGCGCGAACCGTTTTGTTTTATCCCTTCCGCCGCACGACTTCCAATCAGGTGCATTGCCCTTGATCGGGGCGTAATCTCAATTCCGTACCATGATTGCAGCAGGAGATTCCTTATGAGCACCGTCATCGCCCCGCCTTTTACCGATCCCGAACAGGCAGCACGCAAGGTGCAGCTTGCGGAAGACCTGTGGAACACGCGCGATCCGGAGCGCGTTGCCGCGGCCTACACCGAGGACACGCACTGGAGAAACCGTGCCGAGTTCCTCGATGGCCGTCAGGCGGTGATCGAGTTCCTGCGGCGAAAGTGGAACCGGGAGCTCGACTACAAGCTCAAGAAAGAACTCTGGGCCTTTCGCGAGAACCGCATCGCAGTGAAGTTCTTCTATGAGTGCCACGACGACAGCGGCCAGTGGTTCCGCAGCTACGGCAACGAGCTATGGGAGTTTGTGCCCTCTGGGTTGATGCAGCGCCGTGAAGCCAGCATCAATGACATGCCGATCAAGGAAGCAGATCGTCAGTTGAGCTGATAATCCCGTTGCCCCATTCTTTGTCGAATCGGGGTCCCCGGCGAACTTGTTCGCTGGGGTGAAAGACAAAGGGTGGGGTATCGCGCTACGCGCGACCGCTCTTGTTCTTTCCTACCGGGGTGCCCCACCCTCGCAACGCTAGGGTGGGCAGGGAAGTCACAAGAGCAATGAACGATCGATTCATCACTTCAAATAGCAAAAATGGGTTGTTCTTATTGAGAGTTCATGGGTATTCCTAACCCACCCTAGCGTTGCGAGGGTGGGGCACCCAGTAGGGATTGCAGTAGCTGATTACAGCTTCTTCGAAACCGCAACAATGTCAATATTCTGCCGCCGCAATGTATTCGCCGTGGCGCGATCAAAGTCTGCTTCGGCCTCGCCCCTATCCGCAGCCGCGCGAATCTCACGCAGCTTGGCGCTGATCAACTCATTCTGCCGCTGAAGCACCAGATAAACCGTCGACGTGCCCGCCTTGAACTGACGCTGCTCGCTGTCGTACTGCTGTTGCGCGAGTATTGCGGCACGGTGCGAGGCACTCAGCACCAGATCCGCATTGATAAGCTGCTGCAAACCATTCCGCACGTCACTTTCGACAGTCATCTCAAGCTGCTGCTGTTGTGCGATGGTCTGCTTCTTATTGGCATCGGCAACGGCGGCCTGTGCACGTGTAGTCCGATTGCCGATAGGCCACGACATCTGGATTCCGACCTTGACGATGGGAAAACGTCCATCGCGCAGATTGCCGAGCGACTGGTCATAGCCGCCGACAAAAAACGATGGTACCGAGCTGGAGCTTCCACCACCGGAGAGCGAGATCGGCGCCAGGCCAGCGAGGGTCGAAAGATCGTTGATGCGCGTGATCACTGGAGCAAACAAGCTCCCGAAGAGATCGGAGGACTGCGGTACGGCGCGGCCCGAGAGCCCTTGCACGCCGAGCTGTGCCGTAAGGTCGATCTGCGGCTTTGCCTGCTCGTGGGCGAGACGTGCGTCGAGACCGCTGACCTGGACTCCGATGGCTCCGGCTTTGAGGTCAGGACGATCGGCAAGCGCCTGCTGCATTGCCTCCTCAAGTGTGGGAATAGGCGATGACTCCGTGGGGCTGCTGGCTGTCTTCAGAGCAACGCTCCACAGCGGATCGCTGCGATTGGGCAGTATCAGCGCCTTCAGAGAGTTCTCCGCCTTGGTGACCTGCTGCTGCGCGTTGAAGACGTTCTGCTGATAGGTCGACATCTGCGTCTGTGTCTGGATGACGTCGATCGGCGCCTGCGTGCCTTGTTCCACCTGGCGACGGTTGCTGGCGTCCTGCTGCTCGGCCAGGCGCACGGCCTCGATCTGCACATCGAGGTTGCGCAGCGCATAGTCGAGCTCCCAATAGGCATGGATCGCCTGCGTCGTCGTCTCAATCACGCGCTGCCTGAACTGTTCGTCGCTCTGTGCGATGTTCTTGCGTGCGACCTTGAGGCGTTCGCGGTTCTGGTCGAAGAGCAGGCCGCTCCACAGCGGTTGGGTGAAGTTGGCTGTGGCTGATGTGGTGTAGGTGGGGTTCAGCGTGTTGTAGGTGTTGTTGCTGTTGCTCCGGGTCGAAGCAAAGTCGAGCTTGTAGGTCGTGCCCAGCCAGGGTGAGTTGCCGCTGATCTGCGGATCGGCATAGAGCTCCTTCTGTGTCAGGGCGCCGTTCGTAGCACCGCCGAGCGACGACGAGACCGGCGTGACCTGGCGCATGGTGTGAGCATTGCCGCCGATAACAGGATCGAAGTATCCCCGGGCTGCCTTCAGGTTGAGCACGGCCTTTCGCTGCGCCAGGTGCGAGACCTCGATATCGCGGTTGTTGGCGAGGACCGCCTGAATCACGTCAGGCAGCGCAATGGGAGCTTCGCCGGTGATGCCGATGCGTGGGGCGATCTGCAGCGTAACCGCAGGCGGCAGCGGTGGCGATGTCGGCCCAACCTCCTGCGCAAATGTGGCCGCCGAAGCGAGAGAGAGTGCGAGAACAAACTGCTTCATGCTAGGCGACCTCATTCGAAGGTTCCGGCGCGGAGACCGTATTGCGCTTCCACGTGGGAATGCGAGCGAAGAGAGACTGTGCCATACGGACCGGCTTGCTCCAGATGGGGTGTTCGGCGATGTCCTCAAACAGGGAGTAGAAGACCGGCACAGCGATGAGCGTCAGTAGAAGGCAGAGCGACTGGCCGCCGACCACCAGCACTCCGATGGAGCGGTTGGTGGCTGAGCCGGTTCCACGCGAGATGACCAGCGGCAGCATGCCCGCGACCAGCGCGAGTGTGGTCATCAGGATGGGGCGCAGACGGTCCTGGTTGGCCTGCAGAATCGCATCATACCGAGGCATGCCCTCAGCGCGCAGGCCGTTGGTGTGGTCGATCTGCAGGATGGCGTTCTTCTTCACAATGCCGAAGAGCAGCAGCAGGCCAAGCGCGGAGAAGATGTTGACCGTCTGCCCGGTAAGCAGCAGTGCCAGGATGCCGAAGGGAACAGCGAGCGGCAGCGTCAGCAGGATGGTCACCGGGTGAATGAACGACTCGAACTGAGCTGCCAGCACGATGTACATAAAGATGAAGGTCAGGGCGAAGGCCAGCAGGAAATAGTAGCCGGTGCGGCCAAGCTCTTTGGAGGCTCCGGCGAGACCGGTGCGGTAGTCGGGGTCCAGGTGCATTTCGGCGACGGCCTTCTGCAGCGACGTGAGGACCTGCGACTGCGAGTAGCCGGGCAGAACGTTGCAGCTTACCGTGACCTGCCGCTGCCGCGCGATGCGGTTCACGGAGGAAGGGCCGGTGGAGCTCTGGGTAGATACCACCTCATTCAGCCCGACGTAGCCTAACTGGCGTGTCGAAGGAACCGTGATCTTATTCAGTTCCTCGATGCGGCTGCGGAACTGCTCCCCGGCGCGGACGCGAACATCGTACTGCTCATCACCTGCGTTGAAGGTCGATGCGGTCTCGCCGGCGACCAGGGTATTAAGTGCCTGTTCGATGTTGTTGACGGAGACGCCGAGGTCGGCAGCGCGGGCGCGATCGATCTCCAGGCGAACCTCAGGCTTGCCGCTGCGCAGGGAGGAGTCGGCATCGGTCACACCGGGAATCTTCTTCATCCGCGCCAGCAGTTCGTCGGAATACTGCGTCAGCTTGTCGAGGTCCGGACCCTGAATGTAGTACTGCACCTGGGCATTACTGGCTCCGTTGCCGACGGCGGCCACCAGCTCGACGCTGGTGTGCAGGTTGCTGGGGAAGGTGGTCAGCAGCTTACGGGTCTGCTGCATCAGGTCGGTTTGGGTGTTATGACGGTCGGCGACATCCACCAACTTGACGTAGATGCTGGCGCTGTTCACCGCGCCATCGGTTCCACCACCCGCTGTCATCAGCGTGGTCTTTACTCCGGGCAGCTTGCGGATGGCCTGTGCGATGGCCTCAGTCTCCTGCGTAGTTGCTGCCAGGGAGCTTCCCTCGGGCGTGCGGATCAGGACGTTGAACTGCGACTGATCGTCGGCGGGAGTAAAGTCTTTGCCGACGAGGATGAAAAGCGGAATCAGGCTCAGGATGGTGCCCCCACAGATCATCACGACGGCTTTGCGATGGGCCATCGACCACTGCAGCAGCCGCAGGTAGTGGCCGTTGATGTACTGGAAGAAGCGCGAGTCCTTTGAACCGTGGCGACCGGAACCCTGTTGTCCAGCAGCGTGTTGATGGCCGTCTTTCTTCGCCGGAACCTTGATGAACCGCGAGCAGAGCATCGGCGTTAGTGTGAACGAGACCAGCAGCGAGACCGCGATGGCGAAGGCCGAGGTAAAGCCAAAGGAGCTCATGAAGCGCCCGACGATGCCACCCATGAAACCCACCGGTAGAAAGACCGCGAGCAGCGACAAGGTCGTCGCCATCACGGCCAGACCGATCTCACGCGTTCCTTCGATCGCCGCCTCGAAGGGAGACATGCCCTTCTCCTCCATGAAACGGTAAATGTTCTCCAGCACGATGATGGCGTCGTCGATCACGATACCGACCATCAGCGTCAGGGCGAGCATGGTGATCTGGTTCAGTGTGAAGCCCATCGCTTTCATCAGCGCAAAGGTCGAGATGATGGAGGTGGGAATAGCAATCGCGGCAATCAGCGTCGTACGCCAGTTGGCAAGGAAGACGAAGATGATAGCGCAGGCGAAGATGCTGCCTTCGATCAGGTGATGCTTGATGGACTCAATCGCAGCTTCGATAAAGATGGACTGATCCTGCACGACCTGCGTGCGCACGTCCTTGGGAAGCGTCGGCGCAATCTCAGCGAGCCGTTGTTTGACCTCGGTGGCTACCTCGACCGAGTTCGCTCCCGATTGCTTGGAGACCACCAGCATGACCGCCGGCGTCCCGTTCAAACGTCCTGAGGTTCTGGGTTCCGCGTAGCTGTCGTCAGCAGAGCCTACGTCGTTGACTTTGACGATATAGCCCTGGCGCGGCGCAATGGCGATGTCATTGAACTGTGCCGCCGTGGTGATGCGGCCCATGGTGCGCACCGTGAACTCACGCGTCCCCGCGTTGAGCGAGCCTCCGGGCAGTTCGAGATTCTGCTGGCGCACGGCGTTAACCACATCGGTGATAGTCAGGCTATAGGCGCGCAAACGCTCCGGATCGACGTTGACGTGGATCTCGCGTTTGGCTCCGCCGACGAGCTGTACCTGGCCGACGCCGCTGATGTTCTCAAGCTTCTGCCGCAGCAGCTTGTCGGCAATCAACGTAAGATCGCGCAACGATCGTGGCGCGGAAACCGCAATCTGTAGCACGGGAGCGGCATCGGGATCGAACTTCTGCACCACCGGCGCCTTCGCTGTCTGCGGAAGATCGTTGCGGATGAGGTTGATCTTGTTCTGGACTTCCTCAGCGGCGACGTCGCCGTTCTTATCCAGGTCGAACGTAATGATGACCTGCGCCTGGCCCTCGGAGGAGTTGGAGCGCAGTTCGTCGATGCCGCTGATGGTGTTGACCGCGTCCTCGACCTTCTTGCTGATCTCGGTCTCGATCTCTTCCGGCGAAGCTCCCGGATCGGCGACTGTCACAGCGACAGTAGGCACATCAACCTTGGGCAGCAGATCGACGCCGAGGCTGAAGTAAGAGAAGGCGCCCACCACCATAAGCGAAAGAATCAGCATGGTGGCAAAGACAGGCCGGCGGACGCAGAGTTTAGCTAAACCGTGCATGGGTTGAACTCCTTACCGGGCTGCCTGTACTGCGACGGAGGCGCCGTCGTACAGGTCAGACTGCTTGTTGAGGGCTACCATTTCGCCGGCGGTCAAGCCGCTGAGGACGCGAAGGGAGCCGTTCTCGGTCTCGCCCAAGGTGACAACGCGCAGATGCGCCTTGCCGCCATCGACGACGAAGATCTGGTTGGAATCGGTAGTGCGGTCGCGGACGACCGCTGCCTTTGGAACGAAGACGGCGTTTTCTGTTCCAGGAAGAACCACGCGTGCACTGGCAAACATGCCCGGGCGCAGTGTGCTGTCGCTGTTAGCGAAGCGTGCTTCAAGGACAAAGGAGCGTGAGTCGGGATTGACGGCCGGATTGAGGGCGGAGGTCGCGCCTGTGAAGTCACGGTCACCGTAGGCAGCAACGCGAGCTGTGACCGGCATGCCTACTTTCAGGCCCGCAGCGCTCTTCTCCGGTGTCTGCAACTGCAGCTTGAGTGTGTCCATACGGACTACCGTGGCAACCGAGCTCGAAGTGGTGACGTACTCACCGACAGCGATTGGCCGCGCGCTGACATAACCATCGAAAGGCGCGCGGATGGTGGTATCGGCGAGCGCCTTCTCCGCCTGCCCAACCTGCGCCTGCATGGCTTCGAGCGATGCCTGTGAGGAGTTGACCGCCTGGTAGCTCTGCCGGGCGGTGTTGAGCGCGCCTTCGTACTGCTGCCGCGATGCATTCGCCTGGGCCTCGGCGGTCTCGGCCTGGGTGCGCTGTTTCTCGTAGACACTCTGCGAGACATCGCCAGTAGCGACCAGGTTGGCGTAGCGTTTGGCATCGGCCGCAGCGAGTCTGGCCTGTGCGGCGGAGGATTCGTAGGTGGCCTTGGCGGCGGCGACCTCAGGAACGTGTGAGGCGTCGAAGTTGCCGGTACCCAAGCCGATGCGCGACTGTGCTTGACGCAGTGAAGCCTGTGCTTCGGCAAGCTGCGCCTTGTACTGAGTCAGCTTCAGCTCGGCATCACGATGGTCAAGCTCGCAGATCACCTCGCCGGCCTTGACGAAGGCTCCGACGGAGACTGGTGTGCGAATCACGCGGCCGGAGACCGCAGGCGCAACATCCGAAGACTCCTCGGCGACGAAGCTGCCTGTCTCAGAGAGGGTGACGGCAACCTGCCTTCCAATCGCACGTGCCGCGTTCACCTGCACAACCGTCGCGGCGTTGACCGTGTTGTCTGCTTTCTTGCGGAAGCAGCCGGCAGGCAGCAGCGTAACCAGCAGCAGGGCGGCAAGATTTCTGGATCGGGAGGAAAGGTCGTGCAAAGGGCGTGTCGGCATCGGGCAGCTTCCGGGTCGCGAGGTGAATATCTGATTTGAGCGTAATGGCACACTGTGCCATTGTCAACTTAATGTGCCAATCGTGGCCAACAGGGTTACAATCGCCGTATGGCAGTCCACGACCCCTCCCCCCGCAACTCGCTGCAGGCAAAGAAACAGGAGGTCGTACGCGGCGAGATCTGGAACGCGGCGATCGATCTCTTTTTTGAGCACGGCTTCGACAATGTGCACGTCGACCAGATCGCGGCCAAAGCCGGCGTTTCGCGCCGTACCTTCTTCCGCTACTACGGGTCGAAGGAAGATGTGATGGGCGCGACCGTAAAACGTTACGGAGAGGCATTGGCGCAGGCGATCCGCGATCAGAAGGCGGATCTGAACTCGCTGGAGGCCGCGAAGGCCGCCATCAAACAGGTGCTCGCACCGACACTGCACACGACGGAACGCGTGGTCCAGGTAGCAGAGCGCAGTCCTGCGGCGCGGATGGCGCAGTTTCTTCAGGTTCCTTTATTGGAGCGAGAGGTAACGCAGGCCTTTGTCAGCCGCTCAAAGCGGGCAGTGAAGGAGTCCGCACTGGAACACAGAATCCTTGCAAGCCTCACGATGACCGCAACTGGAATGTGCGTGGAGATCTGGGTAAGAGATCAGAAGCGTCTCATGCCGGAGATCGTGGACGAAGTCTTCGCCGCAATCGTGCATCTCTTCCGCGCGGAAGAAGACAAGCCTAAGACCTCAAAACGATAAATCCATACACTCGATTCGTTTTTGTCATTTCGTAGCGACAGCGGAGAAATCTGCTTCTCTTGCGACGCTGCCCTCAGCGGCTGAAGCCGCTCCTCGTTTAGGTGTCCGTACGGCATGGCTGAAGCCATGCCCTTAAGCAAAGCATTCGCACCTGTGGTGCGAAGTGGTTGCGCTGCGCTCAACGGAAGGATGGAACTGCGCACGATCCGCCCTGTATCCGATCGCGCGCAGCGCAATATCGTGCTTTAGTCGCGCGAAGCGCGATTGTCGTTTAAGGGCACGGCTTCAGCCGTGCCGTACAAAGTCTGCAAAACGTGCGGCTTCAGCCGCTGAGGTCAAAATTCACCGGCGTCGATGCACGACATCGGACCGCACATTCGTCATTTCGCAACGAAGCAAAGGATGACAAACAAAAGCGCTACTTCCCACCAAGCTCCGTCAGATACTTCCGATACGCCGCGATCGTCTCCGGCTGCGAACGGTAATACACGTTCAGGCCCTCTTTGCGCGAGGTGACAAGGCCAAGATCCGTCAATACCTTCAGATGGTGTGAGATCGTTGCCGGCGAGATGGTGTGCCGTTCACAGATCTCGCCGCAATAGAGCTCGTCGGCCTGGGCAATCTGTCCATAAATTGCGAGCCGGTTCGGATCTCCCAGCGCCTTCGCAATCTGTGCCGCTTCTTTATCGGTCAACTTGCCCATACGAAATTAGACGTGCTCCCCACCTAAAACGACGCGCGATTGCAAAAGCTGAATCCAACTAATTCGACGCGCATCAAAATACTCGAAACGGAAATCGACCTTCGAAAGGGAAGACGACTTTATGTGGATCGTCCGCTTTGCTCTCGATCGCCCCTACACCTTCATAGTAGCGTCGATCCTCATTCTGATCATGGGTTTCTCGTCGATTGCGACGACACCGACCGACATCTTCCCCAATATCGATATCCCGCAGATCACGGTGATCTGGTCCTACTCCGGCCTTCCGGCAAAGGAGATGGAACAGCGCATCACCACCTTCAGCGAGTTCGTCATGGCGGTGGTGAACGACGTGAAATCCATCGACTCGCAGACCACCAGCGGCGCTGCGGTGATCAAGATCTCCTTCCAGCCGCAGGTCCGCATCGATGCTGCGATGTCGCAGGTTGGAGCCGCCGTAAACTCCATCCGCTTCCGCATGCCGCAGGGTGTGAATCCGCCGTGGATTCTACGCTTTAGCGCTTCGACCGTACCCATCATCCAGCTATCGCTCTCGAGCGACACCCTCTCCGAATCCGAAATCTACGACTACGGTCTCTTCCGCGTCCGTCAGCAACTCACTAAAGTCCCCGGCACGCTGCTGCCTACGCCTTATGGTGGAGTGGCTCGCCAGATCATGGTCGATCTCGACCAGAATGCCCTGCTGGCAAAAGGCCTTACGCCGGTTGACATTACCAGCGCCATCAATGCGCAGAACGTAACGCTGCCATCGGGTACCGCCAAAGTTGAAAACACGGAGTATACCGTCAGTACCAACTCCAGCCCGGTGGACGCCCTTTCGTTGAACGACGTCCCCATCAAAGAAGTGAACGGGGCCATGGTCTACATGCGCGACGTGGCGCATGTGCGTGACGGATGGTCGGTGCAGCAGAACGTTGCGCGCTCGAATGGAAAGCCCGCGGCTCTGCTCACCATCATGAAGACCGGCTCGGTCTCGACACTCGATATCGTCAAGCAGATCAAGGACGATGTCCTGCCGGCCTCGCGTGCTGCCGCTCCTCCGGGACTGAAGATTACGGAGCTCTTCGATCAATCGATCTTTGTGAAGGCAGCCATTGTGGGCGTGTTGCGTGAAGGCGTCATTGCGGCAGCACTCACCGCATTGATGATCCTGCTCTTCCTCGGAAGCTGGCGCAGTACGCTGATTATCGCGGTGTCAATCCCGCTCTCGATCCTGAGTTCCATCATCGTGCTCTCCGCCCTCGGCGAAACGATGAATACCATGACCCTCGGCGGTCTGGCGCTGGCCATCGGTATCCTGGTGGACGACGCGACCGTTACGATCGAAAACATTCACCGCCACATGCACGGCAAGACGTTGCGTGAGGCGGTGCTGATCGGCGCCTCCGAGATTGCGGGACCGACCCTGATCTCTACGCTGACCATCTGCATTGTGTTCGTCTCGGTGGTCTTTCTTACTGGACCGGCGAAGTTCCTCTTTACCCCGATGGCGCTGGCCGTAGTCTTCGCCATGCTGGCCTCCTACGTGCTATCGCGCACGCTGGTGCCGGTGCTGGTGAACTATCTTCTGGGAGCCGAGCACAACTTTGAAGGCCAGACGACCGGCGATGTATTGACCGCCGGCGCAGGCGGGTTCTTCCGCCGCATCAACGACCGCTTCAATCAGGGCTACACCTGGCTGCAACATCGCTATACCTCGGCACTCGAGAGCTTCCTTGCTCATCGCCGTGCCGCCTTGTTTGCCTCGGTGGCAGTGATGTTGTCAGCCTTTGTGCTGCTGCCCTTCATCGGCAGAGACTTCTTCCCCAGCGTCGACGCCGGGCAGATCAAACTACACGTCCGCACACGTCCCGGCACTCGCATTGAGAGCACCAAGGTGGTCTTCAGCCATGTCGAGGACGAGATCCACAAGATCATTCCCGCGGATGAGACCGAGCTGGTGATGGACAATATCGGCCTCACGCCCGAGACCTTCAACTATGCCTTTGGTGATGGCTCGACCATCAGCAGTGCCGACGGCGAGGTTCTGATCGCGTTGAATGAGAAGCATCACTCCACCGAGGGCTATATCAAGCGGCTGCGTGCGGAGCTTCCAAAGAAGTTCCCCGATGCGACTTTCTTTTTCCAGCCCGCGGACATGGTGACGCAGATTCTGAACTTCGGTCTGCCTGCGCCGATCGATATCCAGATACAGGGTTACGATCCGGCCAACTACGAGATCGCACGCCATCTGCGCGAGCGGCTGGCAACGGTTCCCGGAGCAGTCGACGTTCACATGCACCAGGTGGTGAATGCGCCTGACCTGCATCTCGATATCGACCGCGTACGTGCGGCGCAGTTCGGACTCACGCAGCAGGACGTGGCGAACAGCCTGTATATCTCGCTGAGCTCCAGCGCGGCGG
The DNA here is from genome assembly GCF_052114765.1 of Terriglobus sp. 2YAB30_2. NCBI lineage: Bacteria > Pseudomonadati > Acidobacteriota > Terriglobia > Terriglobales > Acidobacteriaceae > Terriglobus > Terriglobus sp. 2YAB30_2. The sequence goes on from NZ_JBFRFJ010000017.1 coordinate 96,952, forward strand.
TGCAGCCGAACTTCTGGCTCGATCCGAAGATGGGCATCACCTACGCCGTTGCGGCGCAGACACCGCAATACAGCATCGATTCGGTTAATGCTCTGCAGAACACACCGATCCCGATCCATACCCTGGCCAACCGCACCGAGATGCTGGGCAATATGGCGACGCTGAAACCCGCCATCATGCCCGTGGTGGTCAACCACCATAATGGCGCGCCGGTCTATGACATCTACGCCAACACGCAGAACAGCGACCTGGGTTCGGTGGCGTCGAAGGTCAACCGCATCGTGAAGGAAGAGAGTGCACATCTGCCGCCGGGCACGAAGATTGTCGTCCGCGGTCAGGTGGAGAGCATGAATGAGGCCTTTACCCGCCTGGGTCTCGGTCTTACCTTCGCCGCTCTGCTGGTCTACCTGCTGATGGTCGTCAACTATCAGAGCTGGCTTGACCCGTTCATCATCATCTGCGCGCTGCCCGGAGCCTTCTGCGGAATCGTCTGGGCTTTGTTCCTCACGCAGACAACGTTCAATGTTCCCTCACTGATGGGCGCCATCATGTCCATCGGTGTAGCGACAGCGAACTCCATTCTGCTGGTCACCTTCGCGAATGAACTGCGTGTCGGTGGCGAGACGGCGGTCGGCGCTGCTGTGCAGGCAGGCTTTACTCGACTGAGACCCATTCTGATGACAGCCTGCGCCATGATCATCGGCATGCTGCCGATGGCCCTGGGCATGGGCGAAGGCGGTGAGCAGAACGCTCCGCTCGCTCGCGCCGTGATCGGCGGTCTCAGTATGGCGACCTTCGCAACCCTCTTCTTTGTTCCATTGATGTTCACTCTGATCCACGGAAAGAAACCAGCTCAGGAGGCCGCATGATCAGCACTCAGGAAACCCCCGCCCGCGACCGCGTCCAGGCGAAATCCAGAAGCAAAGCTAAAGTGATTGGCGCCGGCGCCGTTGTTTTTCTTGCCCTTGCCGCAGTCGGCGCCTTCCCTCGCATCGCAAGTTATCGCGAGGCGCTGGCGGCGACGAACGAAGCTCCGGTGACGCACCCCGTCGTCAGCGTGATCCACGCGACCAAGGGTGAGCCGACATCGCAGCTTATTCTGCCGGGCAATATCGAGCCGCTGTATACGGCGAACCTGTATGCACGCGTGGACGGTTATCTCGACCGCCGCAATGTCGATATCGGCACGAAGGTACGCGCCGGACAGGTACTGGCGGTGATCTCTTCGCCGGAGATCGATCAGCAGTTGAGCCAGGCAAAAGCGACCCTCGCCCAGTCACAGGCGGCATTGCTGCAGGCTCGCGCAGCGCTGGAGCAAGCGAAGGCCAATGCCGAACTGGCGAGGCTGACGCGTGAGCGTGATGTCCCGCTGGGAGAGCAGCACGCTATCTCGCAGCAGATTGTGGATAGTGCTGTGCAAAATCACAATGCGCGCGTCGCGGATGTCTCTGCTGCCAATGCCAATATCGCGGCGGCTGAGGCCAGCGTGGCTGCGAACCAGGCCAACGTGGCGCGGCTGCAGCAGATGCAGAACTTCGAGCGCATCGTGGCTCCCTTTGACGGCGTGATCACGCAGCGCAATGTGGAGCGCGGCGACCTGGTCAGCGCATCGGCTCAGAGCAGGCCGCTCTTCAGCATCGCGCAGAGCGACATGCTGCGGATCTATGTCGACGTGCCGCAGTCCGAAGCGGTCAACATTCGCGACGGACAGAAGGCGAGCATCGATGTCACCGAGCGCCTGGGACGTGATTACACCGGCACCGTTACTCGCAACGCATCGTCGTTGAACGACGCCGCGCGCACCATGCGGACGGAGGTGCAGGTCGATAACCACGACGCCTCGCTTTTGCCGGGCATGTATGCGCAGGTGCACTTCACCCTGTCGCAGCAACATACGTCGCTCATCATTCCCACCAGCTCGCTTGTCATCGACCATGCGGGCATGCACGTGGTGACGGTCGATGCCGGGCAGAAGGTGCATTTTGTTCCGGTAACCATTGGTAAGGACATGGGCAAAGAGGTGGAAGTCCTTGCCGGACTGAAGGGAAGCGAGTCGCTGGTCGCAAGCCCGGGAGATCTGCTTAGTGAGGGCCAACATGTCGAACTCCGCTAAGTCTCTACTTCGCGGCGCAGGCATCGCCATACTCGGCGGCATGCTCGCGCTGCTGGTGACCGGCTGCAAGGTCGGCCCGAATTACAAGCGTCCGGATGCCGTGGCTCCGCAGAGTTATCGCGGGGCCCTGGCGCCCCCAATCGCAACTGAGCCATCAACTCAGACGGCTGTTTCGCCCGCGCCACAGGCCTCCATCGCGGAGCAGGACTGGCAGGGCATCTTTACCGATCCTGCGCTGCAGGCGCTGATCGCTGAGGCGCTGAAGAACAACCTCGATCTCAAGATCGCGGCGCAACGCGTACTGGAGGCTCAGTCGGTTGTCGGTATCGTGCGCTCACAGCAGTTGCCTTCGGTGAACGCCGGTGGCAGCTTCTCGGCACTGCAGCTTCCGCAGGGCCTTGCTCCGCAGAACAGTGATGGTACGAAGAACGACTTCATCCGTGGTGGCGGCTTCAGCGCGTCGGCTGCGTGGAACCTCGACTTCTGGGGATACTATCGCCGCCAGACTGAGGCCGCCCGCGCCGAGTTGCTGCAGACCGAGTGGGCGCAGCGTGCGACCCGGACAGCGTTGGTCCAGCAACTGGCGGCATCGTACTTCCAGCTCCGCAGCCTGGACTCGCAGCTCGAGATCACGAAGAACACCATCCAGGCACGCGAGGACTCGCTCCGTCTGACCCAGTCGTTGGAGAACTACGGCGCCGGCTCCCGCGCCGACACAAGACAAGCCGAAGAGCTGCTGTATACGGCAAAGGCCAACCTGCCGGAGCTTCGGCGTCAGATCGCCGCACAGGAGAACGCCATCAGCGTCCTTCTCGGTCACGCTCCACAGGATGTCGCGCGAGGACAGAAGATCGAGGATCAGCCGCATCCAGCAGCAGTGCCGACCGGGCTGCCGTCGGAGCTGCTGGAGCGCCGTCCTGACATCCGCCAGGCAGAGGCTACCCTGATGGCAGCGAATGCGCGTGTCGGTGTGGCCAAAGCGCAGTTCTTCCCACAGATCTCGCTGACCAGCATGGGAGGCTCCGCAAGCAACCAGCTGCAGAAGATCTTCGACGGAGGCAATGCTTACTGGTACGCTGCAGGTTCGCTCTCGCAGCCGATCTTTGCCGGTGGGCGAATCCGCAGTAATTACAAGTACTCGCAGGCACAGCAGCAGGAGATGGTGGTGCAGTACCAGAAAGCCATTCTGAACGCGCTGAAGGACGTGTCGAACTCACTCACAGCCTACAAGGAGACACAGAGCCGCAGGGAAGAGCAGACACGCGCCGTAGCTTCAGCCGCGGATGCTGTTCGCCTGGCGCGTCTGCGTTATGCCGGCGGCAACACCAGCTACATCGAGGTGCTGGCCACGGATACCAACCTCTACGATGCACAGCTCCAGTTGGCCCAGGCGCAATCGCAGGAAGCGAACTCACTGGTGCAGTTGTATGCAGCGCTGGGCGGTGGGTGGAAGTAAGCCGATCGAGAGCACAACTCTGGGTGCCCCATCCATCGTGACAACGATGGGTGGGAGATTCGAGCGAAGTTCGAATATGGGTTTTACGACCGATATTTTTGCCCGGGTGCCTGTGATGTTTCAAGAGGTTGTTGTCCATCCGTTTGTATCTGGAGATTCTGTTTGTGACGAGCAAATAGAAGTTTCCGGAGGAACGGATGGACTATCACTATCATGCCCGATTGACGGTGCATGGTCGAAGAGCGATGTGTGT
>NZ_JBFRFJ010000018.1:0-87447 GCF_052114765.1 Terriglobus sp. 2YAB30_2
CCGCCGCCACCGCCTACAACCTCAAACGCATCTACATCCTCCAGAAATCCCACTAAAACAGCTCCCATCCACACTCAACAATGAAATCCTCCAACAACGGCTCACTCATCCAGAGAGATGATGCCTCTCTCACACAGACTCTTCAGCCCTTGATCTCTCAATGTGCCCGATACCTGGGGCCGTTGCCCCAGGCTGGTATAGAGCGCGCCTTTCCACCCCAATGAACAAGTTCATTGGGGACCCCGGCCTTCAGCGCTCAGAGCGGTGGCACCTTTTGATTTGTCATTTCGAAGCGTAGCGGAGAAATCTGCTTCTCATCTCTGCCGGGTGCCCACCCTCACGGAGTTAGGGTGGGTTAGGAATGCCCAAAAATCCTAGCAAAACAGCAGAACGAATTTGTCGATACAGCTTAGATCTTGGTATGCACAAAACACATATTCGATATTCGCACTATGTATTGGATTTATATTCTGGGCCGGCGCATTCTTCATTCATAAGTCAGCTTCGAGCAACGAAGCTGCCTGGAAGAGGAGAACGATCATGGCAAAGACAGCAATTGTTACTGGAGCATCCCGCGGCATTGGCCGCACGATCGCGAAGCGGCTGGCCGCCGATGGATTTGCAGTGGTAGTGAACTATGCGGGGAACAGTGAACTAGCGCAGGAGGTTGTGAACGAGATCCGCAATGGCGATGGCGAGGCTCTGGCAGTGAAGGCGGATGTGAGCAACGCTGACGATGTGAAGCAGTTGTTCGACAAGACGATTGAGGCTTATGGACACGTCGATGTGGTGGTGAACAACGCCGGCATCATGCCTCTGTCACCAATCTCGAAGGGCGATGTGGAGACCTTCGACAAGGTGATCCAGACCAATCTGCGCGGAGCCTTCCTGGTGCTGTCGCAGGCGGCGCAGCATGTGGCGGAGGGTGGCCGCATCATCGCCTTCTCGTCGAGTGTGCTGGCGAAGTCATTCCCGACCTATGGACCGTACATCGCGTCGAAGGCCGGTGTAGAAGGCCTGGTGCCGGTGCTGGCGAATGAGCTGCGCGGACGCAACGTCACGGTGAATGCGGTGGCTCCGGGGCCGACGGGAACTGATCTGTTTCTGAATGGCAAGACGCAGGAGCAGATTGCGCAGCTCAGCAAGCTGGCTCCGCTGGAGCGGTTAGGGCAGCCTGAGGATATCGCCAACGTTGTCTCGTTCCTTGCCGGACCAGACGGCGGCTGGGTGAATGCACAGGTGCTTCGCGCGAATGGCGGCTTCGCCTGAGATGCGGCCATAACGTACAGGTCATCACCAACGCAACAGGAACAGAAAGGGAACTGCGATGAAGAACGTTATTGTGATCACGGGAGCATCGAGTGGGTTTGGAGCGCTGATGGCGCGCGCTCTGGCCAAGGCAGGACACACCGTCTACGCGAGCATGCGCGACACCGCCGGACGCAACGCACCGCAGGTGGAGGCGGCGAAGACGTTCTCTGAGGAGAACGGAGCTGACCTCAGGACGATTGAGCTGGATGTGGCCTCACAGGAGTCGGCCGATGCGGCCATCGCCAGGATCGTGGCAGAGAACGGGCGCCTGGATGTGGTGATCCATAACGCCGGTCACATGGTCTTCGGGCCTGCGGAGGCATTCACACAGGAGCAGTTGGCGGAGCTGTATGACATAAATGTGCTGAGCACACAGCGTGTGAACCGGGCAGCGCTGCCGCAGTTGCGCAAGCAGCGGAAGGGGCTGGTGATCTGGATCTCCAGCAGCAGCGCCGCGGGTGGCACGCCTCCGTATCTGGCGCCGTACTTTGCGGCGAAGGCGGGGATGGATGCGCTGGCGGTGATCTATGCTCGCGAGCTGACGCGCTGGGGCATCGAGACCTCGATCGTGGTTCCGGGAGCGTTTACAGGTGGGACGAATCACTTCGCGCACTCCGGGCGACCTGCCGACCAGGAGCGGGCGGCGGAGTACGAGGCGGGGCCGTATAAGAACTTCGGCGAAGAGGTGATGAAGGGCTTCGCGGCTATCGTTCCGGAGGATGCCGATGTCGCTGCGGTCGGCGAGGCGGTGGTGAAGATTGTCGATGCACCGTTCGGTAAGCGTCCGTTCCGTGTCCATGTCGACCCGACCCAGGATGGAGCCGAGGTGGTGAACGGCGTGCTCGATCGTGTGCGGGCGGAGATGCTGCACAGGGTCGGACTTGCGGACCTGTTGACGCCTGCCAAGGTTGGCTGACGAATCGGCGTACCCGGTTGGGGGGGAGCATGGAGGGAAGCCTGCTGGCCCCAGCCATTTATGTCAGGCATCCGGCACAGGTCGAGTGCCGCTCGTTAATACGAGTGCCGCTCGTTAATATAAGAGGCGCCTGTTTCCGTCCCCAAAAAAATGCCCTAGATAGCGAACTATCCAGGGCCCAATGGAAGCTTGTTGATCGGACAGTGGGGTTTGTCCGAGATATCGAGAACGGCGGCAGATTGGCCGATCGGACGCGCCGGTGAGCCAAAGAGGGGTGGCCGGCGACTGCGGGCGAACGGGAACCAGGAACGCAGCCCGCCAACCAGATACACCGTAGCTGTCTCGGTTGCGAGACTTCCAGACAATTCACCGAAACAGAAAATTTGCCCTGTGTTTTCAAGGAGATGTGCGATGTTAAATCACCCGTTATTGCGACCAAAATAGACGTGTATCCGTCATTTAACGGGCTGGCGTAGGATAGCGATATCGCCGAACAGTTATCGCCAGGCTGTAATCGCCAGGCAAGGGAAAGGTCGATCACCCGGTGTCAGATCTCGAAGCAGTGCCGCCGCTTGCGAAGCGTGAATTGGTCAGCCGGATTATTGCTTCGAAGGACTTCCATCGATCGGAACGCCTCTCGAGCTTTTTGCAGCACATCTGCGAGCTCGAGATCCAGGGAAGGGTCTCGGAGATTAACGAGAAGGACATCGGGCGGACGGTCTTCCAGTTGCCGACCGACTACGACCCCAGTATCGACGGCATTGTGCGATCCCATGCCAGCCGTCTGCGCCGCAAGCTGGAGACGTATTACCAGCACGAAGGCCGTGAGGAGACGATCCGCCTGGTAATTCCGCGCGGCGCCTATCAGCCTCGCTTTGAGTTGTGCGTTCCAGAATGTGTTCCCGGAGACGGTCCGAGACACGGTCCAGCAGAAGCGGGGGTGCCCTCGGAGGAGCAGGAGATCGAGGATGTCTCGGCGGACGATGCCGACAGCCGGGACGATGCCTGGGAGAAAGAGGCTGCTTCAGGCCTAAGAATGCTCTGGATCGGTGGCGCCGCGGTTGCTCTGTTTGTGGTGCTATCGCTTGCCGGTATCTGGTTCTACCGCGCCCACCGTGGAAATCTCGCCACGGAGCGCGGGTTATGGCCCCAGATCTTCAGCAGTCAGCGCCCGACGATCCTGGTGCCGAGCGATAGCAGCCTCGCCGTGTGGCAGGAGTTCAAGCGTACCAACCTCACTTTGGCGGACTATCTGACCTTTCCCTATGGGAAGGAGGATGGGCCTTCCAGTCCGGAGCAGCACCTGGCATCGACGGTGTTCGCGCGGCGTTACACCTCCGTGGTGGATCTGGAGATCATCCAGAAGCTTTCGCACGTTGCGCGAGGGCAGAACGTCGAGCCGTCGCTGCGTTATGCGCGCGATGTCAGGCCGAACGACCTGAAGCAGAGCAACGTTGTGCTGATCGGGAGCAGTGAGACCAATCCATGGGGCTTGATGTTCCAAGGCGGCATGAACTTCATTCTGAAGAAAGACTGGGAGCGGGGAATCTACAGGATCGAGAACCGAAAGCCGTTGCCGGAAGAGGCCGCGGAATGGATCTCAGACCCCAATGAGCGAACCCGTACGGTCTACTGCAAGGTCTCGTACCTGGCCAATCCCAGCGGAGCGGGCAACATCCTGATCCTGGAAGGAACCTCCATGGCGGCTACGGCGTGTGCATGGGAGTTTGTCTCGAACCAGGAGCGTCTGAGGCAGTTCTGGCAACAGGCGAAGGTGACGGGCGACAGGTCGCCCCACTTCGAAGTTCTGCTTAAGACGAGTAATCTTGACGGCGATGCGTCCGCGAGTTCCGTGGTCGCATGGCGTGTGAACCCGTAGGTGAGAGATTGTTCGAAGATGGTGGGAGCAGCCCCCAACGACTCCCATCCCTAGGTGCATCGATGGCTTGGTGGACCTGAGACAGCCCAGAGCTCGAACCGTTCACCCAACCGAACCAAGCCCACTGAGGACCCGGAATATCCCACCGCGTCGTTTGTCATTCGCGCGAACAAATTCGCCGGTGATTGTTTGCCGATTAGATGTATTCCGTGTTTATGAATTATCGCTAATCTTCGTCGCAGTAACAGCCGTACGTTGATGAACTTAACGCGAGATGTAAGAGCTTTCATTCGAACGACTTGCCGGCATCTTCACGGTAACTTCACAGTGAAATCGCGCTATCACGGTGAAATACTTTGCCAATTATTTTTGACCTGCCGATACTCCCTAACACCCGCCCCGTAGCGCATGACCGGCAGGCCAGGAGGTCATACATGAACCGAAGAAAGGCAAACCTGATTAAACAGATTCTCGAGGGCTTGGCACTGCCCCCGTTGAGTCTGGCATTCCTAAGCGGGAGGCATCTTCTTGCGCATGATATGACCGCAGCGTTTGCAGCAAGCCTGACGGGTCGCGGCGGTGTAAGTGTTACCGATGCGACCGTGACCATGACGCACACTGGTACCAAAATTGCAGGCGGCCGTCACCATCGTCATAGTCTATGGATATACGACTTTCATCGCGCTGCCGAGCGGGAAGTCATTGGTTCCACGCATTTCGTTGCGAAGGATAGTCACCGTTTCCTTCGAGCTGCACTCGATACAGCGTTCGACATGCAATCGCCACAGTTCAAAGGCATTACGTTGCTGATGGGCCAGGCGAGGGAGCTCGTCACTTTTCCCGTCCGCAACACGATTGAGGTTACGCCGGCTATCAAGTAATAGCTCGCGAACCTCCGTTCCTGCACGGCAAGACATAAGTGCACTATAGCGGATACACATAAACATTTTTCTCATTGTTTCAAATCTGGAAGCGGCCCCTATGACCCGAAAGAATAGAATTCGCAAAACAGCTACTCCCTGGTATGCCAGCGGCAGATCCCCGAAACTAACCCAGATAATGGAGAGACTCCATATCCCTCACGATTACGAGCTGCAGATCTTCCATAACGAACAGGTCTTTGCTCACGAAGGCCCGGATGACTGTACTGCTTGGATCGTAGAGACGATGCCGGATGATATCTCTTGCAAGGCAATCTCCAGTTTCGAGACCATCCTTCACACTCTGGAGCACAAGCTGGGAATCCCAGACTCATCTCTCATTCAGATCATGGATGACTATGTGAGATTTGGATGTTCCAGTTTGAGACTCAAGACCACACCGGCCAAGCTGCATGACGCGGGGCTTCTAGTTATCCATTGATGGGATATCTAGTTCAACAGCCTTTTTGTTTGTCATTTCGTAGCGGTCGGAGGAAGCGGAGAAATCTGCTTTTCTTCCCATGTATTTTGGCGCCCATAGGTAAGAAAAGGCGGTCGCGCGCGGCTCTATAGATCGGGCCTTTTAGCCCTGGGCCTTTATCTTCTTCGGAAGGAAGGGTCAGGGCTATAGCCGCTGCTCCCACCCATCCCATCCAATAGCGACATCGTTAACGCAGGTGGAGTATAAAAGACGTCTGTGATGCGACATCTTTTCCGCAATACTCTTGTTTTTGTTTCGTGTATGTCTGCCGCGTTGTGGGCGCAGAAGGCTTCTGAGATCGATCCCATGTTGGGCGCCGATAAAGGCGGGAATGTTTTCGTGGGGCCTACGCTGCCCTTCGGCATGGCGAAACCCGGACCTGACTATGGGACCAACCAGGGCAACGCCGGATGGGCGGCTACGGGTAATCTGAACGGCTTCTCACAACTGCATGTTTCAGGGACGGGCGGTGGGCCGAAGTATGGCAATATCTCGGTGCAGCCGATGTTGGGTAAGGCTGATCCGGCGCACAGCTCGGTGCCGCGCAAGGATGAGCATGCCGAGGTTGGTTATTACACAGTCGGTCTAGGTGACACGGGCATCCGTGCGGAGATCACGACGGCGCGACGTACGCCTGTGTATCGGTTTACATATCCTGACGGGCAGCAGCGCACGTTGCTGGTGGATGTTGGCCATCTGCTGATGAAGCTGCATGATTCGCCTCATCGTTATGACGAAGGCCAGATCGTTTCTTCGACCGAGGTGCAGGTGTTATCGCCGACAGAGATCGCCGGCGAACAGGACTCAGTGATCGGATGGAATATCCAGACCACGCCGATGCGGGTGTACTTCTACCTGGTGACCGATACCCCTGCAGTGACCAGCGGCATCTGGGAGGACGGCAAGGCTCCACAGGATGGCGCGAAGACGGCGAGCTACAAGATGCCGTTCACGATGAAGACGCTGCCGAAGCCTCCGGCGCCGATCGTCAGCACGGGAGCGTATCTGACCTTTGCCCCTGGCGCAAAGCCAGTGATCGTGAAGGTGGGTGTTTCGTTTGTCTCGATCGAGCAGGCGAAGAAGAATGCGATGACTGAGGTTGCCGGCTTCGACTTCGACGGCACACGCAAGGCAGTGGTTGCGGCGTGGGACAAGGAGCTATCGACGACCAAGGTGGAGGGCGGCACAGCGGATGAGCGGCAGCAGTTTGCCACGGGGCTGTATCACTCCATGCTGATGCCGGTGGATCGCACTGGTGAGAATCCGCTGTGGAAGAGCACTCTTCCGTACTACGACGACTTCTACTGCATCTGGGATACCTTCCGTTCTTCGACGCCGCTGCTGACTCTGATCGCGCCGAAGCGCGTGGCCGGCATTCTGCAGTCGCTGCTGGAGATTCAAGACCACGACGGTTTCTTCGTCGATGGCCGCTCCGGCAACTTCGCGGGAAGAACGCAGGGCGGCTCTGACGCAGAGATGATGTTCACCGACGCCTATCTAAAGCATGTTCCGGGCCTCGACTGGGAGCGTGTGTACAAGGCCATGCGGCATGACGCCGATGTGGAGTCGACCGATCCCATTCGCTTCGGCCGCGGTGACATGGACGAGTGGAAGAAGCTGGGATATCTCTCAATCGAGCACTCCGACCCTGCCGGCGGAGCGGACCGTCCAGGTTCACGCTCAATGGAGTACGCGGCGAACGACTATGCTGTAGCGTTGCTGGCGAAGGGGCTGCAGCACGATGCCGATGCGAAGCTCTTTGCGGAGCGCTCGAGCAACTGGAAGAAGCTGTGGTATCCCGAAGCGGTGGACCACACCGAGGGCGGCGACATCAAGGGCTTCATCTGGATGAAGCATGCGGATGGAAGCTGGAAGGCGCAGTTCAATCCGCGCCTGGTGGGCACCTGGTATACGGATAACTTCTACGAGGCCAGCACCTGGACCTACTCTCTTTATGTACCGCAGGATGTGCGTGAGCTGATCAAGACGATCGGCGGCGATGCGGCCTTCAAGAAGCGGCTCGACCTGTTCTTCTCTGAGGCCGGAGAGCATCGCTTTCGCTATCGTTACGATGTAGGCAATGAGCCCGGCTTCCTGACGCCGTATCTCTATAACTGGATCGGCGAGCAGAGCAGCACCGCGAAGACGATTCATGCGGTGCTCGATGCCAGCTATCACTCCGGCAAGGCCGGGTTGCCAGGTAACGATGACTCGGGCGCGATGGGCTCGTTCTATGTCTTCAACCGTATGGGCTACTTCCCGGTCGCGGCGCAGGATGTCTATCTGATCGGCTCGCCGTCGTTTCCGCGTTCGACGATCACGCTGGGTAACGGCAAGCAGTTCTCGGTCCTGGCGGAGAACCTGTCGTCGAGCAATATTTATATTGCGAGCGCGACGTGGAATGGTAAGCCGTATCAGCGTTCGTGGTTCACGCATGAACAGCTTGTTGCCGGCGGAGAGTTGAAGCTGGTGATGACGGATAAACCAACGCACTGGGATACGGGTGAGGCGCCGCCATCGATGTCGGACAAGTAGGAAGAACGAGGGCCGGACGACTGTCCGGCCCTCGTGTTTGTACGGCATGGATGTTCGGGCGTATTGAATTTGAACCTCAGCGGCTAAGGCCGCGTGTCTCTCGAACGTTGTACGGGACGGCTAAAGCCGTCCCCTCAAGCAAGACAATCGCACTTGGGTGCGATTGGTTGCGCTACGCACAACGGTTCAATAAGTTTTCTCGTGAAGCGATGCGAAACAAAAGCATTGTCTTTCTTCGCGCTTCGCGCGAATGCTTTGCTTAAGGGCACGGCCTTAACCGTGCCGAACAAGCGCCTAACACACGCGGCTTTAGCCGCTGAGGGCTTGGTATCGGAGAAGCAGATCTTCCCGCTGACGCCACGAAATGACAAACAAAATATATTCGGAGCAACGAAGATGCTCATCGCAGCCACTATCGCGTCTGCGACGGCTCGCTCGCAAGAAATTCGAATTCTGCATGTGTTGTGTCTAGTGTGACCGTTATCGGGTCGTCAAGGTGAATCAGCTTCTTCTCTTTGTCGTAGCGGGGCCACGTCGGTAGACCGTTGCCGTTTGGGTCGCCGGTGCGAGCGAAGTTGGTCCAGTAAATAACGACTTCATCGCTCAGCTTGCGGTCGGCTGACTGCCATGTCGCTCCCTGGCGCACGTCGAGCGTGCCGAAGACATACTCAAGCTCGGTGGAGTGGAAGGCGTATTTGCCCGTGGGGTGCAGAGGCTCGGCCGGGGCAGGGCGGTCGAAGCGGAAGCGATAGACCGGTGACTGTCCTGTCTTACTTTGCGCCTCGGCCCATCTCCATGCGCCCATGGCAATGAAGCCGTTGGTGGTGAAGTCGTCCGCCGAGCGAATGGCCTGCTCGTCGGTGCTTGCCGGGAAAGCTGCGAGGAACTCATCAGCCTTTGCGCCATAGTGCTCTTTGGCGTAGGCCTTCCATTTTTCAGCGGTCATGTCTTTGGAGAGCGTGCCGGCGCGTTCGTCACGATTCCAGCCGATGATGGAGGGCACATGCGTCTGCCGGCCTGCGGCGTAGGCATCTGGCAGGGACTCCGGAAGGAAGGCTCCGTCGACAACGGCGGAGAAGCCGATGCCGCTCTGCTTCTGTGTGGCTTCCAGAATCTTGCCGGCGGGTAGGGCGCGAAGTTCTTCGAGATTGTTTGCGCCGAGTGCGGCGACGAAAGCCTGATCGCGTTTGGCGCGTTCGTTGGCCGCGGTCATTGGAATGGTGCTACCGAAGAAGGCTCCGCTCTCTCCGATGACTTTGTGAAAGAGTCCGCGTGCCGAGGGCGCTACGGTGAGCGCGCTCACCGCAAAGGAGCCGGCGCTTTCACCGAAGATGGTGACGTTGTTTGCATCGCCGCCAAATGCTGCGATGTTAGCCTTCACCCAGCGCAGTGCGGCCACCTGATCCATAAAGCCATAGTTACCGGCGTGGCCGCCCTGTTCTCTGGCCAGGTCTTCACTGGCGAGGAAACCGAAGACGTTCAGGCGGTAGTTCAGCGTGACGACGATGACACCCTTTGCTACGAGCGCGGGATTGGTATAGCGCGGCTCAGAAGCTGCACCGGCGAGGAAGCCTCCACCGTGGATCCAGACCATGACGGGGAGTTTGCTGCCCTGCTTCGCCGCCGCAGGTGTGTAGACATTGAGATAGAGGCAGTCTTCGGAAGGACCGGCGTCAGTAAAGATGTAATCGTCCCAGATATGCCATTGCTGACAGCGATGGCCGAACTTCGTCGCATCGCGAGTGCCGCTCCATGCGGAGGGCGGCTCAGGAGCTTTCCAACGAAGATTGCCCACAGGAGGCGCGGCGTAGGGCAAACCGAGGAAGGCCTTCTCTTTGCCGTCGTGAATCCATTTACCCACGGCTTCGCCCTGTGCGGTTTTTACTTGCGGTGCTGACGCCTGCGCGTGAACTAATCCCGCAGAGAAGCAAGCGAGAACGCCACCAAGCAATGTAGTACGGATTTTCATGTCTTACCTCTCGCGGGTCGTGTCAACGATAGAGCATTTTTCCTGTAGGTGTCGTGTAGGTTTGCGCATCGATGGGCGTTTTCCGTAGTGAACCCGCTGCACGTTCCTCCCGGGATACTTTTGTTTGTCATTTCGGAGCGTCAGCGGAGAAATCTGCTTCTCCGATACATTGCCCTCGGCGGCTAAAGCCGCATGTCTTTTGACCTTGATACGGTACGGCTAAAAGCCGTCCCCTCAAGCAAGGCATTCGCACCTGCGGTGCGAAATGGTTGCGCTACGCGCAACGGGAGGACGGAGCTGAGCACGATCCGCCCTGTATCCGTTCGCGCGTAGCGCGATGTCGTGCTTAAGGGCACGGCTTCAGCCGTGCCGATACAAAGGTGAAAGATATGCGGCTTTAGCCGCTGAGGTGCGATCTGTTGGAGAAGCAAGTCCTTCTTATTACGAAATAGCAAAGAGTTTTTATAATCATGGTTTGAAGACACAAGTTCGCAGCAGTTCCACCAAGACACACGCACTGGCCGTTGCCACGGGCATTTTGCTCAGCCGTGTTGTCGGATTAGTCCGCGACCGGATCTTTGCCCATTATTTCGGCAACTCCGACGCCGCCGACGCCTTTCGCGCAGCATTTCGCATCCCGAACTTCCTGCAAAATCTCTTCGGAGAGGGCGTGCTTTCGGCGTCGTTTATCCCGGTATACGCGCGCCTGAATGCGGAGGATCGGCACGAAGAGGCCTCCGAGCTGGCCGAGGCCATTTTTTCTCTTCTGCTGTTCGTTGGAACGATCTTCGTCGTTGCCGGAGTCCTGATTACGCCGTGGCTCATCGACCTGATTGCGCCCGGTTTTCATGGTGAGAAACGGCTGCTGACCATTCACCTGGTACAGATTCTCTTTCCCGGTGCAGCGCTGCTGGTGCTCTCTGCGTGGTGCCTTGGCATTCTGAACAGTCATCGCCGGTTCCTGTTGTCTTACGCTGCTCCGGTGATGTGGAACGTTGCCCTGATCGCAACGCTGCTCTGGGGAGGCGGTCATCACTCCGAGTCCCGTCTGTCCGTGCTGCTCGCGATTGGCTCGGTTGTCGGCAGCGCGTTGCAGTTCGTGGTGCAGCTGCCGACGGTGATCCGCTTGCTGATGCCGTTGCGTCTGCAGCTCAAGCTGGCGACGGTACACGTCCGCACCGTCGCGAAGAACTTCTTCCCGGTCTTTCTCAGCCGCGGCGTTGTCCAGATCAGCGCCTATATCGACTCCTGGCTGGCCAGCTTTCTCGGCACCGGAGCCGTGGCTGCACTGGGGTACGCGCAGACGCTTTACACGCTGCCGGTCAGCCTGTTCGGAATGGCAGTGTCGGCGGCGGAGCTGCCGGCTATGTCCAGTGCTTTAGGCACGCAGGCTGAGATTGCGGAGGCTCTTCGCAATCGCCTGAAGCAGGGGCTGCAACAGATTGCGTTCTTCGTCATACCGTCCGCGGTGGCGTTTGTTGTGCTGGGAGACGTTGTGGTATCGACCATCTACCGCACCGGCCATTTTCAGGGTGGCGATGTTCTCTTCGTTTGGGCAATTCTGGCAGGGTCCGCGGTAGGTTTGCTCGCCTCTACTTCCGGACGCCTTTATTCCTCTGCCTTTTATGCTCTTCGGAACACGCGCACGCCGCTCAGATTTGCGCTGGTTCGGGTGACGCTCACGCTGGCCCTTGGGTATCTTTGCGCGCTGAAATTGCCACCTCTGATTGGCATCGACCTGCGTTGGGGCAGCGCGGGCCTGACTCTTTCTGCCGGCATCGCCGGATGGCTGGAGTTCCTTTTACTGCGCCGGGCGCTGCACCGTCAGATCGGCGCCGTTCCCTCGTCCAGATCGCGGACCGCTAAGTTATGGCTGGTTGCGATTATGGCTGCGGTTGCCGGCTGGGGACTTAAGCGGGTTCTGCCTTTCCATGCGCCGTTGCTGGTTGGGCCGACTGTGCTGGGGACGTTCGGGGCGATTTACCTGGCGGTGACCCAGTGGATCGGTGTCGGCAATATGGGCGCGGTTAACCGGATCATCAAACGTCGCGGATAACTATAATCAGCAGATGCCGCCGCGGAGTCTGTTAAAAGGTCATTCGCTCATCGATGGTTCTCTGGGCCTTGAGCTCGATACGGTATCGCCTCATCCGGTTCACAAAGTGCCTACCTACTTCTTCCGCATGGTTGATCTCAATACGGGAGGCGAGGTTGGGAGAATCAATCTGAGGGCAGGCTTTGGAGAGCACGTCGAACGGTATGCCGGGCACGTTGGCTATTTTGTCGAGCCTGCATATCGCGGTCATGGCTATGCAGCGCGCTCCTTGCGTCTCTTAGTGCGTATCGCTCGTGGATTGGGAATTGATCCACTGTGGATCACCTGTGACCCGGACAATATTCCATCACGCCGCACCTGTGAGCGTGCAGGAGCGAAATTCATCGAGATCGTCGATGTTCCTGCCGATTGCGTTATTTATCAGGGTGGTCATCGCAGAAAGTGCCGCTACCGGCTGGACCTGAGGGAAACAGGCCAGCCCCGTCCTACTCGTACGGAATAGCAGAGGGGGCTCGTCTCGACTGTCTCGATCTCAGCGGCTAAAGCCGCCGTCTTTGGGGCGCTTGTACGGGACGGCTGAATCGAGAATGGATTTGCTCCGGTTTCTCTTCCCATGAAAGAGGTTCCTGTGTTTGACCGATCTGTGCTGGGTGGCGTCTCTGCCTTCGCGAACCTTCCTGATGACCAGCTTGAGTGGTTCCTGGGTCATACGGAAGAGGTTCATCTTCAGGCGGGAGAGCCGTTCGTGCGGCAAGGCGATCCTCCGGCCTGGCTGTTTGTGCTGCTGGAGGGACAGTTCCAGTGGCGAGGAGCGTTCGGCGGTGACACGGTTGTACTGCCTGCTCCTGCCGGCGATGTCGTTGGGGTATATCCCTTCTCACGCATGAAGGAGTTCACCGTCACCGGTTTGGCGCTGACCCAGGGAAGGCTGTTGCGATTTCCTGCTTCGTTGTATTCGGAGCTGATTCCGAAGATGCCGGAGTTTACGGCGCGGCTGGTTGCGATGATGTCCGACCGGATCAGGGAAGGCACACGCATCGAGCAGCAGAAAGACCGGCTGTTTTCTCTGGGAAGATTGTCGGCAGGTCTGGCGCATGAATTGAACAACCCGGCAGCTGCGGCTGCGCGTGCTGCAAGTCAATTAGAGGAGCATCTGGACCGGCTGAAGTTCGCTTCCTTTGAGCTTGGCCGGTGCGCGCTCTCTGAGGAGCAGCGGTTGGACCTGGTGCAGCTCGAGAAGCACCTCGTACCGGGGTTTGATCCTGATCCGCTGGCGCTGGGCGATCTGGAGGACCAGATTGCATCGGTGTTGCAATCGCTGGGAGAGCACGAGACCTGGCAATCCTCTTCCGCACTGGCAAGGTGCCAGGTCCAGCCGGAGGCGTTGCGGTCGATCCTGCTCAGGCTTGATCCCGTCGCCGTGCATGCGGCTGTGACGCGGCTGGCCGCGACGGCGGAGCTTGCTGTGCTCTCCCGCGCGATTGTGGCCAGCACCACGCGCATCTCGGAACTGGTGGGCGCCGTCAAGGAATACACCTACCTGGATCAGGCGCCCGTACAGGATGTCGATATCGTCCGCAGCCTGGAATCGACGTTGGCGATCTTCGATCACAAGGTGAGGGAAGGGATTACGGTTGTACGCGACTATCAGCCGCTTCCGCTGCTGGTGAACTCGTTCGGAAGCCAGCTCAACCAGGTATGGACGAACCTTATCGTCAACGCCATTGAGGCGATGGCCGGCAAAGGTGAGCTGCGCCTGCGGACATTAGTGCAAGGCGAGATGGTCATCGTCGAGATCGGTGACAACGGTCCAGGTATTCCGGCGGAGATTCGGTCGCACATCTTCGAACCGTTTTTCACGACCAAGGCTATTGGCGAAGGAACAGGACTCGGGCTTGATACGGCGCTACGAATTGCCCGGAATCACCAGGGTGAGATCCATGTTGAGTCCTGTCCTGGGGATACACGTTTTCAAGTGTGGCTTCCGTTGGTGGCCGAAGGAGAGGGGTTGTCTTAGGGGTTTTCCAGTTCAGCCTCCCCAAGCCAGGGGTGGTGTAGCTCTTGCCTTCGTTCGCGCATCGCGCGAATGTATTGCTTAAGGGGACGGCTTTCAGCCGTCCCATATGGAGTCTGAGAGCAACGCGGCTTCAGCCGCTGAGGGCAGGGTTAGGGAGCGTCGGCGAATTTGCCCTTTACTTTGGAACTATAGAGCGGGCCTTCAGCCCTTTAACATCTTGTGGGCACTGAAACCTGGGGCGTTGCCCCAGGCTGGTATGGAGCGCGCCTTTCCACCCCAACGAAACAAGTTCGTTGGGGACCCCGGCCTTCAGCGCTTTAACCACCCACCTTTAGGGAGATACGGACTCCCAAATATCTGGCGAAAAGAGCCCGAATTTCAAGAGTTCCTCAATTGCCCAAAAGCTTGATTTTCACCATGTAAGCGGCGCACAATTACGGCCTCGAAATACGGTCCCCGAAGTAAACCGCTACTGCTCCCGATCTCTCATCGCAAAAAGGAGATTGTTATGGCGACGACACAGGCTCCTGTCATCAATATGGATCAACTAAACGCCTTCTTGGGAAAATTCATCGACGATCTGGGTGCATCCGTGCATGCCGGCATGGTTGTGATCGGCGAAAAGCTCGGGCTATACAAGGCACTTGCCGGTGCACCCGCAACGTCGGCTGAGCTGGCAAAAAAGACGGGAACAGACGAGCGATACCTGCGCGAATGGCTGGCTTCACAGGCAGCAGGCGGATACATCACATACGACGCATCGACTCAGCAGTTCAGCCTCAGTCCGGAACAGGCGTTCACGCTCGCCATGGAGGATAGTCCGGCGTATCTGCCCGGCGCCTTCGAACTGGCACTAGGCTCGTTGGCTGCCGTGCCGCGAATCGCGGAATCTTTTCGCACCGGGGCCGGCATGGGCTGGCATGAGCATGCTGATGGCGTGTTTCATGGGTGCGAGAAGTTCTTCCGGCCAGGCTATGCCGCGAATCTCGTCAGCTCCTGGATTCCTGCACTTCAGGGCGTCCAGGCAAAGCTTGAACAAGGAGCCCGGGTCGCCGACGTTGGGTGTGGCATCGGATCATCAACCATCCTGATGGCCAAAGCCTTTCCGAAATCGGAGTTCTTTGGATTCGATTACCACGACAAATCCGTCGAAGCAGCGCGCGAAAAGGCGCAAAAGGAAGGTCTGTCCGATCGGGTTCACTTCGAGGTGGCCAAAGCCAAAGAGTTTCCTGGCAACAACTACGACTTTGTCGCCGTGTTCGATTGCCTCCACGATATGGGCGACCCCATCGGGGCAGCCAAACATGTGCGGCAGTCTCTGGCTCCAGGGGGTACCTGGATGATTGTCGAGCCTTTTGCCAACGACGAACTCAAAGACAATTTGAATCCAGTCGGCCGGGTCTATTATTCCTTTTCGACGCTCCTGTGCACGCCCTGCTCCCGATCACAGGAGGTCGGAATGTGCCTTGGCGCACAGGCCGGCGAGGCACGAATTCGCGACGTGGTGAGCACCGCGGGGTTCACACATTTCCGGCGGGCCACGGAGACGCCGTTCAATATCGTCTACGAGGCAAGAACGTAGGTCTTTCGACGAGTTCGTTGGGAACTCGAGGCGAGGCGTGTGGTCGATATATAAGCGCTGAAGGCGCGTTCTATACCAGCCTGGGGCAACGCCCCAGGTTTCTTGGCACATGAAATGACAAGGGCTGAAGGCCCGCTCTATAGTTCTGCAGTCGGTTGTTGTCTTGAACGGTATGGGTAGAGAAGCAGATTTCTCCACTTCCTTCGGTCGCTACGAAATGACAAATCAAAAAGGCATTCGCGCTACGCGCTACCGTCCCATGTCCCCGAGGGACATGGGGCACCCAGTGCACGGTCAAATAGCCCAGACGTCCATCGCAACTGCTATGAGAACGCAGCAGCGCGTACCCACGGTAACATCTCCCACCCGTCCTGCTGCCGCTGGAGTGCAACCCACATCCAGTTTCCGGAGAGAGAGCCGCACCAAATGCCTTCCTCTACAAGCGCCAGCGTGTGGTTTGCGTTGAAGAAGACCTCTGTGAACTGATCCGCATCTATGAGCGTTTTCATCGCGGAAAGCGCCCATAGCTGCGAAAGTCCTACACGATACCTAAGGAAAAATAGACTAGCGGCGCCGCACGACTAAAAGGGTTACATCATCAGCGGCTGGAGTTGCTCCGCGGAATTGTCCGAGATCGTGTAGCACGGCATCACACATGGCTTGTGCGCCGTGCGGGAACCGTTGTCTGAGGGTCTGGATCAAACGCTCATGCTGGTAGTCGTCTCCCGATGGACACGTGGCCTCGGTGATGCCATCGGAGTAAAAGACGAGACACTCTCCGACACGTGGAGCGTGCTGCGTCACGGTGTACTGAGCGCTGGGGGAGATACCCAGGGGGAGACCGTTTGAATCCAGACATTCGGTTCCATGATGAAGCAGAAGGAGGGGCGGACAGTGCCCGGCGTTGCATATCTCGATTCCGTCCGTGGTAGCTCGACCGCACACCAGGGTTGCATAGTGCGCCGGCCCAGTGCTTTCGCAGAAGAGGCGGTTCGCTCTTGTGACAAGCTCTGCAAGTGAGAGGTTCATCGACAATAAGCTGCGAAAGATGGCGCTGAGGTGCATCATCAGCAAGGACGCCGCGACTCCTTTGCCGGCCACATCGCCAACTGCGAAAAAGAGGCACTGGTTGCCACTGGCGGCGTCGCCCTGCAGGCTTACCTCGCAGTAGTCGCCTCCCACGGCCCCTACAGGCTCGTAGCGGTACTGTGCCTCCCATCGTTCCAGTGTGAGATTTCTCGGCGGCAAAAGCTGAAATTGGATCTGTGTTGCCAGATCAAGGTCTTTTTGATGCTGTGCCCGTTCTTTGTCGTCCAGGTGATCGAGACAGAATCGGCAAAGAGGGTCGAGCTCCAGCCGATCTTTTTCAATAGAGTCATTACATGTCTCACACAAGCCGTAACGTCCGACCTCAATCTTCGCGAGAGCAGTATCTACTTCCGCAAGAAGCTCTCGAAGATAGTCGTCAGGTACCGATCCTGAAGCGGCCTGGAGTCGAGCGCGACGCTCGACAAGCTGAGGCCGGATTATGTATGGCGCCGTTGCCATAGCGTATTTCTACCTCGTAGCGAGCAATAAAGTATTTCTTCAGCAACAGGGAAAATGCTCTTGCCGGCAATCGCATCAAACCACGTTTTTGATGCTGCCAATAAGGGCAAGTACCAGAATTATTTCTGGTTCCAGCTTGTGAGTTTACGTCGGCAAGACGGTCAGGTGAAAGGGGGCTGCGAGGTGTTTTAGACAGATCAGGACTTCCGCGAGGGCGGTCTATGAGCGTTTTCCGCAATGAAAACGCCGCTGCGCTCCTCTATCGGGATACCCAGCAACAGGAGAAATGCTCTAAGGGTATTCCGAACCCACCCTAGCGTTGCGAGGGTGGGGCACCCAGGTAGGATAAGCGCTGAAGGCGCGCTCTATACCAGCCTGGGGCAGCGCCCCAGGTTAGGTGCCAAGAAAGCGTTAAAGGGCTGAAGGCCCGCTCTATAGTTCTACAGTGAGGGAAGGCGCCCTAATCTTGACCTCAGCGGCTAAAGCCGCGCCTCTTTTGGGAGCTGGTACGGCATGGCTGAAGCCATGCCCTTAAGCAAGGCATTCGCGCGTAGCGCGAACGGCTTCGCTCGAATCTCCCACCCATCGCTATCGCGATGGATGGGGCACCCAAGTGTATTGCCTAATCCTTCGGCAGTTGCACTGAGTTCCAGCCGCCGCCGATGGCGATCTGCAATCCGACGCTCGCTACGATTCTGTCCGCGACCAGTCCGGCGGCGACACGCTCGTTGGAAAGTTGGATCGTCTGGTTGGTCAGCACCTCGAGGTAAGGTGCGAGGCCGCGCTTGTAACGAAGGATGGAGAGCTCAGTCGAACGCTCGGCGCTGGCGACGGCGCGCTGCTGCACCTGGGCTTCGTCTGCAAGGATGCGCAGAGACGAGAGCTGATCTTCCACATCGCGGAAGGCCGAGAGGACCTGCTGCTGGTAGAGAGCCGCTGCCTGTTCCCGCTGCGCCACTGCAGCCTGTACATTTGCCTTCCTGCGGCCCGCATCGAAAAGAATCTCGCTTGCCGAAGGGCCTGCGTTCCACAGCGTTGAGCCTGTATTCATCAGCGTGGTGATGTCGCTGCTTTCAACGCCGCCGTTCGCGCCCAGGGTGATGTTTGGGTAGTACGCCGCTTTCTGAACGCCGATCAGTGCGTTCGCTGCCGCGACACGGCGCTCGGCTGTGGCGATGTCCGGACGGCGCTGCAACAGCTCTGAGGGGATACCGACAGGAACCGCGGGCGGATCACCGGCTAACGGTTTTTCTGCAAGCTTGTAGGCCTGTGCCGGAACGGCGATCAGAACGGCGATCGCATGCTCCAGCTTTGCGCGCTGCACGCCGAGATCGATCAACTGTGCGCGTGTCTGTTCCAGTTGTGTCTTCGCCTGTTCGACATCGCTCTCTGATGCCAGACCGCCCTTGCGTCGGTTCTCTGTCAGACCCAGCGTCTCTGTGTATGCATCCACGGTCGATTGCAGCAGCTTGGTCTGCAGATCGATCCCGCGAATCTGGAAGTAGGTTGCTGCAAGCGTTCCCTGCAGGCTGAGGCGCGTGTTCGCGAGGTCCGCTGCCGAGGCCTGAGCCGTGGCGGAGGCAGACTCAATCTGGCGGTGGACACGGCCCCAGATATCAGGCTCCCAGCTTATAGAGAGAGGGATCAGGAAGTCCCAGTAGTAGTTCGGAGCTGTTACCGGACGCAGCGGCCTGTACGACGAGATCCGGTTGCGCGTAGCCGAGGCTCCGATGGACACAGAAGGGAAGAGCGCCGAGTGAACGCTCTGCACCAGCGCGTGCGACTGTTCATATGCCTGTGAGGCAGCGGCGATGCTCAGGTTGGCATTCGCGCACTGTTCCTCCAACTGGTCCAGAGTGGAGTCGCCATAGACCGTCCACCACTGGCCGCGGCTCTTATCGTCGGCTGGGGTGGCGGCGCTCCAGTTACCCTTGGGCGCGCCATTAGCTCCGTTCTCCGAGTAAGCAGGAGGAGCCTGCACCGCCGGCGCCTTGTAGGCAGGGCCGACCTTGCAGCCGCCCATACCCAGGGCAGCGCCAAGCATTCCTGCGGCAGCGAGACTTGCCCTGCGCTTCACTTGGCGCCTCCCGCGTTGTTCTGCTTCGGCACGACAACGCGAACGACATCGCCTTCAGCGAGTGAGTCTGTAGGATTAGAGACAACCTTCTGGTCTTCTCGCAGGCCGCTCAGCACTTCTACGTTGGCTCCGAAGTCACGGCCGGTGGTGACTTGCACCATGTGGACCTTATTCTGCGCATCGACGGTGGCTACCTGTTGTCCGTCCGCGTTAAGAATGAGCGCGGTTACAGGAATGAGCAGCACCGGAATCTCGCCACTCGACTTCAGATGAACTTCGGTGTAGCTCCCCGGCAGCAACTCACCGGTTTTGTTGTCGACATCTACTTCCACGAGTAAGGTCCGCGTGCCAGGATCAACGGCACTTGCCGTGCGCACAAGCTTACCGGTGAAGGTCTTTCCGGGATACTGAGGCAGTGTCAGCGAGGCTGTCATGCCAACAGCAGCATCGGGCGTGTACATCTGGGGAATGTTCACGAAGACGCGCAGCTTGCGAATATCTGACAGGTCAAAGGCCTGCCGGCTGACAACGTTAGTTCCTGCGCCGGCGGTCACGGTGCTTCCCGTGGCCGTGATCAGTTGTCCCACATCCAGGTTGCGAGCCGTGATGACTCCGTCAAAGGGAGCGATGATGCGCTCAAAACCGACGAGTTCCTGCAGTCTGCGAACATTCGCTTCGGCCGATTGCACAGCGGCGTTTCGTTGCTGCGTCACGCTGACTGCACTGTCGGTATCCTGCTGCGAGACGGCGTTGCTGGAGACCAGGTCCTGATATCTATCCGAGGTGACCTTCGCGATACTGGCATTCGTCTTCGCGCTTTCCAGATCGGCCTTCGCCTGTGCAAGCTGCTGGTCGAGCTCCGGAGTCTCGATGACTGCAAGCAGCTCGCCCTGCTTTACATGGGAACCGATGTCATGCGTCCACGAACGAACGTAGCCGCTGGTTCTGGCGTAGATAGGCGCCAGCGTAAACGCCTGCATATTACCTGGAAGAACGATCTCTTTGCCCGCACCTTGCCGCTTTGGAGCGACCAGGTCTACGGTGGGCGCGGCGTTGTCTGCGGTGTATCTCTCCAGCTCTTTGTTGTCTTTGCCGCGCGTGAGCACACCCGCCACGGCGCCAATCACCAACAGCAGCAGGACGAGGATCAGACCGAGGACGACGTTGCGGGAGCTCCCTCGCTGGGGAATCTGCTCCGGATGCTGCCCGCCACCGATTTCATTGTGCTTTGATTCGCTCATATCTCACTCTCGTCCAGCGTTGCTTCCACCACTGGCTTGTCGTTGCGATGCATGAAGGAGAAGAACATTGGAACGAAGGTCAACGTTCCGAAGGTCGCCAGCAGCAGGCCACCGATGACGGCGCGGCCAAGAGGTGCGTTCTGCTCGCCACCGTCTCCAAGGCCAAGAGCCATCGGCACCATACCGATCATCATGGCGAGGGCCGTCATCAGGACCGGCCGGAAGCGTGTGAAGCCTGCCTGCAGCGCGGCGTCGTGCGCGTTCTCTCCCGCAATCATCTGATCCTTGGCGAAGCTGATCATCAGAATCGAGTTGGCCGTCGCGACGCCCATGCACATGATCGATCCGGTCAGGGCAGGAACGCTGAGATGGGTGTGCGTCAGGAAGAGGAACCACACGATACCGCAAAGCGCGCCGGGCAATGCGGAGATGATGATGAACGGATCGAGCCAGCTTTGGAAGTTGACGACAATCAGCGCATACACAAGGACAACCGAGAAGAGCAGGCCGAAGATGAGTCCTTCGAACGAGTCCTTCATCGTTTGAACCTGTCCGCGGATAAAGATCTGGGAGCCGCGCGGGAGCTCTTTCTGGTGTTCCGCTACGATCTGGTTGATGCGCTTAGCGACGCTCGCCAGGTCAGTGCCTTCCACCGCGCCATCAATGTCGATGACAGGACGGGCGTTGTAATGGCTTACGGTGCCTTGTTCGCTCCCGCGTTCGATAGAAGCAAGATTGCCCAGAATCTGCGGGTCGCGGCCGCTTCCATTCAACGCGATGGGGAAGTTCTGCAGATCCGAGAGGTTTTGCACCTTCGATTCCGGTGTCTGCACCGCGATGTTATAGCTGACGTGATTCTGAGGATTCAGATAGAACGTCGGCGAGGTCTGGAAGCTTCCGCTCAGGCCGACCAGTACATTCTGCACCACGTCGCGTTCGCTGTATCCAACCTGCTGCGCGCGGGTGCGATCGACGTTCACCTTCCAGGTAGGAAGATTGAACGGCTGCTGGATGCGAAGATCGGTGGTTCCGGGGACGTGACGGATCTCCCGCATCAACGTCTCCGCGAACTGGCGGTTCTGAGCGACCTGCTGCCCAACGACCTGAATATCGAGCTGCGCAGGCAGGCCGAAGTTGAGAATCTGGCTGACCATGTCGGTCGGCAGATAGTAGAACTCGACAGCGGGGAACTGCTGCAGCAGCTTCTCGCGCAGTTTCCTGGTGTAATCGCCGGTGGGATGATGATCTTCCGAGAGTGAGACCAGGATGTCCGCATCAGCTGTGCCGACCGGGGCAGAGTTGGAGTAGCTGAGATTCAGTCCTGAGTAGGGAAGCCCGATGTTATCGATGACCGAGGTTAGTTCAGCCGACGGAATCTCCCGGCGGATCAAGTCTTCCACGTGGTCGCAGAGCGCCGCGGTGTCTTCAATTCGGGTGCCGGTATGGCCCCGGAGGTGCAGCTTGAACTGGCCGCCGTCGACATTGGGGAAGAAGTCCTGTCCCAGGAAGGGATAAAGCAGTGCGATCGATATCGCCCAGAACGCGACCATACCCAGCATGACAGGGACGCGATGATCAACACACAGATGCAACAGCTTCATGTAGCCGCTGCGCAGGTGTTCGAATCCTCTCTCGAATGCCTCAGACAACCGTGTGAAGATCGATCTCTTTTTGTGTGCGCTCTCTTCGTGCGGCTTCAGCAGGTACTTTGCCATCGTGGGAACGATGGTTCGCGAGAGGAAGTAGGAGGCCAGCATGGCGAAGACCACCGCCTCGGCCATGGGAACGAAGAGGTATCTCGCGACTCCGCTGAGGAAGAACATCGGCACGAAGACGATGCAGATGCAGAGCGTGGAGACAAACGCCGGAACTGCAATCTGGGCGGCGCCGTCGAGAATCGCCTGTTCGACTTCCTTGCCTTCTTCGATATTGCGATTGATGTTCTCGATCTCGACGGTCGCGTCGTCTACCAGGATTCCGACGGCAAGGGCGAGTCCGCCCAGCGTCATGATGTTGATGGTTTCACCCAGGGCGGCGAGCATCAGCAGGGAACAGATGATAGAGAGCGGAATCGAAACCGCGATGATGATCGTCGAGCGCCAGCTCCCCAGGAAGACGAGGATCATGATGGCGGTAAGCGCCGCGGCGATGATCGCCTCGCGAACCACCCCATTGATGGCCCCACGGACAAATACCGACTGATCGGCGATCGGCTTGACTTTGAGTTGCGGCGGCAACTGTGCCAGGACAGCCGGCAAGGCGGCACGGATGTTGGAGATGATATCCAGCGTGGAGCTCTTACCGATCTTCTGGATGGTCATGAGCGTTGCGCGCTGGCCATCGACACGCACGATATTGGTCTGCGGCGGGAACCCGTCGCGTACGTTGCCGATATCGCGGATGTAGATGGTGGCCCCGTTAGCCGTCTTGATGGGAAGATTGTTCAGCCCCTCGATCGTTGAGGGAGCGCTGTTGGTCTCCACCTGGTAATCCAGGTGGCCCATCTTCACATCGCCGGCCGGCAGGATAATGCTTTGCTGGGCGATGGTGTTTACCACATCCGCCGCCGATACCCCGAACGACTGCATCTTCTGCGTATCGAGATCGACCTGAACCTGGCGCTGCTTTCCGCCGTAGGGGAACGGCATCTGCGCTCCCTGCACGGTAGCGAGCTGCGTACGGATGAAGTTCAGGCCGAAGTCGTTCAGTTGCTGTTCGGTCAGCCCTTGTCCCGACAGGCCAAGCTGCAGGACAGGAACACTCGATGCGCTGTACTGAATGACAAGCGGAGGAGTCGTGCCCTGCGGGAACAGGCGAAGCGCTGTCTGGGAGACTGCCGTCACCTGCGCCACCGCCTGAGCAATGTTCACATTCGAGTGAAAGAAGATCTTTACGACCGAGACGCCATTCAGCGTCTGCGATTCGGTGTGATCGATGTCGTTCACCGTGGTGGTCAGATTTCGCTCGAACGTCACCACGATGCGATCGCTTAACTGCTCGGGCGAGAGGCCGGAGTAGTTCCAGATGACAGAGACCACCGGGATATCGATATTCGGAAAGATATCGACCGGCGTCCGCATCATCATGACCGGGCCAAGAATAAACAGCAGCAGCGACAGCACCACGAAGGTGTAGGGTCGTCGGAGCGCAAGGCGAACAATCCACATGGGGGTCCCTCAAGTGCAAAGTTTATGGGGCGCGTCTGGCGAGAGTCTCACAGAATCATGCGACTTTATGCCCGGGCTGCAGTCTCAATGGGAAGACGCATCCGCGAGCCTTCTGGTTTGGAGCTAATTTCTTTGAATCAAAAGCAGATATCAGATCATCTAACGTAGATCGCTTTTGGAAGGAACGGCCTGTTGCCCATGCCCCAGACGATAACAGCCTCTCATGAATCACTGACGTCCGTCATCTCTCCGGGACCCTCGAGGGTCCTGTTCACCAGCCGGGAAATCGATTTTCCTGAGCCGGTGTTGATGGAGCGGTATGTCTGTGAGCCGGGAGAGCGGGTCGAGGCTCAACTGGATGCCCATATCGTCTCCATGCATCTGGCGCGTTCTACGGTGTTCGAGCAACGCACACCATTGGGCCGGTTCAGAAGCATCGTCAAGTCAGAGGGCGCGATCACGCTGTTTCCGGCGGGCCGGATTACGGAGGTAAAGGTGAAAGGGCCGGCGGAGTTTGCCTACTGTGCCTTCACGCCGGAGTACATGCAGCAGGTCATGGAAGAAGAGTTCAGCGGACGTGCGGTCCCGCTGCACATTCGCACCAATCTCCACGACAGACGGCTGCGCCAGCTCTTCGAAAGGCTCATCGCACTCCTGCAGAGTGGCGCTCCGAGCAGCCGGCTTTATGTAGATTCGCTCACACACGAGCTTGCGATCCGCTCCCTCGAACTGCATGCGGAGAGAGCCTCAGCGTATCGGGAGAAGATCTCTGCGTTGCCGCCGTACATCTTCCGCCGGGTCGCGGAGATGCTTCGCGCCAACCTACATGAGCGGATCCGGCTGGGCGATCTTGCTCAGCTGTGTGGTTACAGCAGAGCCCATTTCCTCCGCATGTTCCAGGTCACTACCGGTGTTACGCCATATGAGTACCACATGCAGATGCGCATCCAGCATGCGATGACGCTGTTGACATCATCGGGAAGCCCGCTCATCGATATCGCCGCGGCATGCGGTTTCTCCAGCCAGTCGCATCTCGCAAGTGTCTTCCGGAAACGTATTGGCACAACTCCGTCAGAGTTCCGGCGTCAGTTGTGATGATGTTTCGCCGCCGTCCCAAGTCACTCAGCGAACACGTTCGTTGAAGTCCCCGAGCGTGGGCAACCGGCAACGTAAGCGCTGAAGGCGCGCCCTATACCAGCCTGGGCAACGCCCCAGGTTAGGTGCCCACAAGGTATTAAAGGGCTGAAGGCCCGCTCTATAGTTCCCAAGTTAGTAGAAGCCGAAGAATTCCATCTTGGAAAGGAAAGACCGTCCGATATCCCCTACGAACGTGTTGGAAGGAACATCCGAGCGCAGCTCCAGTTCGCGCATTAGCGCGAATGCCTCGCTTAAGGGGACGGCTTCAGCCGTCCCATATAGACGCCTGAAAGCAACGCGGCTTTAGCCGCTGAGGTCAAGATTGGTGGGGAATATCGACGAATGAACTATAGAGCGGGCCTTCAGCCCTTTGTCGTTCAATGGCCAAGAGACCTGGGGCGTTGCCCCAGGCTGGTATAGAACGCGCTTTCAGCGCTTATAGCGCAAACTCCACCCATCATCGATAGACAAACCCCAGCGAGTATAGAAACTCCACCATCAGCGCATTTGTCTCGGAGAGATACGGCTCCTTCTTATAGAACGAGTGCACCTGTCCGGGATAGATATGCAGCTCGCACCGCGCGCCTGCGGCTTTCAACTGTGAGGCATATTTGCGCAGGACATCCGCATGGATCACCGGATCATCGCTGCCGCTCATGATCAACATCGGCGGAGCGTCTTTGTTCACATAACTCATCGGTGAAAGCTTTTCGTCGTGATGAAACAGATTGCTTGCATAGTGAACATCGAGCGCCGGGTTCAGCAGCACCAAAGCATCCGGCCTCGCGGAGACGCGCAGATCGTCCTGCGAATCGTCCCACCCCGCTCCGACGGCAGCATACGCAGCGTTGTATCCACCGGCAGAGCTTCCACCTGCTGCAATCTTCTTCGGATCAAGATGGAGTTCCGCTGCATGCGCGCGAATCCATCGCATCGCGCTCTTCGTATCTTCAACGCAGATGCGCGGTTCCTCGTGCGACGTAGGAGCAAGCAAACGGTACTGCAGCAGAATCGCAACCGCGCCATGTGCGGCGACCGCCTTCGCCTGATCGTTGTGCACACCGGGAGCGCCGTTTACCCAGCCACCGCCGTGAATCAGCAATACGGCCGGTCGCTCCGCGGCATAGTCCCGCGCGCCAACGTCCTTCGGCTCAAGAATCCATAGCCCAAGCTCGCGTCCATCCACCTTCTTATAGATGACACGGCGGCCAACCGGCGGGTCCCACGTCTGCGCCGCCGCGGAGATGGTCAATGCCGCAATCAAAACTGCACACCAGCGAAACAGGTTCTTCCTCATGCAAAGAAAAGGAGGCCACATGAGTGGCCTCCTCTGCAACCACTATGTTCTTAGAGTCATATCTGCATTTCCCTGGGTATCCCGGAAGAGGCATCTTGCCTCGGGGGTGATTCGTTGTTTCAACGAGCGCTCTTCGCACCGCAGGTGCGAATGTCTTGCTTAAGGGGACGGCTTTAGCCGTCCCGTCCCCGCACTGAAATACATGCGGCTTTAGCCGCTGAGGTACCGAGGCTATGCCCTCAGCGGCTAAAGCCGCGCCTCTGTGGGATATCCATACGGCACGGCTAAAGCCATGCCCTTAACAGGACAAAGCGCCTCTGGCGCTTCGGGTCAAAACAAGAACGCATCTCCCCCAGCGCCTTCAGCGCTTAGAGCGTGGCACCTTTTATTTGTCCTTTCGGGATGACAAACGAAAAGAGATCGCGGCGAAAGACAATCGAGAGTTTTACTGTGTGAAACAAACTCACGTCCTGGTCGAGGCACCTATTGGCCATCTCCAGAAACAGCGCTCCATTCGGGAAGATCCGCATTCCTGTTGGGAATTCCTTCGCTCAAAGAATCGCGTTCTACCCACAGAGCAAACGTGAAAAATGAAACGTATTCCACCAGAGAAGTTAGGTGAGGCATCCGTATTGACTCGCCTTTGCACCGCAAGTTAGAAGGCTCGTGGAATTTACAACGCCACCGTGCTACAGCCTTCTCGCTCATTCTTAGAAGCAGAAGGCTTAGGAGATCCCCTATGCCTGCAAAACGAGGTTGGTCAGCATTCTTTGCGATCACCTGTCTTTTCCTGCTGCTGATAAGCGCGACGATCAGCCATGCCCAAGCGACTTACACAACGACGTGGGTAGGTAACACGTATTCGACTACCCCCACGTATGTGGGCAATGCCATGCGGTCCATGTGGGTGGCGCCTGAGGGAGTTATCTATACCGCTTCCATGTGGGACGAGAGCCAGGGAAGCATCAATATCTACCAGAACGGCCAGAAAACAGGAACTATCGGCGCGCATGGCGAGACCATGGGCGGGGCGATCAGTGGCGATAGCACCAATCTCTTCGCCGCACTGCAATTCAATACAGCCCTCGGGGGCAGCGGCTATATTGGCCGTTACAACCGCAGCACCCACACGCGGGATCTGACCTGGTCGGCGAGTACAAATAAGACCGAGAAACGCGCGGACGTTATCACCGGCATCGCCGATACTGGAACGCTGGTGTATGTCAGCGACCATCCTGACAACCTGGTGCGGTGCTACACAACCGCCGGCGTGTGGCAATCGGATTGGACCCTCACAGATCCCGGCGCGATCGCGATCGATGGATCGGGGAACGTATGGGTGGCCCAGATGCAGGAGGGAACGATCCAGGAGTTCTCCTCGTCGGGAACCGTGCTCAACACCATCAACATGGGCTCCAGCTCCCGGCCTTCGGCGTTGTACTTTGACAGCGCCAATAACCAGTTGATGGTCGGCGATCAGGGGCCGAACATGAACATCCAGATCTACGGAAATCTGTCGAGCACTCCGACTCTTGTGGGCTCCTTCGGTGTGCAGGGCGGATATCTCGACACGACTGCGGGAGTCAAGGGGCAGACCGGTAGCCAGCGCTTCACGCGCATCGTCGGTATCGGGAAAGACAGCACCGGAAACCTGTACGTCCTCAACAATCCGTGGGGAGGAACCTGGGACCTGGGACGCAATGGAAAGACCGATCTTCACGCTTACAACAGCTCCGGCGTACTGCAGTACACGCTGCAGGGACTGAACTTCGAAGGCAACGCCGCTTTCGACCCGGGTACCGATGGCGCTTACTTATACGGTGGTCAGGACGTATTCTCGGGTACGGGCGGTGGAGGATACGTTGGCAACAGCGTCGATGCACTCGACTATCCAACAGATCCGCGCGTGGACGTGACCAACAACAGCCGCGGATTTGATTTCGGTCTCATGACCAGCGTCAACGGTCATCGCATCCTCGCAGCCACCGGCCAGAATCCTGACCTCTTCATCTTTTCTTATTTCCCCACCGGCCAGTACGCATCGGTCCCTTTCGGCACGCTGCCGGGCCAGACCAGTCCAGCGGGTTATACCAACTACTTCAATACTCTGGCTCGTGTCCGGAACGGCTTTTGTCTCGACACGAATGGCGATATCTGGGTGGGCCTGGATAAGACCAACGCGATCACCCATTACCCGTTGACGGGCTTTGATGCCAATGGCAAGCCGATCTACGGAACGCCAACAACCACGCCGACTCCGTCGACCATTGCGCCACTGGCAGGCATCGAGTACATCCCCTCCACCGACACGATGGTCCTGATGAACGGGAACGGCACCGATTGGACCTCGCTGGGCGGCCGGGTTGAGGTGTACCACGGCTGGATGGCGGGCCACACCACCACTCCCGACAAGGTCATCAACCTGAAGACCACGCAGAACCCCAAGGGACGCGCGGCGGCGGGCAACTATCTGTTCATCTCGTATGTCCACACCGTGCCCGATATCGACGTCTACAACCTGACGACCGGCGCCAATGACCTGACGATGACCACTGCCAACTCCAATGTGGCGGTGGGCAACGATGTTGATTCGATGTACGGCATTCGGGCTTATCAGGCGAGCAATGGCGACTACCTGGTCAGCAAGGACAATTACAACAACAACTCGATCATCATTCACAGAATGACAGTCGGCACTCCGACGCCTGACTTCAGCATCTCGGATACACCGAGTTCGCAGACGGTAACGCAGGGCAACAGCACCACCTACACAACGACGGTCAGCGCACTGAATGGCTTCACTGACACGGTGAATCTGAGTGTAAGTGGACTGCCAACCGGAGCTACCGCCAGCTTCAGTCCAACGTCCGTCTCCGGCTCGGGAAGCTCAACGCTGTCGGTGACGACTGCGACGACAACCCCAGCAGGCACATACACACTTACGATCACGGGCACCAACGGCACTCTGACGCACACAGGTACAGTGACGTTGATTGTGCAGGGACCGTCTAACTTCAGCATCTCGGCGACTCCAAGCTCGCAGACAGTGACGCAGGGTAATAGCACCACTTACACAACGTCGATCAGCGCTGTGAACGGCTTCACCGGCACGACGAGTCTGAGCGTGAGCGGCCTGCCTACCGGAGCTACCGCCAGCTTCAGCCCAACGTCAGTCGCGGGTTCAGGTAGCTCGACGCTGACGGTCTCGACCGCAACGACAACTCCAGTGGGCACATACACACTGACGATCACGGGCACCAGCGGCAGCTTGACGCACTCGGCGACCGTGACGCTGGTGGTGCAGGGACCGGCGGACTTCAGCATCTCGGCCACACCGAGTTCGCAGACGGTGACGCAGGGCAACGGCACCACCTACACAACAACGATCGGCGCGCTGAACGGCTTTACCGATACGGTAAGCCTGAGCGTGAGCGGACTGCCTACCGGAGCCACAGGTGGCTTCAGCCCAACGTCGGTTGCCGGCTCGGGAAGCTCGACCCTAACGGTCTCGACTGCAACGACAACACCAGCGGGCACCTACACCCTGACGATCACGGGCGCCGACGGTAGCTTGTCGCACTCGGCGACGGTAACGCTGGTGGTCAATACGGCCACAGGTGGTCTGCCGACGGGTTGGACGGACCAGGACATCGGAGGCGTCAGCATTGCTGGTAGCGCCAGCTACAGCAGTGGCACGTATACGGTGAACGGTTCCGGCAGCAGCATTAGCGGCACCGCCGATCAGTTCAACTATGCGTACCAGACAGCGGGAACCAGCTACACCATCACAGCCCGGGTAGTCAGCATGACCAACACCAACAGCGGAGCCCAGGCAGGCGTGATGATCCGCGAGACACTCGCTACGGGCTCGACGATGGCGAACATCAACGTCACCCCGGGGAACGGCGTCACCTGGGTCACACGCACAACGACCGGCAGCGCTACGAGCGGCAGCAGAACCGCCGGCCTCGCGGCTCCCTACTGGGTTCGTGTCGTGCGCAACGGCAGCACCTTCACCGGCTACTACTCCTCGGACGGTGTGACCTGGACCCAGCAGGGCACGGTCACCATCTCAATGGCGAGTAGCGCGTACATCGGACTGGTCGTCAGTAGCCGGAACAACGCCCAGCTGTGCACCGCAACCTTCGATAACGTGTCTATCACCACACCTTAGCCCGGAGAAGGGCAGGCGGAACCACCGAGATCTCGCTCGTCTGGGCGAGATCTCGGCGTTTAACGGTTTGGCTCTGCGTTGCGAGCGTTTACCCAGCGAATAAGCGCTGAAGGCGCGCTCTATACCAGCCTGGGGCAACGCCCCAGGTATCCGGCACATTTGTAGTTCAAGGGCTGAAGGCCCGCTCCATAATTCTGAAGGCAAATTTGTCGATACATCTCGTCTTGACCTCAGCGGCTAAAGCCGTACTCCTTTTGCACCTTGTACGACACGGCTGAAGCCGTGTCCTTAAGCAAGGCATTCGCGCTATGCGCGAAAGAGGCTTCGCTCGAATCTCCCACCCATTGCATGGGCTCTGTCGAATTCGTCAATACACACTAAGGCAAAGTAACGAAATGCGCCGCCTGATCGGCAAGGGAACTGCCGCCGATAAAAACCGTGTACTCCGCCGGTTCGATCACCCGCTGACTCTTCGCGTTATAGAAGGAGAGCTCCTCAAAACCGAGTGGGAACTCGATCTTCCTTGACTCGCCCGGCTTGAGCGTCACGTGTGCGAACCCTTGCAGGCTGTGTACCGGTCGTTCAATGCCCGCGACACGGATGTTGGTATAACGCTCGACGCCTTGAATGGTCACTAAAATTTCTGGCTCATCGAAGGAAGGTGCGGGATATGATATCTGCTATCCCCGAGACCTTCCGATCTTTTGTGGCCAGTCATTCCTCAGTGCCTCCTGGGCTCATGTGCAGATCGGCTGCCGATTTGGGATGCAAGGAGTTCGCGAAGATGGACACGCTCATCCTGCTTGAAGACGACAGCGAGCACACAAAAAACGTCAAGGAAGGGGATATTCAGAACCCTGACGGCATTACGAGCTTGCAGCCAATCACGAGTAAATTGCAGATGTACGATGCCAATGCTGCCAAGGCTGCATTGGGAGACGCGGCGGCATCTCTGGGCGGGGCGTATTGCAACCATATTGCCGCCAAGATCGTGGAATTTGCCGATAAGGTGATGCAGAAGGATCGCTCCGGGCCGAACCGAAAGGACTTTTCGGACTTTCAGATCGTTATCGAATTCCATCAGACCAATCGCAGGCTGGCTCGGGAAATTACCAGAGCGTTTCTGAAGCTGAGGGATGACAAGTCATTCAAGAAGCTATCGGACAAGAATAAGATTGCGGTTCGAGTGCACCGGGTTTTTCTCGTGTCGTGTGAGAGTGCAGGGAACCGGGAACCGAACGCGAAGGTTTCGCCGAAATACTCAGCTCAAGCCGCTAATATGCAGAATGCAGTCGGTCAGGGCTGCATCACTGAGAAGGTTTACCCTCCGTCGAATCCGCCGGAATACTGGACCGCCGATGTATACACCTTTGGGACGGGAGACATCGTGACCGGGAGCCTCACCCTGAACCCTAATCACCTGAGGTTTGCAAAGACCCCAGATTGGACCGTGGATAAGGATGGAAATATTCATCCCACACCGGGCGGCGACCCGAACAAAACGGAGCCTAGCGGAGGGACGATTTACCGGATCGACTTCAATTCGAATCCTGGATCTGGGGTGGTGACTCCTATACCGATAGGACCAAGTGTGGAGTTTAACCTGCTAACCAGCAAACTACCTTGAGCTTCACAGGCAAAGAATCAACCGTCGTTCCGGTTGCTCTGCTTCCAGGGGCGTAAACGTGGAATCCATCTGTGGACATTGGCACAGAAGACGTCGTACGCAGAGCCGTAGGTGTTTCTTAAGGTGGGCTCTTCGTAGACGAGAACAAAGAGATGGAATGCCGCCCAGATTGCAATGCCGTATTCAAGAACGCGGAGATTGCCAAAGAACAACCCTTGGCCCAGAATCAACGACGCGACCGCTACATACATAGGATTTCGCACATACCGATAGAGACCGCTGACGACGAGCTGGCGTGTTGGAAAGATCGGCGCAGGCGTGCCGAAGCCCTGCATCGCGAAGCGTGCGAAGGAATCCAGCAGGACAGGGAGCCCTGCGACCATCAGCAACACTCCGAGAATTCGAAACGCAAAGAATCCGGCCAGTGGCTCCTGCATATGCCACCGGCAGATCCACCAGGGGATGTAGCCCGCAACCGTTCCCGGCGCAATGACCAGGAAGATTGCTGAGCCGGCAATGGCGAGGGTCCGCTTCATCGAAGAGAATTCTACAGCTCCGCCGGACGATGGCCGTCAATCTGACGGTTTCACATCCAGGAGCTATTCAGAGCGCAGTGCCTCGACCGGATCGACCGAAGCAGCCCGTCGTGCCGGGATATAACTGGCGAGCAGTGCTGAAGCTGCAAGCATCACCGCCACAGCGGCGAGCGTGCCCGCATCCCACGGCGCTGTAGCGAACAGCAGCTTTCGCATCATCCACGCTGTGGCCACCGAGCAGACTGCTCCACTCAGAATGCCGAGGGCCATCACCCTGCCTGCCTCCTTCAGAATCAACCGGTAGACGGAGTTGCGTTGCGCGCCCAGCGCCATACGCACTCCTATCTCGCGGGTTCGCTGGCTTACCGAGTAGGCGATCACGCCGTACAGACCGACGATGCCCAGCAATAGCGCCATCGCCGCGAATCCGCCTACAAGCCATGCGGAGGAGCGATGAAGATAGGTCGACTGCAGGTTATGGATGCGGTCTTCCGCCGTCTCAGCGTTATAGGTCAGAATGTCGGAATCGATCCCGCGCACCGTTCCTTCCAGTGACTTCAATAACTCCTGCGGCGCATGAACTGTCCTGACGACGAGGCAGAGGGCGTTGTCAGGTTCCTGGTTGAACGGGGTATAGAGTACCGGCTGAACCTCAGCATCGAGCGGTCCTTCCTTGATGTCGTCCACAATGCCGACGATCTCGATCACGGGAGACGATGCGTCGTATCGAATATGCTTGCCGATCGCATCTTCCCCGGGAAAATACTTTTGTGCGAAGGTCTGATTGACGATCATCACGCGAGGCTTCGAAGCATCCTCCGTCCCGGTGAAGTAGCGTCCCCGCACCAGCCGCGCCTGGATGGTGGCCAGGTAACCCTCGCCAACCTGGCGATTGGTGGCTTCGTAGACGGTTCCATGTTGCGGCCTGCCGATGATCTCGAAGGCTGTATTGCCTCCAGCCACATTCGCCACGGGCGCCTGGTGCGCTACTGCTACCGATTGCACTCCGGGCAGCCTGCCTGTCTCCTCCATCACACGCCGCGTCAAGGCAACTATCTGCTCGGGTTTCGCATAGCGGAAGTGCGGCGATCTCAGGCCTATCATCGCCAGGTGATCCGGCTGCAGGCCGATATCGACATGCAGCAATCGATAGAAGCTCTTGCCCAGCAATCCCGCTCCTACCAGCAACACCATCGCGGTACATAGCTCCAATACCACGAGATTCGCTCCGAGATGTTTCCATGCCGTCCTGGCGCCGCCACGGCCGCCCTCCACCAACCCGGCGCGCAGGTCAATCAATGACAGGCGAAGTACAGGTGTGAGAGAAAACAGAATTGCCATCGCCAGGCCGGTCGCTACGGCGAAACCGATGACGTGTGGGTTCAGCCCGAGTCCACGCAGGTAAGGCATCCCCTCCAGCATGTTCGCCGGCACAAGTCTCAACAGGAGATGGATTGCACCGTAAGCAGCGGCGGCCCCCAAAACACTTCCTGCGGCGGCGAGCAAAACTCCTTCCGTGACGAAATGGCGGATGAGCCTCATACGCGACGCGCCCAACGCGCCGCGGACCGCGATCTCATGCCGGCGGTTCTCCGAACGAACTAGTATCAGGCCGGAGACATTCACGCAGGCAATCAACAGCAGCAATACCGCTCCGCTCAACAGCAGCAGAAGAATGGGGCGAAGATTGCCGACGATCAGCTCGGACAACGGAAGGACAGTAGCACCGCGCCCGCCATCGGAGTCC
Source organism: Terriglobus sp. 2YAB30_2 (assembly GCF_052114765.1). Classification (NCBI taxonomy): domain Bacteria; kingdom Pseudomonadati; phylum Acidobacteriota; class Terriglobia; order Terriglobales; family Acidobacteriaceae; genus Terriglobus; species Terriglobus sp. 2YAB30_2. Next base: position 34,218 of record NZ_JBFRFJ010000018.1, read on the forward strand.
GGATACTGTCTCGCCAGTTGCTGTGCGATCGAGCTCATGTCGGCGGAGGCCGTCTGCGGCGTCGTTCCGTCTTTCAGGCGCGCAATCGCCCACAATCCATGGTCCCCGCGATTGTTTGGGTCAGAGGACTCATGAAGCGATGTCCAGAACTCCGACGGTCCCGCAGGCGCGAAGTGAAACTGCCGCGGCAGAACGCCGATGATGACATACGGAACGCCTTCCAGGGTGACCGCCTGGCCCACCACATCCTCGCGACTGCCGTAGCGGTTCTGCCACGCCGCATAGCTCAGCATTACGGTGCGCGGAGCACTCGGAGTATCCTCGCCATCATGAAAATCGCGCCCAAGAATGGGGGCAACGCCCAGCGTGCGGAAGAAGCCGGAGCTTACTGCAGCGCCTGGCACCCGCTGTGTCCCTGTCGCTGTGCTCAAGGCAAAGAATCGATTGTCGTATGCGTCCAGCGAATCGAAGACCTTGTTCTGTCGCTTCCAGTCCAGGTAGTCCAGATACGACAGATGAAAACGAGGTCCTAGCGATGTGCTCTCAAACAACGCAACTAGCCGTGACGGACTTTGATAGGGCAGCGGCCGGATCAGTACTGCATCGACAAAGGCAAAGATCGCGACACTGGCGCACATGCCCAGCGCCAATACAAGAATGGCCGTCGAGGAGAACCCGGGATTCTTCCGCAACTGCCGGCCTGCGTACCGTATATCCGACCAGACGCTGTAGAGCGTCAATGCAGCATCTGCGCCGGTGACATTCTCCTTCGTGCTCGACAGATTGCCGAAGCGCAGCAGGGCGTCGCGCCGCGCCTCTTCCGCCGACATGCCGTGAGCCACGTTCTCCTCGATCCGCATGTCGATATGGAAACGAAGTTCGGCATCAATCTCCCGATCCACCTTCGATCGAGAGAAGAGATTCGCAATACGTAGAAGCAGCGACATGGCTTCACCTCACGCGTAGCGCAGAATGGCGCGTACGCCTTTCACCAGATGCTCAAAGTTCTTCTCTTCTTCCTGTAGGCGCTTTCGCCCCGCAGCGGTCAGTTTGTAGTACTTCGCCTTGCGGTTTGTTTCGGTCATGGCCCAGTCCGCGGCGATCCATCCCTGTTGCTCCATCCGATGCAGCGCCGGGTACAGCGACCCTTCCTCAACGCGAAGCAGATCGTCCGATGCCTGTTGAATGTGAGCCACAATTCCGTAGCCATGCATCTCTCTGACCTGTGAGAGCGTCTTCAGGACCAGTAGATCCAGCGTCCCCTGCAAGTCGTTCTTCGCCACGCCGCCTCCCCTAAGTAACTAGGTATGGGGAGTACGTTAAGCCTAGATGTTTAGGGGTGTCAAGCGGAGAATGCACAGTCTTCAATCTTCCTGAGCCGGAAGTTCTCCGACTACTTCTTCAGATCGAGCGTCCAGGTCTGGCCGACCAGATCCTTCCCGAAAGAGTGGTGGCGGTTTTCTCCCTGCAGGGTGAAGCCGGCGGCCTGATAGATCTTGCGGGCTGAGACCAGTATGTCGTTGGTCCAGAGTGTGAGTTTGCTATATCCCAGTTCGCGTGCGCGTTCGATGCAGGCGTGTACCAGGCGTGAGCCGACCCCCAGACCTCTGGCAGCCGGGTCGACGTAAAGCAGCCTCAGCTTCGCGACTTGTGGATCGTCGGTCTTCATCAGGAACACGGAGCCAACAACCTGATCGTTCAGCTCCGCAATCCATGCATCCTCGCGTTTTGCGTCGAAGTTTGCGGCGAACTCACCGAGGATCTGGGCCACCAGGCCTTCGTAGGTCCAGTCCCAGCCGTACTCCTGCGTGTAGAGAACCGCCTGACGATGCGTGATCCAGCCCAGGTCACCCACCTTCAGGGGACGAAGCCGCACGTCCTCTGCCGATGCAGGCTTTGGCTGAAGGAGAGATTGAACTTCCCGCATACCCTTTGCCAGGCGCTTGCGGTTTTCGGCGCTGAGCGGCGCGAGCAGCGTCTCGATCTGCGACTCGGTGCCATCGTTCATCCGCTTGAAGGTGCGTTTCCCGGCGGCGGTCAGCGAGAGCAGCTTGTGCTTGCCGTGCTCCGGGCTGATACGGCTTTTCACCAGGCCTGCTGTCCGAAAGCGGGCGGTAATGCGGCTGACGTGGGCCTTGTCCATTCCGAGCGTGCGGATGATGTCTGCCGCGGTCTGCTCGCCCGCCTGCGCCAGTTCGTACAGCACGCGCGCTTCGGCGAGGGAGAACTCGCTCTGAGGCAGGTGCTCGGCCAGCAAGCCGATCTCACGGGTATAGAACCGGTTGAAGCTTCGCACTTCTCCAACAAGAGACATCCGCCACCTCCGCAAATGTGTGTTGTCACTGACAACATAGCTCGAATGGGCGATTTTGTGCAACTCCGGCAGCAGCTTGCTCCAGGCAAACTTGGGGAGAAGTAAGAGCTGTGGCTTTCCTTACCCGCCCTGGCGTTGCGAGGGCGGGGCACCCCGGTAGAGAGAATGGGCGAGAAGCGGACTTCTCCGCGACCCTTTACTCAGCCAGCAGGCCGCCGGGATATCGGTACACCGGAGGATAAGCGCTGAAGGCGCGTTCCATACCAGCCTGGGGCAACGCCCCAGGTTTCAATGCCCATAAGATGTTAAAGGGCTGAAGGCCCGCCCTATAATCCGTCAGTAGTTGTCGCCCTGAACGGTATGGGTAGAGAAGCAGATTTCTCCGCTCCCTATGGTCGCTACGAAATGACAAACAAAAAGTTCGAGCGTGGCTTATCTGAGTTCTTCGCCCGTCAGCAGCGCAGCTACTTCTTTCGGATTCGCCGCATCCGCCGCAAACGTAAAGGTTCCTGGCCCAGCCATCTCATGCGCCGCGCGCAGAAACGCGCCGAGCGCTGTGCGATAAAGCGAACTGCCCACGCTAATACGTTTTACGCCAAGCGCAGCCAACTCCTCGCGGCTGAGTTGTACTCCTTGCAGACCCATCACCACATTCACCGGACGATCGACCGACGACACCACGGATGCGATGTCCTCTTTGGTGCGAAGGCCGGGGGCATACAGCACATCGGCACCGGCCTCCTGATACGCCTGCAGTCGCGCGATGGTATCGGCCAGGTCAGGCCGACCATGCAGATAATTCTCCGCGCGAGCAGTAAGGACGAATCCCCCCGGAACGCTCCGTGCTGCTTCTACGGCTGCACGCACACGCTCCGTAGCGAGCTCGCGTGCATAAATAGGATTCGCAGCATCTCCGGTCGCATCTTCGATGGAGCCGCCAGCGACACCGGCGTCGGCAGCCAGGCGGATAGTCTCCGCAGCCTGCTCAGGGGCGTCTCCGAATCCGTTCTCCAGGTCTGCATTGACCGGCAGGTTGGTAGCGGCCGCAATGGAAGCGATATGAGAGATCGCCTGTTCGCGGCTCAGCGTGTTGTCTTTCTGTCCAACCGAAAAGGCGTAACCCATGCTGGTGGTCGCCAGCGCTTCAAACCCAAGACGACTAAGCAGACGCGCGGTGCCAACATCCCATGGATTCGGAAGGATGAAGGCTCCAGGCCGCACGTGCAGGTTGTGGAACAACTCTACCTTCGCGTGACGATCTGGAGCCATAACCTTCCTCCGTGTTTCCTGTGATTGCTAACTCACCAGCTCCAGCGCGATCTTCTTCGTGGCAGCGTCCATCGTTGCGATGGTGAACTTGCGCACCTGTCCTACCTGAAACGGCTGCGCCTGCGAGGCGGATGTTTTTGTATCGCCCTTCCACCGCGCATTCAGCATGGAGCTCAAGGCCGAGAGGTCGAGTGCCGGAGCAGTCGGGCTGGATGTTGCAGCCTCAGTTTTGGCAGAGACAGTGCAGTCGGCGAGAATACCTTCTCCAAGCTCGACGACGGCATGGTCTCCGCTCTGCTGGATCACGCGGCCCGAGACCGTCTCGCCGGCCGTGTGCTCGGTGAAGAACTCATCCAGGTGAGTAGGAATCAGTTGCTTGATGCTCAGCTTGATCTGCCGCTTCTCCATATCGACGGCAAGCACCTGGGCTTTGACGATCTCTCCTACCTTCAGCACATCCTGCGGATGGTTGATGCGCTTCTCTGCATCGATCTCGCTGATGTGCACCAGACCTTCCACGCCTTCGGCCAGCTGCACAAAGGCGCCGAACTTCGTCAGCCGCGTGACTGGTCCTTCAATCACGGAACCGGCAGGATACTTCTGCGGAACAGCAGCCCACGGATCACCGAGTGCCTGCTTCAAGCCAAGGGAGAGACGGCGCTCCGCCGGACTGATGCCGAGGACGACTGCCTCCACCGTGTCATGCAGCTTCAGCAGATCGCTGACCTTGCGCACCTTATTGACCCACGACATCTCGGAGATATGGATCAGGCCTTCGATGCCGGGCTCTACTTCGACAAAGGCGCCGAAATCGGCAATGCGCTTCACGATGCCGCTGACGCGTTGGCCAAGGGGGTAGCGTTCCGCGGCTGTATCCCAGGGCTCAGGCTGCAGTTGCTTCAGGCCGAGCGAGATGCGCTTGCTGTCGGCATCCACCTTTAGAACCTTGACCTGCACCTGCTGGCCGACCTGAAGGACCTCCTCGGGGCTGCCGATGCGCTGCCAGGCGATATCGCTGACGTGCAGCAGCCCATCCACGCCGCCCAGATCGACAAACGCGCCGTAGCTGGCAAGGCTGCGAACCTGACCGGTGACGATCTCTCCTTCGCGTACTTCGGAGTATCGCTGCTGCTGAAGCTGGCGCGCCTGATCTTCCAGGATGACGCGGCGGTCCACGACGACGTCTTCATCGGCCGCATCGACTTTGGTGAGGCGGCAGGTGATCTCCTGGCCGACCAGCTTCTCCAACTCGGCGGCATCGCGGGTGCCGCTGCGTGATGCGGGCAGAAAGGCGCGAACGCCGACATCGACCGTCAGGCCGCCCTTCACAACTCCGGTCACAATACCAACCACGGGCGTCTTCTGCGCGAAGGCCTCTTCCAGCGAAGCCCAATCCGTCGGCTGTGCAATCTTCAAACGCGAGAGCGCGTAGTAGCCCTCTTCGTTGCGTCCTTTGACCGAGACCGGGAAGCGGTCTCCCACGGCGACGCCATCAGCGTTGTTGTCAAAGGCCGAGCGCGGCAGCACGCCTTCGACCTTGAAGCCGATATCCAGAAACACAGACTCCGGCGAGATCGATACCACGATGCCTTCCTTCTGGGAGGGCTCTGACTTCGATCGACCGGTATGTTCCTTCTCAAACTGCGAGAGAAGCGCGCCGAAGGATTCCGTGGACTCGTCAGCGGTTTCGGGTGTGTCGGTGGGGTCGGGAGTGGTGTTCCGGATGTCTTCGTTTGCCATAAACAGTTCCCTCCATTGTAGTCACGTTCGCCGGGTCTGATGGGTCCGGCACAAACCGACGCGCAGGGTGATTAGAATGTGTGCTGGCACGTGACCTCACCCCAAGGAGAAGCGGATGGTCCACGATCCTCGCCTCACTCCCGCAACGGCGCTTGCGGCAAAGAACCAAGCGCACTTTCCCAACGAAAGCCCCGAATACCGCCAGGCTCGCAATGCTCTCCTTGCAGAGGAGATTGAGCTTCGGCGCAATATCGAACGCGTTGCCGAGCTCCGCCGTGCACTGCCCCTCGGAGGTGCGATCCCCGAAGACTATACCTTCCAGGGGCCAAACGGCGAGGTGCATTTCTCACAGCTCTTCGGCGATAAAGACACTCTGGTTGTCTATAGCATGATGTTCGGCCCGCAACGCGAGCGGGCGTGCCCGATGTGTACCGCCATGCTCACCACCTGGGACGGCACGGCCAGGAACCTTCGCGAACGGGTCGCTCTCGCCGTCACCGCACGCTCGCCCATCGAACGGCTTTTAGAGTTCAAAGACGATCGCGGCTGGAGGAATCTGCAGCTCTACTCCGATACCAGGGGCGACTACACCCGTACCTATGTCAGCGCCGACGATGGTGATGTTCCCGGCATGAGTGTCTTCACGAGTCGTAATGGCACGATCCATCACTTCTGGAGCGGTGAGATGAGCGGCGAGATGGCCGACCCCGGTCAGGACCCGCGCGGAGCTCCCGATGCCGATATTTTATGGAGCATCCTCGACCTTACCCCGGCAGGCCGCGGCGGCAATTGGTATCCGCAGCTCGAATACCAAGGCCTGGCATCCATCAAATAAAAGATGAGTTGATAAGTTCGAGATAGCCATACACCGGGTGCCCCATATATGCGAAGCATATGTGGGACGTTCGAGCGAAGCTCGAATAGGCTTTTGCTTACGGGAACGGCTTTAGCTTCAACTCTTCACTGCTGCTATATAGATTGAAGGATAAGCGAATGGAGCGCCGATGAAGGCGGAGATACTGCGATTCGATGGCGCCGTGGAACGCGATGCTGCCATCGATGCATGGATGAACAAACATCGCGGAGAGCTAGGCGCCATCGCGCAGAAGTGGTTTGAGGTGATGCGACAGTGTGGGGACGAAGTGCGCGAGCTCCTGCACGACGGCTGCCCGGTCGCGTGTCTGGGTGACGCTCCCTTTGGCTACGTCAATGTCTTCGCCGCGCATGTCAACATCGGATTCTTTCACGGCGCAGCGCTGCCAGATCCAGCGCGGCTATTGAAGGGTACGGGCAGGTTCATGCGGCATGTGAAGCTGAGGCCGGGCATGGAAGCGAACACCGCTGTGTTGAACAGGCTGATCGAGGCGGCGTATGCGGATATCAAGGCGCGTGTCGAACACGGTTAGGGAGTGCACCCAAAACCCAGCCTACGACTGCGGCCAGTAGCTCATATCTCTCCGAAACCGTGCGAGCTCCAGGCGTGTGTCAACAACCGCATCCTGCGGCATGGCTGCAACCAGCCGGCGGAAGATCTCTGCGTTCTCCGGCAGGTCGATGCTGTTGCGTGCCGGCAGCAGCAGAAGATAATCAGTCGCTCCAGTAACCGGCCGCAGGATGGCATGCGGCCCACCGATGCCGCGCATCACGCCGATGGCCGCGTGCTCAAAGGCGCTTTCAGCTCCGGGGCGCAGGCGCAACGTGAAGAAGCTCAACAGCGGGTACGATTCGATGTCTTGCGGCCGGAAAACAGTCAGCGGCGACATCACCTCATAGCTGACAACAGAGCGAATCTGGCCATACGGCAGAACGTTCATGGCGTTATCGGCCGCATCTTCCGCCGGCTTGACGGGGTTGTCGAAGTCGGTCCACTGATGAAACATGGTGGCGTCGATGAAGGCTCCATAGCGGTCGCCGGAGATGATGGTCCAGCCATACCATGTCCACGGATCGGACGCGGAACGATGCCATGCAAGGTGGCGCTTGTAGCCGTCTTCAAAGGAAGATACGTCCATCGGCTGCCAGGTGACGAAGCGGGCAGCGTTCTCCCGTATCTGTGAGAACGCTGTTGTGGCAAGCAGAAGGACAGCAGCGAGATAGCAGCGATTCATTCGTTACTCCAGAGGCCTCGGCGGTTTGACGCGCACGAACCTCAGAAGGATATCGTGTGATCCTGCTTTGCGACCTTCATGTACTCGCTACCTCATCAACTCAACCGATAGAACTTGGCAGCGTTGTTATAGAAGATGTCACGCTTCTCATCCGCGCTGAGGAACGGAGCGGACTGCACTGCATCCACTGCCATGGCGATGCCTTCCGGCCAGTACATCTGGTCCGTGCCGAACATCAGCCGCTTGCCAAAGCCGGCCCGCATCAGCGCCTGCAGGTAGTGATAGAACTCCGCGCGTGGAAGCAGCCAGTCGATGGCGCCCAGGTCGGCATTGACCTGCGGATAGTGGAACAAGGTGGAGATGGTGTCGTCGAGATACGGCCAGCCGGCATGCATCAGGTTCAGGCGAAGCTTGGGATAGCGGTTGAGCGCCTCCTCCACCAGAATGGGATCGCCCAGGCGCGCGCGTGCAGTGCGGCAGCATGGATCGAACGACATTCCCGGGGGCATGGTGCCGGTGTGTAGCGCTACCGGGATATCCAGCTCTTCAGCCAGTGCCAGATAGGCAGCGTACTTGGGGTCGTCGAGCGTAATTCCCGCGTACTGTGTTGTGACCTCTCCCAGTACGCGCAGGCGGCCGTCCTTGAACGCACTGCGGAGTACATTCAACTCCGGCAGGGGAGTATCGGCGGAGCCACGCACGCCGGCGCCGGCAATGATCTTGTTCGGCTCCGCGTTGCACCAGGAATACGCGGCGGCAAGACGATCTCCGTCTCCTCCGCTGACGACTGCCTTGACGATATTCAGGCGCTTCATCTCTGCCAGGCAGGCGGCGCGATGAGCTGCTCCATCCTTGAGCTGTACGGCTTTGCCGGTAGCGGGATTCACCGCGGCGGGGATGGGCAGGTCGTCCGGGTAGGCGTGCAGATGCACGTCAATGATGGGTTGCTGTTGCTGCGTCATCTTTCCCAGGGCAGAAGGAACCAGGCTGATGGCTGCCGAGCTTGAGCTGAGCTGCAGGAATCGCCGGCGGTCAATGATCATAAGAAATGCTCCTTCAAGGAGGAATACCGGAGGGGAGGTAATGGTGGCAATTACCTCAGAGGTAAAGCAGACGTTTCAGAGCAGGGCATAAGATGGCTCAATGCCCTCTGAGCAGCGCCGCCAGCACTCCCCAAACTCCTCCGACATTGTAAGCAGAATCGGCGAGCTTGTTCGCCAGTGGCGCACCCTTCGCCACCTGAGCCAGCTTGAGCTCGCGCTCGAGGCAGGAATCTCCGCTCGCCATCTCAGTTTTATCGAAGGCGGCAAGGCTCTGCCCAGCCGGGAGATGGTGACACAGCTTGCTGAGGCGCTCGCTATCCCGCTCCGGGAGCGTAATGCTCTGTTCCTCGCAGCAGGGTTTGCTCCCACGCACCGCGAGACCGGCTTGGCGCAGCCGGAGATGGCGCTGATCAATCGGGCCATCGAGTTCATCCTCAAACAGCAGGAGCCCTATCCCGCGCTGGTCCTCAACCGGCACTGGGATATTACGCGTGCGAACGAGGGCGCAGCCGCGTTCATGAACTTTGTCTTCGATACTCCGCCGGACGATCCCAACATGATCCGTCAGATCTTCAGCGACCACCTGCTGCGCCCGTTCATCGCTAACTGGGATGAGGTAGCGTCTGACCTCATACGACGTCTGCATCACGAGATCGACTGGGCGCCGACGGATGAGAAACTGCGCGCGTTGCTGGAGTTCGCCCTGGCCAGTCCACATGTGCCGGAGAAATCAAAGGTGCGGCCCATGGAGGTTTCCATGTCGCCGACACTGAACTTCGTCATTCGCAAGAACGGCGTAGAGCTCAGCTTCTTTTCAACATGGACCAGCTTCGCCGCACCGCACGACGTCACGCTGGATGAGCTGCGGATCGAGTCATCGTTCCCAGCGGATGACGCGAGCGCGCGATTGTGGGAGAGGATCATCGCCGGTGAATTCAGACGATGAGCTTGTCGTACCTTCACTGTGTAGTCTTGGATCGGCGGATGATCAAGACGTGTTGAGCCTCCGCATCCCTTGTCTCCAATTAACTTAACCTTGACTCAAAATCCATTGACAATCACCACCCCTCTCATTACTCTTCGAGACTGATATCTTCTTCCACGCTGAGCTGTACTAAGAAGAAGAACATCAATGCAATGTAGGTACATTGCCCTCTTGCCTTCGGTTTTCCCACGGGTGTGCTGTGTCGTTTAAGACACGCGAGGAGAACCTATGAATGCGGCAAGAAGTTCGCACACACTGCCCTAGCCGACCCAGGACTACCTTATCCCCCATTGCAGAATCTTCGCGGTTCTGCGCGCAGCGCGATCAGTTGTGCGATCGCCTGTGAAGTAACGTTCGGGCCATAGAGTATTTTCCCTGTAGGTGCAGAGTAGGGCTTCCGCATCTATACGCGTTTTCCGCAATGAAAACGCTCCTGCACTCCTCTTCCGGGATACCAGCAACAGGGAAATGCTCTACACGGTCCCTCCACCTTCGTATTCGCTCCAGGAGGTAACGCTTATGTCGACCACTGCCTATGCACCGTCTTCTCTTTCCTCGAAGGGAAAAGCAACCTGTCAGGTAAGCACGAACCCGCCGGCACTGCCCCAATCCGTTCCAGCGGGCTTTGATGCTCAGCTCGCGTATGTTCTTGGCCTGTGCTGCAACGCGGCGAACGATCAGTACTCCGACTACGTGACCAACACTCCCGCTGATCCTAAGAACCTGCTTGGCCCTAAGAGCTGGCAGATACAATCCGTTGCGCCCACCCCTTGGGATCCTGATTTTTCCCAGATCGTCGCGCAGGGATACACGCTGAAGTCACATACCAACCTGTCAGTTTACGAAACCGATATAAACGGCAATTCCGTGCAAATTCCGGCGGGATTTATCGCGCAGCTTGAACCGACAGGCACGAAGAAGAGCAGCATCATCGTCGTGGCTTTCCACGGTACCCAGAACAGCTACGAGGGGGGCAAGATTGATATAGACGTCATCCCTGCTACGTTTGGCGGGCTGCTTGGAAATCTAGGATCGGTGCACGGAGGCTTTTATAAACAGTACACAACGGGCTCCAACGGACAAGGCAATTTGATTGATCGCGTTGACGGGTCACTCGCGCAGCAGATCTACCAGTATTTCAAGGAGAACGAAGATCCAACTATCTCAGTGAAGGTCACGGGACATAGCCTGGGTGGAGCATTGGCGACCCTGTGTGCACTGGACATCGCCTTCAACTTTGAGTCCAAATTCGATGCGATCTCGATGTACAGTCTGGCAAGTCCACGTGTGGCTGACTCATGGGCATCAGATCCCTCTGGCGTCAGCACGCTCGTTTCGAACTACCAGGAGTACGTCCCCGACAGCTATCGCATTGTTAACACCTTGGACTCGGTACCGGGGCGTCCTAGCGCGCTGACTCCTCCATGGCCCCCGGTGCAGAATTATTGTGCTCACGTCTTTGCTGACGATGTTGCGATACAGCTTGGAATAGTCAACCCATCCGCGCTCTACAAAAACCTTATCAGCTTCAGCGATGCGAATTCGCAGAATGGTACTGATTCGCCGCCGGAGTGCCAGGGAGCCCATTCCTGTCCTGCAGTGTACGTCCCTTTCCTGAAGAGACTCGCAGCCCAGTTCGCGTGATTTGACGTTCGTAGATAGCAATGTCGCGGACTTAAATCGCATTGATAGAAAACTAGGGCCAATCGAGCGAGGCATGAAGAAATCTTTCATGCCTCGCTCGAGGATCTGTCTGCCCACACAGTGCATCCCGTTTCGCACCGCAGGTGCGAATGCCTTGCTTAAGGGGACGGCTTAAAGCCGCCGTTTCTGCGGCATCTGTGCGGCATGGCTGAAAGCCATGCCCTTAACAAGACCTTCGCACTTGCAGTGCGAATGGTTGCACTAAGACCGTGTAAGAGCCGGGGCGATGATAGATGCGTCTTCCTCGATAGTTCGCGCAGACTATGATTCAAAGCCGCGGATATACGGAGTATTTGGCGGCCGAGGGCCGGTCTCAAAGAGTGGACCGTGTGTTGAGCGATATCTCATGTTCATGAAGGGCGTCTCGACGCGGCGTCCAACGGCGGAGTAGCGGCCGTTCTCCCAGTTCGATTCCATGTAGTGGTTCACGATGCCGGTCGACAGAAGCAGCCGTTCCGCATTGAACGGCTCCTTTCGGGTCAGCATCATCTCGATGAGCCAGTGATCGAAAGCATTGGCAGCGTGATACTGCGAAACGGGTCCGGGCCAGCCAAGCATGGAGATGATTGTTGGATCCTTCTGCCCTTCGATCTCGCCGGCATAGGTCCAGCCCACACCCTCGCCCGAAATTACGGCCCCATAGGTCCCGTCGTTGTACTCCACAATGCAAACGGCCGGCCGGTTGCTCTCTTGAAAATGCCCCGGCTTCAGGTCGAAGTTCTTTCGCACTGATTCAAGCAGGTTACCGGCCCAGGGAGTGCGTTCGACCCATTTCCGAGTCTCAGGCCCGCGAATAGACTGCACCGACCTGACGCCCGTCTCCCCACCCTTGCGGCGGTCGACAAAGGACTGAAGCACGTCGATGCAATGGAAGATGGCTCCCTCATCCGGAGCGGCTCCAACCACGATCGAGTTCCTGAGCGGCGTATCCACCGCAAGATCGATCTCAGGCTTGCGGAAGTAAGTCGGTATGGAAGAGCCGCCGGTCAAGGGGAAGTTCAGCTCGCGTGACTTATCAAACATCCACTTGGCGTCATCCCAGCTGTAGGAGAGATGCTTATCGTTAAACACAGGCACGGAACGGTTGCTTTGCTCGAAGACCTTGATGACCTGCTGGTAGATCCACCAGCGCGGCAACAGCCAATGCCCCTTGAGATCGGTTGGATAGTTCCCGTGTTCCGCGACGATAACGACACCATCCACCGCAAGGTCCTTGCCGCCAAGGGTGACGGCTTCTCCCGGCGTTTTAAAGATGGGGATATTCTTTGCCTTGCATACTTTCTGCCCCAGCAAGCTCGTGTCGAACTGATGGATGTAAACGGACACCACGTCCACCTGTGAAGGAGTATGGGCGCCCTGCCACCAATAGCCGTCCAACAGCTTATTGACGATCCAGTCTGCATGGGATGTCGGCAGACCCCAATAGCTGACGAGACAGGCAATCCGAGGCCGTCTTCCGCTGGTTTGCGCAACGGCGCCGGGTGCGAAACCTGTCAAACCGGCTAAACCCGCCATGCCGGCCATTCCCAGTACCTCACGCCGCGTGAAGAGAGAGTTCGATCCAGTTGGCCCAGTGTTTAAAGATGTATCCGCCGCCGTAGCTGCAATTTCAAGATGTCTCTTTTTCATAGTCCGATGCGATTGTGTACAAACCAGCTTTGGTCAGTGCTGTCATCGTACTACCGGCGTACCGCCTTTGGCTTTTTCACCTATCGCTATCCGGATATCAGGCTGGAGCGTAACGTCACCGGCCGCAACGCTCCACCTCGTCTAAGCTTCGGAGAGTTGCGAGAGCTTTCGGCTCAGCAGGACTCCGCCGATAAGGAAGTAGACCGCACCGAAGATGGCATACCCTCCAAGATCCTTCGCATGTAGCTTTCCGCTAAGGCCGCCCAGTACAAAGGCAACGCCTGCGGCAGTCGATTGCGCACCGCTCAGGATCATCGCCCATTGTCCACCGAGTTGCTTGCGGCGAATGAGCCCGGCAACAAGCTGCAGCAGTCCGGCTCCGAGTGCCCATGCACCGAAGATCGCGATGGAGATCGCCTCTCTACTGAAGACCGTCAAGGCGATCCCAACAGCAGTCGCGGTTCCCAGCAGTGCATTGATCACCTGCGAGGTGCGTGCGCTGCCGGTGGGCCGAGAAGCGCCGAGATCGTACAGCGTGCAGGCTACATCCCACAGTGGGTACACGATGAGCAAAACGGAAGCGAAATGTGGCTGCGTAAGCGCCGCCGAAATCACGGCTCCGGCCCAAAGCAGCTGAAACGCCGTCCGGACGAGATACAGGTTGCGCAGGGAGCGGGCTGATTCAAAGGAATTGGTTTGCATAAAGCACCTTTCTACCTTCTAGTTGGTAGGTTTAATTGGCAGAGCCAGGGACACATGTGGCTCTGCAGTTTAGTGTTTGGGGGCAGCGATCCGCTTGAGCGCCGCTCCTGTAACTTGCTTGAAGACATCACACTTGCCAGTGGCGCGCGCGGAGAGCATTGCCCCGTGGACCACCGCCATCAGTGTCTGGGCTTCCGTTGCTGCTGAATCCTGCAACTTGATAACGCCTGCTTTTACGCCGGCCTTCAGAGTTCGTTCCAGCCATTCCCCCAGTACACTGAAGTGCAGGCGAACCTCGGCTTGCACTTCCTCTGGCAGAGAAGGAAGCTCCGCTCCCATCAGGGCAGCCACACAGAAGGGGACTGTCCGTCCTCGGATACACCCCTCCCAATACTGGACATAGGCATGAAGGCGCTTCCAGGGATCTTCGATCTGCCTGTCGAGCTGTTCAGTTCCTTCGATCGTTCTTTCGCGATGCGCTCTGAGAACGGCCGCGGCCAGACCAGCCTTTGTCGGGAAGTGGTGATGGATGCTCGGTTTTTTGATCTCCACCGCTTCCGAGATATCGGCGTAGCTGAAGGCCGAGTACCCTCTGTCGATCATCAGGGCCTCCGCCGCCTTCAGAATGCGTTCTGCCATCTCTCCTTGCATTACCAAAGTAGACTACCAACTAGTCGGTTTGGTTACAAAAACTTTGTGACCTTCAGCACCTATGGGGGTCGAAGAGGAAAATAGGGTGACAGGAGAGTTGCATGGCAGACACGAAGACCTTGATTGAGCAAGCGTACTCTGCATTCAATAAGCGTGACATCGACAGTGTCTTAGCACTGATGACGCACGATGTGAACTGGCCCAAGGTTTCGGAGGGCGGCAGAGCTGTAGGCAAGGAAGAGATCCGCGCCTACTGGACTCGGCAGTGGGAAGAGTTCGATCCCCATGTCGAGCCACTGGAAATCACCGAGGAAGATGGAGGCAAGGTCCGTGTCAGGGTGCACCAACTCGTCAAGAACCTTCACGGAGACCTTCTATTAGACAGAGAGATTTTTCATGTGTTCACCATGAAGACCGGTCTGATCGCGGCTATGGAGCTTGGGGACGAGGCTGACCCGGCTGCAGCATTCTCACATCGACCCTGACTCGCTGCCCGCAAGACAGCCAGCAAAGCTGGCCCACAGGAGATGAATCCCCTGAAATGAATTGACGAATACATCACCGAATGCTCTATCATGAGCCTCGTGATGTTCTTCTCCGTTATCTAAACCGGACAAAACAGGCAGGCTGCGATCAGCAGTTGCGGCCTTGTTGTTTTTGTATCTCGGCGGATTACTGCATGCCGCTTACTCGCCGGTTTAGAAAACAGGAGAAGTTTATGTCTTGGTCTGAACGTTTTGTTCAGCATCACAAGCGACAGACGGACTGCGCCATTCACCGTGCATTCATGCAATTGGCAGTGGATCCGCTCGCCTTGGAGAAGTTTCATGAAGTGCTGCACTGCGCGCGCAAGCGGGCGGCGCGCTTGTTCGAAGCGCCAGTCTTTAACGGCTGTCATCCCGGCATAGACGCGCTTGCCAATCTGTCTCGATTTCGAAACGCACACATCCGTCCAGTGATCGACTGGGCGGGCACATCTTCATCATGGCGGCCAGCGGTTTCGTCGTTGGCGCGCCATCTTATTTGCGAGTACAACGTTCCAGCGTTTCTTGCCTCTGCGTGGTACGCGGCGGACTCTACTGCGGATAAGAAACGCAGCTGGTTCGTCGCACATTCTCGTGGAGCCAGCTTTCGATCACTCAACCTGCCGATCATGATGACGCGGAAGATGGAACACATCTTTCTGGCGTCCCAGGATCATCTGCCAATCGAATATGCCATCCGTAAGGCGGAGCTACTCGCCCTGGGGGCGCCTGTCAAATTTACGCAGGCGATTCTGTCTACTCCATTGGCGACCGACCTGCGTCATAGCGAGTTCTGGCGCACTGTTTGGATCTTTCTGATCGCAAATGCCAGTGATATCGATCCCACGCAGATCGGACCCATGATCGACTTCCTTCAGGCGGTTCGTCACGATCGAGTCGCAGTAGAGACGCCGGAGGGAATGACGGACCTTGATCCACCGGAGTCGGCCTTTTCCATGAAAGGTCGAACAGTGCAGTCAATGCTGCGGTTGATGCAAGCCTGGCATCGGAGTCTTGGAGGCAGCAGTGCCGCGTTCTCGTGGACGCGGTCACCGTTTCAACCCTTGGTCTTCGAAGAGCCAGGCCGGGATGTTTCAGAGATGCCAAGACGCTGGCACATGATGGAACTTACCAATAGCGCTCAGCTCCGGAAAGAAGGCGCCGCGCTGCACCATTGCGTCGCCAGCTATGCGTATCGCTGCGATCGCGGAACCTCGAGCATATGGTCGCTCAGCTTGTGGCAAGGAGAGAAGGTTCGCCATGTATTAACGGTCGAAGTCGATCCGAGAAGACGTGCTGTCATTCAGGCTCGCGGCCGGGCGAATCGCGCAGCTTCAGGAAAGCCACTCCTGCTGTTGCAGGAGTGGGCCGGTCGAGAGAGGCTACGCATGGCTATTTAATGTGCTGACGTATGCTCGCTTATGGTTAGTCGGGATCGACGATGCGGTTGTGTAGACCGTCCACACAGTGCATCCCGTTTCGCACCGGAGGTGCGAATGCCTTGCTTAAGGGGACGGCTTTAGCCGTCCCGTATCAGCACTGAACGACACGCGGCTTTAGCCGCTGAGGTCAGATCCAAATGCGAAGCACAGCATTTGGAGGTTCTCAGATATATCGCCCTCAGCGGCTAAAGCCGCCACTTTCCCTGGCGTCTGAAGCGGCATGGCTGAAGCCATGCCCTTAAGCGAGACGTTCGCACCTGAGGTGCGAAATGGTTGCGCTACGCGCACCAGATCAGAGTCATGGCACTATATCCCAGCGTGCCTGTTGCAGAAGCTCCAGTTCCCACCTGCCGCCGACCAGCCATTAAATCTTAAGATGTCGCCGTTCTGCGTTACGGCTGATGCGAAGCAGACGGCTCCTTCGTCCTGACTCCCGGCTCCAACAACGCATCGCTGCATTCGGAAGGCGCATTGACCGGGTTGCAGCGTGCTGCGAAACCTCCGGGTAGACCGACGGTGTAACCCGTCCACGGCGCAGGTTCAGAGACAGGGAAGTCGGTGCTGACCATCTGGGCTCCGGTTGCCAGCGTCAGGTCGCGTCGGGTGGTGTCGTTCGTGCGGCCCTGGTCAGTGTTGAAGTCTGCACGGGTGCGTACAAGATAGCCGCTCTTCACCAGCGCGCGGATCTCATCCTGCGAACCCTTGTCACGCTCTACAAACGCGGCGTCGGGCTTGCCGGGCTCAGAGTTGGTGAACAGTACGCGTCCCTGCAGTACCGGGTGGCCCTCTAAGTAAGCAGGAGCAGACGGCCGGTTGTAGAGAAGAAAGAGGACCTTGCCGCGCGACTCCGCCAGAGTTGGCCATGCGCCCGCGAGCACTGCGGCTTCCAGCGTGGAATACTTGCCGCGCACATTGTCCGGAGTGATGAGTTCCTGCTCGGGGAAGACCGAACGGATCTCGGCATCCAGCGAGTTCCATGTCTCTGCGGTCCAGGGCTCTGCGGTCGTCGCTCCGGGAAGCTGGCTGAGCCGTCCCTGTTTGTCTTCGATCAACAACAGAATTGGAACGTGTTTGGGATGCGCCTTCGACCAACCGCGAATGTCTTGCAGGCAGTGTACAAAGGTCTGGCAACTGCTGCGCTGGTTGACGTCGCCCAGATGAATGACCTTGAAGCCGGGCTTATCCATCTCGTGCTTCGGATCGAAGTCAGGATCGGCGGGAAGGCCGGCTTCCTTTGTCAGTCCAACGATCTTCGGATGCGAAAAGCGGCCGCCGGTGGGGTCAGTAACAATATCCAGCTCCAGTTGACGGACCCCGGCATCAAGTTGTTTCGGCAGCGACTGATGATGGTAGTCCACGCCATGAAAGGCGTCAGGAAAATGCCCGGAGAAGTACTTCTCTTCGCTGGGCGCAAAGCCGGTGTTGTAGCTGTTGTGTGAGCCCACAACCTGGATCTGGTTCAGATGGAGAAGCTTGTCCTGCTTACTGCTTGTCTGTGCTGCGGCGGCCACTGCCGCCAGCGCAAGCAGGCCCGCGCCCAAAGCATTTTTTCTGTAGATGTAGTGGAGGGTTTGTGCATCTATGGGCGTTTTCCGCAATGAAAACGCCGCTGCACGCTTCTGCCGGGATACCCAACAGCAGGAAAAATGCTTGAACGTGGAGTATGTCATTCCCTACCAAATCCCTTCATCTGCGCCAGAGATACATGTTCCTGCTCTGAGGGTATAGATCAGCAGACACGAATCAATAGGCCTCATGCCCTACGAGCAGGATCAAGCGGGAAGCCAACTGGCATGGGGCGCGCTTCAACTGGGCTTTGGCCAGACCCCGTGATAAAAGTACTGCCCCAGACCCACGGTAAACAGCCAGCAGCCGTACAGCGCATGCTCAACGCTGGAGACGAAGAGCGATTCCGTGTGCTGGTATCGCCAGGCAAACAGGAGTCCTCCGAGGAACGTCAGCACGACCGCCAAAGGGTTGCGGAAGACGATATGCATCCCGCCAAAGACAGCCGCGCTTGCAGCAACCAGCATCAGTCCGCCCTCGGGTGTCGCTGGAAACAGACAGGCATAGCGATGCATGAAGAACGCTCGATAGAGAAAGGCTTGTGGATAGACAGAGAGAATCGGGTATAGCACCATCACCATCGCCCAGAAGCGTGTGTGTCGGCGCGCGAAGCTCCATTCCAGATTTGGCGCCAGCCAGTGAACACCTGCCCACTGCAGTGCTGCCACGACCAGGAAGATCG
This sequence comes from Terriglobus sp. 2YAB30_2, assembly GCF_052114765.1. Taxonomy (NCBI): domain Bacteria; kingdom Pseudomonadati; phylum Acidobacteriota; class Terriglobia; order Terriglobales; family Acidobacteriaceae; genus Terriglobus; species Terriglobus sp. 2YAB30_2. The sequence continues at coordinate 52,577 of NZ_JBFRFJ010000018.1, forward strand.
CCAGGATGCCGGCCAGGTTGCTTCCCAGCGGAGCAGGATTCCATAGCTGCCTGCGATCGAAGCCCGGATCTCGGGCCAATTGCCACCATGCATACCCGGCCGCCAGCCAAAGTACCGGCAAGGCTGGAAGGCGTACCGGGGAAAGCCGGTATGCCGCCGGTACTCCGATGAATAGAACTACTAACTCAAACAGCAGCCCTGCGTGCGCCATTCCGGGTAGAGTACCTCTCGCCACATGACATGCTCGTGAATTATGCCGCAGCTAGGGCCGCGCAAGACGGATAATTTCCGCGAGCTCCTCCTCCAGGACCCTGGCGACGTCAGCCTCATTCGCTGTAGGGGCGATGGGAACCGTAATGATGACGGTGCTGCCACCCAGCGGGCGAGGTGTTACGCGGATGTACGCGCCGCCCCGCCTGTTGTCAGCCATCTCCCGAATGTAGTCCACGGCGAGGGCTGTGGGATGCAGGAAGAGCTCCGTGTTGAAGCTGTCGCCGTTTTTGGTGACACGGAAGTGAGTTTTATCGGTGGACTCAATCGAATCGGCGAAGGCGGGCGCCCATTTGGGGAGATTGCTGACTTCAGCAAGAACCTTGTAGATCTCGATCGGCTCAAGGTCAGACTCGGCGGCGCGGGTCAGGGTTTGGAGGGACATGGATGGTTAGATGAGGTGGCCGGCGGGGGCGTTCCACAGAAACCCAGCTTCATTCCGGCCGGTTTTTTGGCAAAATTAAGAACGATATGTCCAAGCAGCAATTCCAGACTGAAGTCTCCCAGCTCCTGCACCTGATCGTTCACTCACTTTACTCACACCCGGAGATCTTTCTCCGCGAGCTCATCTCCAACTCCTCCGATGCGCTCGATAAGCTGCGCCACCTCAGCCTGACCGACGAGAAGTACAAGGCCCTCGTCGGCAGTGGCATCGACTCGCCGCGCATCGATCTCGAGCTCGACGAGGCCAACAAGACCCTGTCTCTCTCCGATACCGGCATCGGTATGAGCGAGGAAGACCTGATCTCGCACCTCGGCACCATTGCCCGCTCCGGCACGAAGAACTTCCTGTCGCAGCTCTCCGGCGATGACCGTAAAGACTCCAACCTCATCGGCCAGTTCGGCGTCGGCTTCTACTCCGTCTTCATGGTCGCCGACAAGGTCGAGGTCGTCTCGCGCAAGGCTGGGGAAGAGAAGACCTATCGCTGGATCAGCGATGGCAAGACCGGCTTTGAAATCGAAGAGGTCACCGGCGATGCTGCGCGCAAGGCAGCCGGAACCACGATCCTGATCCACTTCAACGACGAGGGAGCGCAGTACGCCAACGGCTGGCGTCTGCAGGAGATCGTCAAGAAGTACTCCAATCACATCGCCTTCCCCATCTTCCTGACCTACGAGAAGAGTGAGTGGGACGACGAAAAGAAGGAGTCGATTAAGACCCGCACCACCGAACAGGTCAACGCCGCCAGCGCCATGTGGCGCCGCTCGAAGTCTGAGCTTACCGACGACGACTACAAGGAGCTTTACAAGTCGATCGCCGGTGAGTGGGAGGATCCCCTCTTCTGGTTCCACACCCGCGCCGAGGGCACACTCGAGTACACCACGCTGTTCTACATACCGGCCAAGGCCCCACTCGATCTCTACCAGGCCGACTACAAGGGCGGCGTCAAACTCTACGTCAAACGCGTCTTCATCATGGACGACTCCCGGGATCTGCTGCCGCAGTATCTGCGCTTCGTCCGCGGCATTATCGACTCGGAAGATCTGCCGCTGAATGTCTCGCGCGAGATCCTGCAGCAGAACAAGGTGCTCACCAGCATCAAGACTGCCAGCGTCAAGAAGATCCTCTCTGAGCTGAAGACCATTGCGAACAACGATCCTGAGAAGTACGCGCAGTTCATCACCGAGTACAACCGCCCGCTCAAGGAAGGCCTCTACGGCGACTTCGCCAATCGCGAGACGCTGCTGGAGCTGATCCGCTTCAAGTCGTCGAAGGTTGCGGGGCTCACCTCGCTCGCCGAGGCGAAGGACCGCATGCAGCCAGAGCAAAAGGCGCTCTACTACATCACCGGCGGCACCGAGTCGATGCTGCGGAACTCGCCTTTGCTTGAGATCTACAAGAAGAAGGGAATTGAGGTCCTGATTCTTGACGATGACGTCGACGAGATCGTCTTCTCGACGGTCGCGAAGTATGGCGACATCGATCTGAAGGCTGTCAACAAGTCGTCTACCTCGGAAGATCTCAAGGATGAAGCCGCACCGGAGAAGGCCGAAGAACTGAAGCCGCTGTTGGAGAAGATCAAGGCCACCCTCGGCGATGTGGTGAAAGAGGTACGCGCCTCATCGCGGCTCGCCGACAGCCCTTCGGTGATCGTCTCCGACGAGGATGAGCCCTCAGCCCGCATGCGCCAGATGATGCAGGCGATGGGACAGACGAACCTGCCGGAGTTGCAGCCAACACTCGAGATCAACCCCGATCACGAGATTATCCGCAAGCTGCTGGCCGATCCCAGCAACGGCAAGGTCGAAGACGCCGCCTGGCTGCTCTTCGATCAGGCTCTGCTGCTTGAAGGTGTGCCGCTGAAAGACCCAGCTACCTTTGTGCAGCGGTTGAACCGGGTGTTGAACCAATCGATCTAAACCAGACACATGCACACGCATAACGCCTCCCATAGGGGAGGCGTTATGCATTGTTGCTTCAGGGGTTGAAGAGCAGCGGAGAAATCTGCTTCTCCACAAGATTGCCCTCAGCGGCTAAAGCCGCACTTGCCCGGGCTGTTTCGGCACGGCTGAAGCCGTGCCCTTAAACAAGACATTCGCGCGCTGCGCGAACAAGAGGCGAGTTTGTTTGCTGGGCATCTCTTCCATATTGGTTCATCCGGATACAGTGAAGTTGGCAGAGGGTTGCCGCAGATCGAGCGTCACTACATTGCTCTATGATCGTTGCGCTGGCGCAACCATTTCGCACGCAGGTGCGAATGCCTTGCTTAAGGGGACGGCTTCAGCCGTCCCATATAGAAGCCCGTAGAGACGCGGCTTTAGCCGCTGAGGTCAAATCTACTTCCGAAGATTGGCTCAGAATTTGTCGATACAGCCTAACGCTCATTGGCCGTCTCCACCCATCCAAGGCTAGACTGTTGCGGCAGCATTCTCGCGCTGTGTTTTGGAGGCAGATTTGTTCCCCCGTTTTCGTTCAGGCCTTAGTCGTCGGCAGTTCATGAAGTATGCTGGACTCGCTTCGACATCACCAGCACTTGCTTCGTCATTTGACTGGCTAGGCGATCCAGCGAAGTCCATTCGTGCAGGTGAATTCCAGTTGCTTCCGCTGGGCAGGGTCCAGCCCAAGGGATGGCTCAGGCACCAACTGGAGATACAGGCGAATGGGCTCAGCGGACATCTGGATGAGACCTGGCCTGACGTTGGCCCCAAGAGCGGCTGGCTCGGCGGCACCGGCGAATCATGGGAACGCGGGCCATATTTTCTGGATGGTCTGATCCCGCTTGCGTATCTCCTCGGTGATGAACGCCTCAAGGCGAAGGCGCAGCGGTTCGTGGATTGGACGCTCAAGAGTCAGACTGCAGACGGCATGTTTGGACCGGCCTCGAACAATGACTGGTGGCCGCGCATGGTTATGCTCAAGGCGCTGGCCCAGTATCAGGAGGCCACGGCCGATCCCCGCGTCATTCCCATGATGCAGCGTTACTTCAAGTACCAGCTCGTAGCGCTGCCGAATCGGCCGCTCACCTCATGGGGAAGATTTCGCTGGCAGGACCAGGTGCTGACGGTGCTGTGGCTCTACGATCGCGCACCTGATCCAGCGCTGCTTGATCTCGCAAAGCTTCTACGCGCACAGGGTTACGACTGGATGGCGCAGTACGAGAACTTTCAATACAAAGAGAAGATGTCGTCCGCCCATCTCGATCAGATGGAGAAGACGCCGGGCTTCAAAGACATCAAGCTCGCGACGCATGGCGTAAACAACGGACAGGCCGTCAAGACAGGAGCCATCTGGTCGCGGGTCACCGGCGCCGATGCCGACCGGCAGGCCGTATTGAAGATGATTGCGGAGCTCGATCGATATCACGGCCTTCCCAACGGAATGTTCTCCTGCGACGAGCATCTCGCGGGCCGGAGCCCATCGCAGGGATCGGAGCTCTGCACGGTGGTGGAGTACATGTACTCGCTGGAGCAGTCGCTGGCTGTATTGGGCGATGCCTCGCTTGCAGACCGGCTCGAGAAGCTGGCCTTCAATGCCTTGCCCGGAACCATGACGGATGACATGTGGGCGCATCAGTATGACCAGCAACCCAACCAGGTTGAGTGCAGTCTGCATAAGGAGCCATGGTCGACCAACGGTCCGGAATCGAATCTCTACGGTCTGGAACCGCACTTCGGTTGCTGTACCGCAAACTTCAGCCAGGGATGGCCGAAGTTCGCAGCCAATCTGTTCATGACCTCAGCTCAAGGCGCGATCGTGGCCGCGGCGTACAGCCCGTGCGAGGCCCAGCTCAAGCTGCAGGGAACTAACGTCCATATCGCAGAGGAGACGGAGTATCCCTTCCGCGGCAGTATCCGCATGACCGTCAATCCGTCGAAGCCGGTGAAGTTTCCTTTCCTGTTACGAGTTCCCGGCTGGGCAGAGGGTGCAGAGATCCTGGTGAATGGCCACAAGGAAAATGCACCGAAGGCCGGCACGTTCGCGCGTGTGGAGCGGGAGTGGAAGCAGGGGGATGTGGTCACCATCAACTTCCCCATGCAGCCTCGCGTTATCACGGGCTTCAACAACTCGGTCTCGGTAGAGCGGGGGCCGCTGGTCTTTTCTTACAGCATCGGTCAGGACTGGCTGAAGCTCCGCGACCGGGGTATGACGGCGGACTGGCAGGTGTATCCGAGCTCGCGCTGGAACTATGCGCTCGCGGTTGACCCCGCAGCTCCATCGCAGAAGATTACGTTGACGGAACATGCATTGGGAGACCGCCCATTCGCGGCCGAAGGAACTCCGACGCACTTGAAGGTGAAGGCGAAGCTATTGCCTTCGTGGATGGCGAGTGAAGGGACAGCCGGCGTTGTGCCGGAGAGTCCGGTCGAGAGTGCAGAGAAGGAAGGGACGATCTCGTTGATCCCGTACGCCGCGGCCAAGCTGCGCATTACATCTTTTCCACGGTTGAAGGAGAATAGTTAGAGCGTATCGGCGAGTTGACCTCGGAACTGGGTGCCCCATCCATTGCGTAGCAATGGGTGGGATGTTCGAGCGAAGCTCGAATCCGTCTGATCTTAGTGTTCGTTGAAGTAGATTTCCTTCTATCTGGTATCGCCAGTGAAGCTGACCTGGATGTTCTTCTCTAGAAAATGAAAATGCGGTTCGAGCTACGCTCGAATCTCCCACTCACGCTCCGCGTGAATGGGGCACCCAGTGCGTCAGCTATTTCGAAATGTCAGGCACCTCTCCTGCGAAGTCGCCAGGCATCAACCGACCACGGACCGGAACCAGCCATCACAAGCGCCACGATGCAGGCGATATAGAGCAGATTGCACTCATACCCCGGAGGACCGAACTGCGCGCGGCCATCGACGATCTTTATCAGCTTGATGGAGCTGAAGCCGTACGGCAGATGAACGGTCAGAATCGCGACGACTAAGAGACCAATCGCCGGAAGAGCCACCAGGTTCACGAAAGCCCCGCACAGCATCGCGAGTCCACCGAAGGCTTCGATGAATAGGGTGAGCCAGGCCATCAGGTGAGGCGCGGGGACATGAGCCATCGTGAGAATGGCCGCGAATGCCTCCGGTCCCTTATTCCACTTGGCGATTCCATGGGCAAGAAAACCATATCCCACGATCAGCCGCAGGGGGATGGTGGCATATGGTTTCAACGTCTCTTGTACGCGATGCCACAAGGGCATAGCTTGATTCATCGCTGTTCTCCCGCAGTAGGACGCTATGGCGCCCCGGGAGTTACAGGAAATAATCTCTGCGGTGACTGGAAATGTGGGCTGCTGCGCTCTAGTGTGGTGACTCTAAGCAGTCTGGACCAATTTCCCGTCCTTCATGTGAACCTTGCGGTGCGCATATGAGGCTGCCTCTTCATCATGCGTGATCATCAAGATAGTCTGACCGAGACGCTCGTTCAGGTCCTTGAGTAGCTTGAGCACCGCCATCGAGTTCTGACTGTCGAGGTTTCCTGTCGGCTCGTCTGCGAGCAAAATGGCGGGCCGGTTCACGATGGCGCGGGCAATCGCAACTCGCTGCTGCTGCCCACCCGACAGCGCCCGGGGCTTGTGTTTGAGCCTCTCCGCGATTCCAAGTAGATGAAGAACGTCCTGGAAGGAGGAATCAAGATCTGTCCCATTCCCGCCGATGTATTTCACAATCTTGATGTTGTCTTCTGCTGAAAGAGTTGGCAGCAGGTTGTACTTCTGAAATACAAAACCTACTGTGTTCTTACGCATGTTCGTCCGTTCGGCATTCGTCATGTGAGACAAATCCTTGCCTCCAATATGGATGCTTCCGGTCGAAGGGGGAGTCAGTCCTCCAAGGATATTGAAGAGAGTGGACTTGCCTGATCCAGACGACCCAACGACAGCGATGAACTCGCCTTTGGCAACGTCTAGATCCATCCCTCGTAGGGCATGCACATCCACGTCGCCTACCCGGTATGTCTTGGTCAGCTGGCGAACCTGAATAATGGGCATCTTACTCATAAGAGAGAGCCTCCGTCGCGTCCTGACGGACCGCTTTGAGGCCCGGAACAATTGCGCCGGCCAGAGATCCAACAATGGCGATTGCCCCGGTAATGGGCCACCATGCGTACACTGTCTCCTGCGTCATTCCGCCCGGTGCAAAGTGAACGATCAGCCATTGAGTGACATACGTCAGTAGAATGCCGACGATGGTCCCTATGATTGCCAGCAGCAAAGTCTCGCGTAAGAGCATGCTGAGGATCATGCCTGAGGAACTGCCGACTGCCTTCAGAATGCCGATCTCCCTTGTTCGTTCAAGAACGGCCGTATACATGGCCATGAAGACGACAATGAACCCAACGATCATGGCAACGCCAATCACGACATAGGTGAAGTTGCGCAGGAGGCCTACGCTGCTTACCTGAAGCAGCGAGGTGTAGTACTCCATGGTGTAGATAGGATATTCCGGGTAGGTCTTCCGCAGGGCATCGACAATGCTCTGTGCTTTACCGGAATCGTCGACCTTGAGATACACCTGGCTCAGGCGGCCAGGATTTCCCGTAACGCGCTGCAGCACGGGTAATTTGACACAGATACGAGCCAGCTTCCCGGGCTCGTAGACTCCGGAGATAGTCCACTTCTGTGTCAGCAGCGTGACGGTGCTGCCCACCCGCAGATGCTTTTCACGGGCATATGGTTCGTCCACGATCATGTCCATGTCGTTGACCGGAGGCCCACCCTGCGTGAAGCGGAATCCTCCGCTCATACGGGTGAACTGATCCAGATCGATGCCGGTAATCGTATCGAAGAGTTCGAGCGGCTGCACCATCGTTCCAGTCGCCAACGTAATATGCGGTTCCTGCCGAAGAACGTTGACGAACTTGTCGCTCATCGGGGAGGAACTCAGCGTCAGGGCCGACGAGGCGCCGGGTGCGCGTACCAGAATGTCTGCTCCACTTCCACGCGCGCGGCGAGCTGATTCATGCAAAGTGCCATTACTCACTCCAACGAGGGTGAGGATCATGGTCACTTCAACCGCGATGGCCAGAATGCTAAGCAGGGTTCGAACAGGCCGGTGCGCAAGATTGGCAAATGTAAGCTTGGTAAGCAATACCAAAATTCTAGAGTATTTTTCCTGTTGCTGGGTATCCCGGGAGGTATTCCTAACCCACCCTAGCGTTGCGAGGGCGGGGCACCCCAGGTAGGATAAGCGCCTTCAGCGCTTCATCCGCGATTACCTTTTTTGTCATTTCGTAGCGAAGCGGAGAAATCTGCTTCTGATACGTTGTCCCAGCCCGGGTGCCCCGCCCTCGCAACGCTAGGGTGGGTTAGGGCGACCCAAACTCCTGACAAACCCACAGAACGAACTTGTCGATGTACCCTAAGCTGCTTTCTTCCGCCGGCTGATATTTTTCGCCTTTGTCCGCTTTGGCTTCTTCGTCTCCGCCAGGCTGTTGCGCAGCGCATCCATGATGTTGACGACCTTGGGTTTCGCCGGCTGCGGCTCTTCTTCAGGAAGGGGTTTGCCTTTGCGCTTTGCCTCCACCAATTTCTTGACGGCGGCATCGTAGTCATCTTTATAAGCGCTGAGATCGAACTTTGAGGTGCTTCCGTTGATGAGCTGCCTGGCCAGAGACAGCTCGTCTGCATCGACCGCTACGTCTTTCGCCCCAGCCAACGCCGATTTGGAGTCGCGAAGCTCATCCTCATACCGCAAGGTATAAAGCATCAGCCCCTTCTGTTTTGGATCAGAGGGCGCCGCGATTGCGACAAGATGCTCGCGTCCGCTGAAAGCGATCTCGCCGATGCCGTAGGTGTTCGTCTGTTGTAGCGCCTTGCGCATGATGCTGAGCGCCTTGGCCTGGCTGTCTTCTTTCGGCGCCACAAAGTAGGGCCGATCGAAGAGGGCCGCAGGCAGATCCTCTGCCTTCACAAACTGCGCAATCTGCATCGTTGTGGAGGTGGAGAGGCGCAGCTTCTTCAGTTCATCCGGATCGATCTCGATATATCGGTTCTTGGCGTATTCGTAGCCTTTGACGATATCGTCGGCGGCCACCTCACCGTGCTCATCGACATTGCGATGGTGAATTCGCTGATGAGTCTTCCGGTCGATCTGATGAAACTCCACCTGGCGTGCAGGATTGGTCGCCGGAAAGATCTTGACTGCGATGGATACGAGCGAAATCTGAAGCGATCCGGACCACGTGGGACGACCTGGCATACTGAGCGACTCCTTTGACCTCGCTCATTCGATGCCAGATCTCCCAGTAAGTGTCGCTCAACGTCTGCAGGCGCCCGCCGGCTCGCGAAGAGGCGGGCAGCCACCGGTTAGATGTGCGTGACAACAACCAGGAAAACGGCTGCGAGAAGCGCGATGGTTCCCAGCAGCAGTCCGGTGATGTAACGCGCGGCAAAGCGTTCGCTGCCCGGCTTGGGGCGGGTGACGCCTACGCCCCAGATAAATGATTCGCTAACCCACTCCGTAAACTTGCCCATGGCAACCTCCCTAAATCAGCTGCGTACTTAGGATGTCGCTGCCCGGGCCCCGGAGTATGCAAATCTTGCTGCAATGAGGAGGCGTACTCTTAAAACATGAGTTCGGCCGACCGCATTCTGGTGCTCCGCAACCGGGAACTCGTCCCGCTGTGCCCGGCGCCGATGTTGCTGGAGCCGGTGCAGGCGGCGGAGCAGCCGTGGTCGGGCGTGGTGCTGGAGCGTCACTCCCTAAAGCCGATGGAGATCCCCGAGCATGAGCACGGCGATCTGTTTCTTCACCTGCAGCTCAGCGGCGATTCGGACTTTGAGTGGTGGACAGAGGGGAAAAACCGCATCGAGACGACCGCGCCGGGATCGATGATCGTGCTGCCGGCGGGTACCCGTGACCGGCTGCGCTGGACTGGCCCCTCGGAGCGTCTGCTGCTCTCGCTGCGGTCAAGTGAGATCGCCAGGCTGGCAGAGGAGACGATCGGCTCGCCGGAGGTGAACTTCTCACCCCAATGGTCGGCGACCGACAGCGGCCTGCGCCACCTGCTGATGGAGATGGGCAGACAGGTGCAGGACGGCTGGCCGCTGGGAAGTCTGTACGCAAATCTGCTGTCGCTGGACCTGCAGCATCACCTGCTGCGGAAATATGCGGGGGGAGGTTACAAGTCCCCGGTGATCAAGGGCGGGTTGCCACGGCCGCAGTTGCGGCGCGCGATGGAATTCATGAACGAGCACCTCACCACGGAACTGCATCTGGACGAGATCGCGGAAGAGCTGGAGATCAGCCCCTTCCACTTTGCGCGTGGTTTTCGCAGCAGTACCGGACAGACTCCGCATCAGTATCTGCTGGACCGGAGAATGGATGAGGCGAAGGTGTTGTTGAAGCTCTCCAGGGAACCCGTCGGCGAGATTGCAATCCGTTGCGGCTTCAACTCGCCGGTGAATTTCACGAGAGCGTTCCGCGAGCGGGTTGGATGTACACCGACAGAATGGCGGCTAGGTGCGTAAAGTAGACGGCCGACATTATGTCGGCCGTCTACGCAGTCATTGGCATGAACCGGTGGGAGCAGCGGGCTTCAGCCCGCTGGTAAAGGATCAAAAAGTAAATGGGCTTTTAGCCCTGGGCTTTTCTTCTGCCCGACAGAGAAGACCCAGGGCTTAAAGCCCAATCTTTATGTGACTGCTAAACCGTGAGCTGAAGCCTACGGCTCCCACCCATTGGAAAAACCAACTACTCTTTCTCACCCGAGTTGAGCTGCGGCATCTCCGTGCCCTGGCTCAGCTTGATCAGGCCTGACTTGGCGTAGCTCAGCAGCTTCTCGCGCGTGTCGATGATGTCGAGGTTGCGCATGGTGAGCTGGCCGATACGGTCACGAGGCGAGAAGGTGCTTTCGCCCTTCTCCATGGTCAGGCGCTCGGGCTTGAAGGTCAGGTTGGGCGAGTCGGTGTTCAGGATCGAGTAGTCATTGCCGCGGCGCAACTCCAGCGTGACCTCACCGGTGATCGGCTTGGCGACCCAGCGTGTTGCGGCCTCGCGCAGCATGATGGCCTGCGAGTCGAACCAGCGGCCCTGGTAGAGCAGGCGGCCCAGCTTGCGGCCGTTGTCGCGGTACTGCTCGATGGTGTCTTCGTTGTGGATGCCGGTGATCAGGCGCTCATAGGCGGCGAAGATCAGCGCCATGCCCGGAGCCTCGTAGATGCCGCGGCTCTTGGCCTCGATGATGCGGTTCTCGATCTGGTCGCTCATGCCCAGGCCATGGCGTCCGCCGACGCGGTTGGCCTCGAGCATCAGTTCGACGAGGTCGGTGTATTCGACGCCGTTCAGTGCGACCGGGAAGCCCTCTTCAAAGCGGATGGTTACCTCTTCGGCCTTGACCGCAACATCGTCACGCCAGAAGGCAACGCCCATGATTGGCTGCACGATGCGGAAAGAGGAGCTCAGCAGCTCCAGGTCCTTGGCCTCGTGCGTCGCGCCCAGAATGTTGGAGTCGGTCGAGTAAGCCTTCTCCGCCGACATCTTGTAGGCGAAGCCCGAACGCTGCATGAACTCCGACATCTCGGCGCGTCCGCCCAGTTCGTCGATAAAGGTGGAGTCGAGCCACGGCTTATAGACCTTCAGGTCAGGGTTGACCAGCAGGCCGTAGCGGTAGAAGCGCTCAATGTCGTTGCCCTTGAAGGTCGACCCGTCGCCCCAGATGTTGACGCCGTCTTCCTTCATCGCGGTCACCAGCATGGTGCCGGTCACGGCACGGCCGATGGGCGTGGTGTTGAAGTAGGTCACACCGGCGGTGGTGATGTGGAAGGCGCCGGACTGCAGAGCGGCAATGCCCTCGCGGACAAGCTGCGCGCGGCAGTCGATCAGAACAGCCTTCTCCGCGCCGTACTCCAGCGCCTTGCGGGGAATGGCGTCATAGTCGGCCTCATCAGGCTGGCCGAGATTGGCCGTATACGCGTACGGAATCGCACCCTTCTGTTTCATCCAGTGCAGGGCGGCGGAGGTGTCCAGGCCGCCGGAGAAGGCGATTCCGACCTTCTGGCCGGTAGGTAGGTGTTCCAGGATGACCGACATTCAAACCTCAAGGTCCTAGCGAGAGTGCTGGACGTTTTTCTTTATTTTACGTGGTGGATGTGAGGAGTCGGATTGGGCTCTACTTCGCCGGCCGGGAATTCACAATATGTTTCATCAGGTCGCGCAGGGCCGGGTCTTTTTCCGTATCCATGGCCTGCTCCAGTGCCTTCTCCGCCTCGGCGGAGCGGTCGCGGCTGAGCCACTCGATCGCGGCAATACGCCGCCCGAACTCCTGCCCGGCCAGGAAGCCGATAGACTGCTTGCGCAGGCGCGCCACCGTATCCTCATCGAGCTTCGATTGCAGCGAGGCCAGCGCCGTGAGAGCGTTGGCGGCATCGTCCGGGTTGGGAGAACTCTTCGTCACCCACGCTTCCAGAGTGGGAGCGCAGGCGCGGGCGGCCTGAGCAGTGTCCAGCGTGGTGAGCGCATTGGCGACGGCGAGGTTAACCTGGGCGCCCAACGCAGGGTCCTGGCAGAGCGAGACGACATACGACTCTCCCGACCGCGGGGCCAGCCTAAATAGGGAGCCCATCAGGCTGAGGGTGACGCCAGAGTCAGTCTCTTTCTGCAGTGCAGATTTCAGCGCCGGTGTCGCGCTGCGCACGTTGTCCGTGCCCAGTCGCATCGCGGCAAGACGCCGCACCTCGGGGTCAGGGTGCGAGAGCGCCTTCATCAGCGAGTCAGGATCGACGCCGACACCGCGCTCCTGCAGAGCTTCGCGGGAGGACTTGGGAGCGCGATGTTCTGATGTTGTGGCCGCCGGAGCTTGCGGCGATGCAGTCTGTGCCTGCGCCGTGGCCGTGAACGCCACAAAGATGCCAAACCACCGCAGCCAGCTCGATCCCCACCTTGGCCAGCTCGATTCCACAGATCGGTACATCTCGATACAACTCCTCTTAAGAGTCTAGATCGAGGCTGGCGGCGAGGATTGGCGTTCCGAGACCGGGATGGAAGTCGGGCGATTGCCTATCTATAGATAGAAGATTTCCGACGTTTGCCTATTTCTAGATAGACAAACATCAGCACGGACCAGATGCTTACGGAAGGCAAGTTCTTTGTTTTCTGAATGCTAGCGGAGGGCGACCGAAGTCATACGTCGAACTGCCGCAGGTGATGATCGATGTGGATGTACTGAAAGGCAGCCCATTCCTCCGGCGTCAGTTTGCCAAAGAAAAAGTGGGGGTGCCTGGTGCATCCGGCGGGACCGCCTGCCTGGAAGCACTCGAGCCGATCGATCAGTTTCTGGCGCTCCATTGTCAGATCGCGGTCATCCGTCACCACTGCGCTGGGATGTCCGGGAGCGTTGTGACCCATCGGTCTTCCGCGAAGCATGGAGTTGATCGCGGTCCGGCCTAAGATGCGGCCCAGCAGTGCTCGCGGTGGTGTCAGTTCTCCTGCAGCCATACTCAGGGCGATCCCGCAATGCGCCAGCGCCTGGGCGGCATTCATGCTGCCCCATTGCGGCCGGCTCTCCGGCGTCAGCTCCGCCATGCGCTGTTTCACCTCAGCAATGGTGGCTGCCTCAAACAAGTTCTTCATGCACGTTCTCCTCATTGCGATGCCGCGCCCCACTCTGGGAAATGGAGCGCGGCACACATTAGAGCGTTTTCCCTGTCGCTGGGTATCCCGGAAGGGGCGTGCAGCGGCGTTTTCATTACGGAAAACGCCATAGGATGTGGAAGCTCTGCATCACACCCACAGGGAAAATGCTCTATTGTTGGTGAACCACACAGCCGCAGGTTGGCTGATGGTATCGGCCATTGGCTTCGACGGTGCCGCCCTTGCCGTACATATTGTGTGGACGAACCCAGTCCGTAAGGCTGCGGAAGGGGCCATTCTCTTCGCGTCCCTTGGGTGTGGCTTCGATGATCCGATAGGCGCCGAGGAACTCTTCGCCACCGCGGCCGAAGGTCGCGTAGGTCAGATAGATCTCACCTTTGTCGTTCTTATAGAAGACGCTGTCGCCGGAGAGGTCTTCAACACCGGCAGCCCATCCGGGTGCCTGTTGGAAGTTGTAGAGAGCCTCGCCCTTGGCAATCTGTTCCGGCGTGAACGAGACATTGAAGTCGTAGTTGAAGTCGGAGCCGAAGGACGAGACCCAAGGGAAGTGCCAGTCCATGCGCTTGCGGACAGCCTCGATCTCATCGATCGGCGCCCGCGCAACAGCGGCATAGGTGATGTCGTGGTTGCGCAGGTGTTCCAGAATGCCGGCGACGTGATCGACCTCGAAGGAGCAGCCGACGCATTGCGTCGTCGCGCCCGGGCCCATCATGAAGTGCTTAATGAAGAGCTGGCTGCGGCCGTCGAAAAGCTGGCTCAGCGTGACCTTGCCTTCGGGAGCATCGAAGACATACTCCTTCTCGATCTTGACCCAGGGCAATCCACGCCGCTCTTCGCTCAACGCGTCGCGCTGGCGGGTGAGGGCCTTCTCTTTGACGAGAAAGTTTCTGCGAGCCTCGATCCAGGCTTCGCGCGAGACGACATTCGGGTTCTCAATGGTAGGCAACGGCATGGTGCTATCTCCTCTGGTCCGCGCCGGGCGCGGGTGGTTGCGGGTTCTGCCTGCGGGATGCTTTTGCGATGAGCGCCGCAACTCCGCCACCGGCGGCGGTGCTGACGACGATCATTCCCAGGGTGGAAAAGCAGAAGGGGCACATGAGTGTTCTCCGTGGGCTTTCTAGAGAGGTGACACCCGGAGGAGAGAGCTTTCGACAGGCGAGAGGAAAAATCAGCGGAGTTTTTCGAGGAGGAAGCTCCGCACGGCCGGATCTTCCGAGAGACCGATGGCGCGTTCGAAGGCGTGGTGAGCGTCTTCGGTCTTCCCGAGCCGATGCAACAGATGCGCCCGCACCGCCCAGTAGGGCTGATACGAGGTGACGGTCTTCGGCTCAATGGCGTCGAGAAGCCCCAGCGCCGCTGTCGGGCCGGATGCTTCCGCAACGGCCGCCGCATGGCCCGTCCTGGTGCCGAGGGTGGGAGAGATGCGGAGCAGCTGTTCGTAGAAGAAGACGATGGCGGGCCACTCGGTGCGTCCACTGTGTGCACGTTCCGCGTGGACGGATTGGATAGCAGCCTCAAGCTGAAACCGGCCCGGGCGTAGTGCCTTGGCAGCAGCAGTCAGGTGTTGTTCTGCCTCTTCAAGATGAGCTTGAGACCATAGCCGCGGGTCCTGTTCCGAGAGCGGAACATAACGGCCGTCAGAATCTCTGCGCGCCTGGCGTCGTGCCTCGCAGTGGAGCATCAGCGCGAGCAGGCCGCGGGCCTCCGGCTCTTCGGGCATCAATGCAAGCAGCACGCGCGCAAGCCACAACGCCTCTTCTGCCAGATCTTTGCCGCGATGATCGATGCCCATCAGGTCGTCCCAGCCGATTCCGTAGGCAGCGTAGATACCTTCCAGCACTGTGTTCAGGCGTTCGGGAAGCTCGCGTTCCTCCGGCACCCGAAAGGGAATGCCGCCATAGTTGATCTTGGTCTTCGCACGCACCAGCCGCTGGCTCATGGTGGACGGCGAGATCAGAAAGGCCGGAGCGATGCGCGCGGCATCGAGACCGAGGACAGTCTGCAGCATCAGCGGCGTGTGCAGGGCGGGGTCGATAGCCGGATGCGCACAGACGAAGAGCAGCTTCAGCCGTTCGTCGGGAAACGGAGACGATCCATCTGGATCGAAGCGGCTTTCGTTCAACGTCAGCAGAGCAGATTCGTTGGCTGCGACGACCTTCTGATGACGTATGACGTTGAACAGCGAACGACGCGCCACGGTCAGCAGCCAGGCCTCCGGACTGTGCGGCACACCATCGCGCTGCCATGTGTTCAGCGCAGCAACCAGAGCCTCACTCAGCGCATCTTCCGCGCTGGCCAGGTCGCGTGTGTGCGCAGAGAGATAGGCGATCAGACGGCCATATGACTCGCGCGCCACGCGTTCGATGGTGCGATCGATCTCGTTGCGGCCGTCTGAACTCATGCAGTGATTCGCTGTTTGGATTCAGGCGAGAGCGGACGCACCTCGATCGCTCCGCCCGCTGCCGCAGGGCAACGTGCAGCCCAGTCCAATGCAGTATCGACAGAGGAGAGTTCCAGGATGATGAAACCGGCGAGCTGTTCTTTCGTGTCGGCGAAAGGGCCATCCTGTAACCGGCGATGACCATCCTGCAGACGCACCGTAGTTGCAGTCTCCGGAACTTCAAGCGGATCGCCGCCGACATAGATGCCCGCCTCAACCATGGCCGTGAAGTACGATCTCCAGGCGGCGATGTAGGGATCGTCCGGGCCGTTCCTGCGTTTGGAAAACTGCTCCGGCGTTTCGTAGATCATCAGGGCGAATTGCATCGCTGTCTCTCCTAAGGGATGCTTTCATCCCTTATACATATGACACGAGAGCTGACGCCGATTCGACATCTTGCGGGAACAAAGATGGATGCGACAGTGTCTAGAGCAGTGGCGCGGGTCGAGGTGACGAGCCGGTGATATGAAAACGATGTGGTCCAGAGCAGTCTTCGCATTCATTCTCGCCCCGATGTTGGGATCCCGGCCCGCACCCGCGCAGCAGATGGCTGGAGGAAGCTCATACCCTGAGGGTGATATTTTTGAGCGCTGAAGGCGCGTTCTATACCAGCCTGGGGCAACGCCCCAGGTTACGTGCCGCCCTAGACGTTAAAGGGCTGAAGGCCCGCTCTATATAAGAGTCTTCAATCCCACACGTATCGTTCATCGAACTCAATTCCGTACCTGGTAAGAAAGGCGCGGAATTCATCCTGAAACGATACTTTTCGATGATGCTCTGCCTGGGAATCGATGTAGGCCATCAAGGCGTCCCGGTCATCTAATCCAACGGAAAAGGCGGCGTATCCGCGCTGCCACGCAAATTTCTCGATCGATTGGTTCTTGAGCCATTTGGACGACGATGTCTTCAATAACTCGATCAACTCAGAGACGCTTGCTGTCCTCGACAAACGAATAGCCACGTGAACGTGATCGGCTACGCCACCGATCCGATAGCATTCGCACCCTGCGTTGCGGACGATGCTCGCCATGTAGGCATACAACGGTTCGCGGACCGTTCCCTTCAGAAATGGATATCGTTCTTTGGTACTAAACACCACATGAACCAGCAGCAACGAGAGAGATTGTGGCATTGCCGGATTATAGAGCGGGCCTTCAGCCCTTTAAACGCTTTTTGGCCTGAAAACCTGGGGCGTTGCCCCAGGCTGGTATAGAACGCGCCTTCAGCGCTTTTCATTGACGCTCTGGTCTACATGGGCCTTCCGATTGGGGTTAAGTGCCCATTGAACCTTCCGATCGCCCACTCCAATCCTCCACGCAACAACGGTCAGTGCAAGAAAGACACCGATCACCAGAAGGTTGGGATAGAAGACCATTCCATGAAAGCGTGGCTCGTGGCCCGGGATTCCTGCCCAATAAGAAGAGCCAGGCAATAGATAGGGAATAAAGAAAAAGGGCGTCCAGTAGGAAGCTGAGAGCGCGGCTGCCGCGGTAATGGCCACCTTCGGTTCGGAGGATTCGCGCCACAGCAGCCACACGCCGGTAATGGCGACTCCGGCGAAGAAGAAGAGCAGAACCGCGCCGTGAAACTTTGCGTGAGGATGCCACAGCGGATTGAGCAGATGGTTTTTGCTCCAGTCCAGAGCGAAGGACATGGCGCTGCCGAAGACCAGCAGAAAGGTGAGAAGAACTTTGCTGAAGAGCGTGCCGTTCATGGTCAACTCCATTTTGGTGAGTGAGTGCTCACTATGTAAGTTGTACTATACTCCTGTGCAAGGGGAGTATTTCTTTTCCCCGCCAAAGATGGTGCATGCAGCGTAAGACAGAACGAGAGCCAAAGAGAAACCGCAAGGCAGAGATCGTGGAAGCCGCCGATCGCCTGCTCCGCGAGCGCGGTCTCAGCGGGGTGACGACGCGGGCGATTGCGGAGGCCGTGCCATGCTCGGAAGGCGCAATCTACGTGCATTTCTCCGGGCGAGTCGAGCTTCTGCTCGCCGTACTGGAGCAGAGCCTGCCGGAGATGCTGGTACCCCTGCATGCCCTGGAAGAAAACATCGGGAAGCAGACGCCCGAGCGGAATCTGCTGACGGCACTGCAAGGCTTACAACGTTTCCACGATCGAGTCGGGCCCATGCTGTCATCTCTGTTTGCCGAACCCCCACTTCTGGAGAGCTTTCATAAGTCCCTCGACGGCCGTGCGAAAGGACCGCGTGGAGGTATCTCGCGAATCGCACGCTACATCGAGGGAGAGCAGAAACTCGGCCGGATCCCGGAAGACCGGAACGCCGAGATGATCGCGTCGGTCCTGATGTCAGCTTCGTTCTTTCGTAGCTTCAGTACGGCACTTACCGGGCAGACGATTCCAGGGTTAAATCATCGTGACCTGGTGAAGAGTTTGTTGGGATAGGAGCTCGAGAATTGGTAGCCCTGACGCGATTGATGAGGGTGCCTCGGAGTTCAGCCCTTTAATACTCTTCTGCAATGAGACCTGGGGCGTTGCCCCAGGCCGGTATAGAACGCGCCTTCAGCCCTCTAAATCGATGGGCCTGGTCTTCATGGGCTTTCCGACTGGCGCCGATATCTCCCTGAACGCCGGGGATGAGGACGCGTATCTCTGTGTGAAGTTTATTCTTCGTGAGTGAGAGGCTTTCCGGAGGGGCCGACCTGAACCTCGCTGTGGCGTCCATTTTTCTCGACGGCCGCTTCATAGGCGACAAGCGTGCCTTGTTTCGTGAGTGATTCCACCTTTACGATGCGTGCTCCTTTAGCCCTGGCAAGAAGGCCGGTGCGTACATCGCCGCTGAGCGATTCAAGGACGACCTCTTCCTCAACCTCGGTGAGTGTGCCGTCCGGTGCAATCTGCAGGTCGCGGGTATGTCCGTTGACGACGGTTTCAACCTCATAGAAGAGCTTGCCGTGTTCGCGTTCCGTGGCGTAGCCCTTGATGATGGCTCCGCTGGTCTCGCGGTCGATAGTGGCAAGAACGGCTGCGGGAAGCTGATCTTTGGTGATCTTCTTCTCCTGCGCGGCGGCGGTGATGGTTGTCGTGAGGGTAGCTGCGGCTAAGAGCGTCAGAAGACAGTTCCGGTGCATACAACACCTCCGGCAACATAGTCCCAACTCTTACTTAAGCGCCGATGAAGGAGCCTGACGGCTTACTCCAATCCTCCGGGCAACAACGGTCAGCGCAAGAAAGACGCCGATCGCGAAAGGGGATAGTAGCCAGAGCGTATCGACAAATACGGGAGGTCATAAATGCGGGTGTTTTTGTGTTTCAGCGCTTTTTGTCGACCTTCTCCACTCTGAGGGTCCCGACGGAAGATTAAGAAAATCTAACTTTCCCATAGTGGGTCACGAACAGAAGAATGTCTTGCGAAGTCTTTCAAGTTGTAAGCGAGCCCAAGCCAAACTGAACAAGTAGGGAGGGCGTTCGGTTTGCAAAAGAACACGCGGAGATCTGGATTGCACGGCATCGGGACTGAGGTCGTGATGATCCTATGGATCTTGGGTATGATTCTGGGTACGGCAGGGTACGCATCAGGCCCCAGCACTCAAAACGGAGCACGAGGAGCCGAGCCTCTTCCCCGCGTGATCGATTGGACTCCAACCAACCCACTTCCAGACGACCTTGTCTTTGTGAACCACCTGGGACCCGGCAACAAAGGTGTGACCTTCCTCGTCACCCTGGGGGCCGATGGCAAGGTGAGCGAAGTACAGCCCATCGGAGGCTTCAGCCTTTATCTCAGCAGGTTGATTCCGCAGATCAAACAGTCAACCTTCGATCCGAAGCAGACAGGGCGTGTCTTCGTTCTGCGGCTCAAAGAGGATCCGCAGCAGAAGTCTCTTACAGAGTGGGAGACCTATTCACGACAGACCTGCACTCCGAGGACAGCGCTGTCGGTCATGTATCGAGTAGCCGAGTTCAGGATCGGCAGCGATGACAATGCCGCCTCGCACTGCTACAAGTACATTCTGGATAAAAACCCATCTTCCCTGGCTGCACGCTATGGCGTTGCTCGCCAATGCCTGGATCGCGAAGATCTCTGTGCGGAATCCTATCTGGAGAGCCTGGTTGAGAGCGATCCCGACTTTTTAGAAGCACGCGTAGGCCTGGCGTCTCTTCGCTCCTGGTCTGACGGCGAGATGGCCCATGTTGCCGCATACGAGGAGATGCTGAAGCTCCAGTTGCCCCTGGCGACACGCGAGTCGCTCCTGAACTCGGAAGTATTCACCCTGGAACATGCGAAGCACCTCGATGAAGCCGTGGAAGCCACGGAGCGTTGGAACGCTGCTTTGACGCGTTTGCTGGCGGTATATCCGCGGCAGGTTCTGTTTCGTTATACCGAGGCGATCGATCACGCCCTGCTGGAAGAGGCAGCCGGGAAGTTTCAGAATGCAGCGGTGACGTACCAATTGGCCACGTCGATCGTCAGGCAGAATCAGGCTGCTTCCGAATTCTCCGCGTATCTGATCGATCTTGGGCTTGCGCGATCGCTGACACATCTCGCCCGTCCGGCTGAAGCTAAGGTTCTGTGCGACCGCTGGAAAGGCCGCTGGAAGCAGATTGCAGGTCATCCGCAGCGTGCGTCTGGGCGATCGGCCGACGGCGTGACGGAGCTGGAAGCAAGATGGGAGTTCTCCTGCGGCGCGCCTCAGAGAGGCGAGGAGCTGATCAAGAGCGCCATCGCGAAGTACCCCGAATCGGACGCTCCCTATAATGCGTTGTCTGAGTTCTACTATTCGATTGGACAGATCGACCAGGCACGCACCGCGAAAGCGAAAGCAGCGGAGCTTCGGGAAGCCTCAGCAGAGAAGCTTCGCGAGGCAGAGGACCAGAGAATCGGTTTAGCGAACTAACTCAGGTCGAGTCGAAGGCCGTTTTAGTTTGGTGTTTCACGGCGGTGTCTCGAGCCGGTGATTCAAGCGCTGAAGGCGCGCCCTATACCAGCCTGGGGCAACGCCCCAGGTTTCCGTGCCCACAAGATGTTAAAGGGCTGAAGGCCCGCCCTATATAAAGGTCGTCAATCCGACCGTATCGTTTCGATAGGCACACCAACAATTTCAAGAACCATTTCGTTTGTGACGATTGGGGATTATAGATCGGGCCTTCAGCCCTCATACCGCTTTCCTGTCCCCGTACCTGGGGCGTTGCCCCAGGCTGGTATAGAACGCGCCTTCAGCGCTTTAAACCGACGGTCTCGCTATTGCGGGCAGGCGGCGCCGGATTTTGCCCAGGCCTCCACCAGCTCGCCGGCCTGCTGTTGCGTTCCTGGGGCGGGTTTCCGGCCATAGCCGGGGTTCCATGCCCATCCGACGAGGGAGTCTTTGCCGATGTGATCGATCAGGTCGTTCAGTGAACGGTTGCCGTTGCGCTTCGGGTCTTTGATCTGCAGGCATATCTCTGCGGGCGTTTTGCCCTCCCAGGCCATCTCGGCCGGCGCAAGATGCCAGTGGGCATTGCCAGGGATGCGGCCCTGTTCGAAGTTGGCGTTGGTGTGGCAGGTGCCGCACCGCATATTCTCGCGGCCGTAGCCGTCAACGCCGCGAACGACCACAGGTTGATGCAGGCGGCGGCTATCTCCCTGGCGTGGGCTCTCGCCCGAGGGATGGCAGTTGACGCAGCGCTGGTGGGTGAGCACCTTGCTCAGTTCGGTGAAGTATGCGGCTGAACGCTTCTGCGGATCGGCAATGGAGGCGAAGCTCTTCGGAGAGGCAAGTGTATTGGCATCGCCTGCAGCCGCAGGTTTGTCGGCTGCCGCGGCTGCGGATCTGACGATGCCGATAAGCGTCAACGTAATGGCAATTGCAAGAAGACGCCAGTCGATCTTCATTGAGCACCGTCTTTCAGGAAGCGGGCGGGTTCTGTTAGAACGGCGGCGCGGACGGCTTCGTGATACTTCACATAGCCGGTACACCGGCAAAGATGCCCGTCGAGGGCTTCGCCGATGGTGGAATCGAGATCTGCGTGGGCTACGGGAGTCTTTTCGAGCCGTTCGAGAAGCACCTGGCCCTCGTTGAGAAATCCTGGCGTGCAGTAGCCGCACTGAAAGGCGAAGTGCTCAATGAAGGTCTTCTGCAGGATGGTGAGCTCGCCGTTCTTCGCGTGCCCTTCGATCGTGCGTATCGTTTTGCCGTTGAAGCTGGAGGCGGGAACGATGCAGGTGGGATTGGTGTGGCTGGTGCCGTCGGGCCGATCGACGATGACGGCGCAGCTCAGGCACTGAGCAGCGCCGCAGCCATACTTCGTGCCGGTCATGCCAAGGTATTCGCGCAGGAAGTCGTTCATGGTCAGGTCGTCGCGTACCTCGATGGGGCCATAAGCGCGGCCATTGATCGTAAGGGCGAGAGTTGTCATGCGAGGGCATCCTTGATCATGGTTTGGGTGACCGGCAGCGAGCGGAAGCGATGGCCGGTCGCGTCGAAGATTGCGTTCAGGAGCGCGGGAACGACCGGGATCATGACGACCTCGGCCATGCCCTTGGGCGGCTCTTTGGGAAGTGGCGGAAGGATCTCGATTTCGAGATCGTGCAAGGGAAGATCGGATCCGCGAGCGATGCGGTATTGACCAAGGTTCCACTGTCCGTTGCCTGGTCCATCTTCAAACGGAGGCAGCGTCTCCATAAGGGCGTATCCGACGCCCATGGCGAAACCTCCCTGTGATTGTCCGACCACGACCTCGGGGACCAGTGCCTGACCGCATTCAAGAGCGCTATAAGCTTTGGCGATGCGCAGCTTGCCCGTAGTGCGTTCGATCTCGACGCGAACCAGCGTTCCGCAGCTTGACGAGAATGCAACGCCAATGCGGTTGTAGTCCGTGGGCGGAAAGGCAACGGAGCTGCGGTTGAGACAGGTGAAGCTGTCACCGGCGTAACGAACGGCGAGGGCGTCGATATCGGCTGTCCAGCTTTCACCATTGATTGCAAAGGTGGCCTGAGCCCATGCCCAGCGAGAGAAGGCATGCGCCATAACGCCGGTAACGAGCTTCATCGCGTGGGCTTTGGCGGCGATCTTCTTGAGAGGCAGAGGATCGAGGCCGGTCATGATGAGAATGTCGTCTTGCCAGTAGGCCTCATCCGACTGCTTTGCCCGCGGATCGTTGGGAGCGATACCCCACAGCGCGATGGCCGCGGGCCACAGGCCGAAGCGGTAGAGGATGCGTGCGGCTTCAGCGGCGGCCTGTGTGCCCACGTGTGCTCCGATGGAGGCGCTGGTCGGAGAGCTGATCTCCGGTACCCATCGTGGGTTCTTCTCTCCTTCGTCCTGTGCGGCCTGGGTCATCGTGAAGGGATCGCCGGTCTTCACCAGTTCCAGAGCGTCAAAGGCATCGACCTGTGCGACCGTGACCTCGTCGGCGCGTCCGCCGAGATGCAGGGCGACGCGATTCGCCAGCGCTGTTCCGATGCCGTTGCCCATCTCGACGGCATCGCAGTGGATGGAGATGCGGCCCTCGGGGCTAATCTCGACGCGTCCAAGAGAACAGTCCGCACCTGATCCGTAGTCTTTGGTGGCAATGGCAACTCCTGTACCGACCAGGAAGCCGGGCTTCGCCTGTGTCTTCTTCTCGGCACGCTTGATCCAGACGGGGTGCTTTTCCAGCTTGCTGAGGATCTCTCTGGTGCGTGTGGAAACAGAGTAGGCATGACCGGTCATGATGCGTCCGCCTGGCGCAAGAGCATTGCGGCGGCGGAACTCGATGGGATCCATCGGAAGCGCGCAGGCAACCTCATCGATCAGAGTTTCGAGCGCCGTCATCGTCTGCAGCGTTCCATAGCCGCGCATGGAGCCGGCAGTAACGCCGCGAGTGTGCATCGCAACGGTGGTGACGTCGACCTTCGGCACGTCGTAGATGCCCAGGGCTCCAGTCGCGCCGACGGTGGCGACGCTGGGGGAGTAGTTCATCATGCCGCCGCCATCGAGGACATGATCGGCGGCGAAGGCCGTAATCTTTCCGGAAGCGCGATCGATGCCGATCTGCGAGCGCATCTTGAAGGCGTGGCGTTTGGTGCCTCCCTGAAACTGCTGGAAGCGGTCATGGGCAAGACGTACGGCGTGGCCGGGATAGAACATGCCGGCGAGTGTGACGTAGAGTGGGAACGGCGTGTGATCGCGGCCGCCGAAGCCTCCGCCCACGTAGGCAAACTGGGCATCGATGACCTTGGGCTTGAACCCGGAGCTCGCTTCGCCGAGAAGAAAGGCGAGCGATTCGGTGGTCTCAAAGGGAGACTGCACGCCAAGCACTGTTTCCAGCTTTTGGGCGGAGGTGTCATACCAGGCAAGGCCGCACTCCGGCTCAAGGAACACGGGATCGACGGACTGGGTTTCGAATTCGCGGTCGAGCACGAGCAGGCCGGCGTCTTTGTTCGCGAGCCCTTTGCGGATCTCGTCACCGAAGGTCGCGCCTTTGACGTACTCGCCGCCTTTGGCGACGGGCAGAGGTTTCCAGATGGGACGGCCGGAGCTTTCAAGGAAGCCGGGACTGATCCAGCCTGCCTGCATGGGGGAGTAGACGTCCGGATCATCGGGTGTGGGGCCGGCGACCCGGGTAAAGCGGAAGGCTCCATAGTTGGAACCCTCGACAGGGCCGGTCTCTTTACCGAATCTGAGGAATTGACCGTCGCGCAGGGCGAGGCGCGCCTGATCGAAGGCGTCGAACTTCTCGAAGATGAGCAGCGCGACCGGCTGGCCCAGATAGGTGGGTGTCTTGCCGGCAGGGCAGAAGAGATCGCCTTCGTAGAAGGCAGGCACGCGGACTTTGGCGTGTTTCACGTCGTCAGCGGTAACCACGACGGCCGGCCTGGCGATCTTGCTTAGACGGGCGAGATCGAAACCTTCATAGATATGGGTTGCATCGGCACAACGGACCAGCAGCGCATGCGATGTCTCAGAGGGCCAGCCGGGAAGGTCGGCTGCGCGAAAGTCTGAGGCGTAGAGCTTTGCTCCGGTGGCTTTGGCGACGCCGTCGATGCGCCCGAACTCCGGCGTCCACTTGCCGCGTCCTGGCAGGGTCTCGTGCGCCGTGAAGCCGGGCGGAGTTGCCGCTGTCTGGCCTGCTCCGATGCGCGAAACGCCGAGCGTGATGCCGCTTGCCACGGCCCACTGCACGAATTCCCGTCGAGTTGCCTTCATTCATTTCGTCCTTCTCAGTGTGTTGGTCGAACTGAGGTCTCTGTTCTTGATGTGTCGCTTAGTGCGCGTCAGTCGCCGGCCAGAACAATCGGTCGTGTTCCGGCTGTGGGAGCAACTTCGCCAAGCGGAAGCGGCTTCAGCATATTTGCTTTCGCGTCCGCTCGTTCGAAGTCAAACTTCAGAACGCGTGCTCCCTGTGGCGTGGCGCCGCTCACCAGAAGGTTAGCGCCTGTGGTGGTGCTGGTGGTTGCTACCTGAGCTCCGGAACCGGGAAATGGATTGAAGCTCGCAATCTCACGGAAGGTTGCGCCGTGAATATGCTCTTCCGGGTTGTGGAGATACATCTCTGGACCGCCGTCCAGCGCCGATCCATTGGAGAAGACTTTGACGGCGCCCTTGTCTGTAAGCTGACTGGCGATGATGCGCTGTGCTCCGCCGAGTGAACCGGCGAGCCATCCGGCGCCAAGGGAAACGCCTCCCTTGTAGTCCTTGCCGAAGGGGAAAAAGGCTGCGGTCTGCGAGGGCTGATCGGTGGCAGGCATCTTCATCCCCGCGTGGCTTCCGCCGGCGATCGGTGAGAGCAGCGAGAAGACGAAGACCTTGACCTCGGCTGCCTTGCCCGCTCCGGGAGCGGTGACGATGCTGTTGCGTCCGGTCGTGAAGTCGACGATGCCCGCTGCGAGCGTGACGCCGGAGGTGTCGTCTCCGTAGGGCTTGAAGCTGGAGAAGAGTGCGGGGGCCGTACCGTGTGAGGAGGGAAGCCTGGTGCTGAAGACTTTGACCTCGCTCGGCATGCCGGGGCCGGAGCCGACGATGATGTTGTCGGAGGTGGTTCCGTCGATCTGCGCCGCAGTGACGGTTACACCATTGCTTGCATTGGAGGCGAAGGGCTGAAAACGTGCCAGCTCTGTACCGAACGGTCCCCTGGCCAGGTTGCCGCCCGCGTAGGCGACGACTTCGGGTACGTGGTTTCTGCCGGAGCCTACGATCAGGTCGAGAACACCGTCTCCATCGACGTCACCCATTGCCACACTGACGCTCTCCTGGTAGCCGGGGAAAGGGATGACGGTGGAGATCTGCTTGTCGTCTTTGGCATCGAAGATGCGTACCTCGGACGGTGCACCTCCTGTCCCGGGAATGGCGACGGCGTAGGTGGAGACCGCGGGAATGACATTCACGAGGGCCATCAGGCCGTTGTCTTCGTGATTGAGGCGGTGACAGTGCATGACAAAGAGGCCGGCGTAGTCGTCAAAGCGCGTGCGGAAAGAGAGAATGCCGGGTTGAATGACGGTCTCGTCAACCTGCATGGTCGGTGCTGGGACGTTGACGTTATCCAGCCCCCAGGGCTGTGGGCCGGTGTGCAGGCCGGTTGTCGGGTCGTAGTACTCCATCACCTGGAAGTCGTTGACGTGGATGTGAATGGGATGCTCGTCGTTATTGTTGTTGATGAACTTCCACTCTTCCACTGAGTTCAGACGGGGTTGAATGAGCGGCATGTTGGGGAATGCTGCGCCGTCGAAGACATAGGTGAAAGCCTTGGGATCGGCGTTGCTCGCGAGCGTATCCAGAAATCCGCCGGAGATAACAATCTCACGTTTGAAGTCAGGCCTGGCATCGGTCAGATCAATGAAGGAGTTATAGCCGCTCAGCTTCTGTCCTTCGACAAAGGCTGTGGTCTCTCCCTTGCCTTGCGAGGGAACTGCCTTCAGCAGCATCTGTGTGGGGAAGGCAAAGAAGCCATCGACGTAGCTTACCGCCGAAGGTCCTACACTGAGGCTGCCAAGGATAGCAGGCGGATTCTCGGTGCCGTTGCTGGTATACAGAACGCCGGGGACATTGATGGTCTTTGTGCCGCTGCCGCGGGGAGGCATCTCGAGGATGAGATCGCCCTTCTCCGGCATGGTGACGGCGATGGCGGCACGGCTGGCAGGTGGAAGCAGCAGGCGTGTGCCGTCGTCGGTGACCGGGTAATGCACGGCAGGAAAGGGGTTGCCGTCTTCACCGACAATGGCGATCTTCGGGTGTTGGCCGGTCACGGTCTCAGTGAGCTGAAGGTTGATGTAGGCGAAGTCACTGACATTGGCCAGGACCCAGATCTCTGTCTGCCCTGCCTTGCTCTTGAGGGTGGGTTCGAACTGGCCGTTTACGGTGAACTGCACATCGCGCTTGTCATCGGGTAGCGATGGTTCGGCCGGTATCGTTTTGCCGGTTTTCGGATCGCTCGGGATGAATGTCTGCAGGTTGCTCGGGATGGTTTGCAGCAGGCCGCGGTCGTTGCGGACAGACAGCGGGCCTGCATACCAGACGGTGAAATAGGTCGTTCCCGGTTTCGATCTGGTGAAGTTGGTCGGCGCGAGCAAGGGACGATAGGTGCCTTTGGCAAGCTCGTCGCTCTTCGGCGGTGTGGCGGTGTTGACATACTGCGCCCAGTTCACGTTGTTCAGAACGGCGCCTCCATTGGCGCGATCAAAGACACCGTTGTACTGCAGCAGCATGTTGCGAACCGGGATCTTCTTCTCGGTCACCAGTTGCAGGCCTCCATCGGTGCGCCCGATGGAGAGCAGTCCGGCGAGCCCGGCGTAGGTCTGCGGCCCGGTTAGCGTGTGCAGATGCGAGTGATACCAGTACGCTCCCTGTGGCATGTTCCTGGGGATCTCGTAGGTATAGGTGTTCGACATGCCGGCGGGGATATGGAGCATGACGTTGTCTGCATTGCCCTTTGGGCTGACGTGCACGCCATGGACATGCAGGTTCAGGGGCGACGACTTCATCTGAATGGGATAGAGAGGGATTTCTCCCCCGACCTTGGTGTACTGGGGGCTGAAGTAGTCATCGATCGTGAGGCCGGTCAGAGCGTTGTCGAGATGGACGATTAGCTTCTCACCGGGATAGACCTGCAGCGTCGGCGCGGGATATAGGCCGCGTCCGGTCGTCTTGCCGTCAGAGGCAGTACCGTGGAGGAGCTCGTAGTCAAAGAGAAGAAAGTTCTCCACCGGTTTGGCCGACGTATCGAGCGTTGCCGCACTCTGGCGCGCGGTCAGGCGGACCTCGAGCACACCGTCTTTGGTAGCGAGAGTAACCGGTTCGCGGAATTCAGGGGAGACGCGGTTGCCGGCTGTGCTTTGTGCATCTGCCGTGCGAAAGGCGGGAAGAAACGCGGTTGAGGTGAGGGCGATCGTGCTCAGAAAGAGTGTGTAAAACACGTGGGAACGCCCACGTTCGTATCGACGAACGCGCATGAATCCTCCGGCAGGGAAAGTACGGCAAAAAAGAAGGTAACGAAAGTAAGGCAGCCGACGTAATCCTAGAGTCAGAGGGCAGAAAACGCCAGACTTATTTGTGCGGGTGACGAAGAGCTAGCGTGGTGAGTCATGAATTCGCTAAACAATATTTGGCGAGAGCGTTGAGGATGTCGTCAGCAGATTTGGTCCTGAGAAAGGCGGGTTGACTGAAACTGGTGGGAGCAGCGGGGTCCCCGGCCAGCTTGCTGGCTGGGGTATTCAGCGGGGTCCCCGGCCAGCTTGCTGGCTGGGGTATTCAGCGGGCTTCAGCCCGCTGATAAAGACGTAAAAGTAAATGGGCTTTAAAGCCCGATTCGTTATTGAGAAGAAAGATGTATGAGCGCTGAAGGCGCGACCTATACCAGCCTGGGGCAACGCCCCAGGTTTTGGCGCCCACAAGATGTCAAGGGCTGAAGGCCCGCTCTATATAAGGGTCTTCAATCCGAATGTATCGTTTCGAGAGGCCTACAACGATTTCACGAACTATTTCCTTTGTGACGATTCGCGATTATAGATCGGGCTTTCAGCCCTCTTACCGTTTTCTATCTCCGTACCTGGGGCGTTGCCCCAGGCTGGTATAGAACGCGCCTTCAGCGCTTGATCCTCCGTAGGGCCGATCTGAAATGCGCTTCAGGATTTATGACACACCCTAAGGCAAGGGAGCGCCATCGCGAATCTCATCGGTTGCCTGCTTTACCACCGTATCGCCCACTTTCAACTCTCCACGAACGGAAACCTGATCGCCGGAGACCGGACCCTTGCGGACATCCACCCAATGAGCATGTCCGCCGCGTGCAGCGATGACGAAGGTGCGCTCCGTCGTGGTTACGACGCTGGTCGCCGGGACAAACAACAGGTTGTCACCGGCAGCCACCGGCCAGTCCACTGTGGGATACATGCCCGGCGACAGCGATGCGTCGGCATTGGCGACATCGAGCTCCACCATCATGGCGCGGCTCTGCGGGGCGAGCGAGTTGGGAATACGAGCGACCTTGCCGGTATAGTTTTTGCCCGGATGCGCCGGTACATGGAAGGTGACCTGCGTGCCCTGGGCAATGTTGCCTGAGTAGTTCTCGGGTACAGGCACCACCAGGCGAAGGTGCGAGACCTGTTGCAGCCGCAGCAGCGCCTGATGACTGCCTGCGGCGACCATCATGCCGGGGTGAACCAGCCTCTCGGTGACGATGCCGTCGAAGGGAGCGGTCACACGAAGATATCCCTGCATCTCTTTCGTCGAGGTCAGCTGGCTCCCTGCCGACTTTACTGAAGCTTCGCGGGCCTGCACGATGGCCTCGGCTGCCTCTTTCTGCTTCTGTGCCTGGATCAACTCATTGCCGGCGACAGCGCCGGGAGTCTTCGATGCCTCCAGCAGCCGCTCGTAAGTGCTGGCCGCTGCCGCTGCTGACGCTTTGGCCTGTGCCGCTTCCGCTTCGGCCTGATGCAGACCGGCCTCGGAGGCAGAGGTCTGCGAGCCCATCTCCGGCGCGGAGAGAACGACCAGCAACTGACCGCGGCGCACCTTGCTTCCACGATCGACAAGAACCTTCTCCACATAGCCCGGAACGCGGGCCTCGATGTCGGTCTGCAGATACGGCGTCAGCTCCGCCGTCAGCGGCACGGTGCGGGAGAGGCTGCGGCTCTCCACCTTCGCCAGCGCGATCTTCGGCGCGCCTTGCGCCAAGGCAAGAGAGATGCTGACGAACGGCAGAAGGACAGCGGCGTTTCTAAACGTGTTCATAGTAGCGGCTCGTAGGATCTTCCGGATTAAGTGAGTTGGACTCGTGTTTGGCCTTGCGCTGCAGCGCGGCATAGATGGTGGGCAGAACGGTCAGCGTCGTCAGCGTGGAGAAGATCAGGCCGCCGACCACGGCGCGTCCCAGCGGAGCGGTCTGTGCTCCACTCTCACCCAGACCTATAGCCATGGGAATCATGCCGCAGATCATCGCCGTCGCTGTCATCAGGATGGCCCGCATCCGGCCGGTAGCGCCTTCGAAGGCAGCAGCTTCGACATCCTTGTTCTCACGTCTGGCGTGCTCTGCAAAGCTGATCAGCAGAATGGAGTTCGCCACCGAGATGCCGACCGCCATAATGGCTCCCATGAACGACTGAATGTTCAGCGTGGTACGGGTGATCAGCAGCATCAGCACCACGCCCACCAGCACACCGGGGATAGTGGACAACACCGCCAGCGGCAGACGAAGCGACTGGAAGTTGGCCATCAACAGCAGGAAGATGGCTGCGATGGCGATCAGCAGACCGATGCGCAGACCGGAGATGGTGTCTTCCAGCGCCGGCACCTGGCCACGCACCACGACCGTCACTCCCTTAGGAGGCGCGGCAAGATGCTGCAGGATACCGTTGATCTTTCCGCGGGCATCTCCGAGTGCAATGCCGTGAAGGTTGGCGGTGACGCTGACGATGCGCTGTCCGCTGAAGCGCTCAATCATCTCCGGCATGGTGCCGTACTTCAGGCTTGCCACCTGATCGAGCTGCGGCTGTGCCTGGCCTTCGCGCATCAGCGGAAGCGTCGACAACGCTCCCAGTCCCTGCACGCGGTTGGAAGGGAGCTGCACCTGGATCTGGAAGGCATTGCCGGTCCGAGGATCGCGCCAGTAGTTCGGTGCGATAAAGCGAGACGATCCGGTCGCCGGTATCAGCGAGGTAGTGACGTCGGCCATGGTGAGGCCAAACTGTCCAGCGTAGTCGCGGTCGATCTTGATCTCAGCCGTGGGATACTGCTGCTCCTGCGGGATGGAGATGTCGCGCAGGAAGCTCAGCTTCTTCATCTCGGCTTCGATCTTTGCCAGGTAGGCATAGTCCTGATCGAGGTCGACACCCTGCACATCGATCTGGATCGGAGTGGGCGAGCCGAAGCTCATCACCTGCGAGACGATGTCTCCGCCTTCGAAGGCAACGTTGAGATTGGGCATCTGCTTCTGGAAGGCTGTACGGAGCTCTTCGCGCAGCTTCTCATCCTGCGGATGGCCGGGCGCGAGCTGCACCTGAACGATCGCCTCTTCCGGGCCGGCGGTGAAGAGATGGATCAGGTTGACCGGATAGCTGGAGGGCTGCACGCCGACGTAGTCCGAGGTGATAGCGACGTTGTGTTCGCCTGCTGTCTTGCGGATGAGATCGAGTGCCTTCAGCACCTGCGGCTCGGTCTCTTCAATACGTGTGCCGACAGGAGCCTTGATGCGCAGGCGCAGCACCGGGCCGTTGGCGTCGGGAAAGATCTCTGTGCCCAGCGTGGGCGCCAGCAGGAAGAGCAACAGCGCGCAAACACCGAAGTAGCCGAGATAGATCAGACGTCCGCGCTTGAGGATGCGCTGCAGGTAGCCTTCGTACCAGGTGCGCAGCCGGCCGAAGCGCCCTTCATGCTCTTCGCCGCGATGTGTCTCTGACATGATCCATACGGCGAAGACCGGCACCAGCGTGCTTGAGAGCAGGTACGACGCAATCATCGCAAAGCCCACCGCCAGCGAGAGCGGCGTGAAGAGCTGGCGTCCCACACCCTGCATGAAGAACGAGGGAACGAAGACGGCGAGCACGCAGAGCATCGAAAGCAACCGCGCGATGATAGTGCGGCGGCAGGCTTCAAGCACTGCCTTCGCGCGCGAGACCCCAGGCATCAGTTGCGTGTGAATGTTCTCGATCTCGACCGTGGCTTCATCGACCAGCACACCGACCGCCAGCGCCAGGCCGCCCAGCGTCATGATGTTGATGGTCTGTCCCGTAGCCCACAACGCGACCACGGCAGTAAAGAGCGCAAAGGGAATATTGGCAACGACGATCAGCGCTCCGCGCCAGTCACGCAGGAAAAGCAAGACGACGAGGCCGGTCAGCACCGCTCCCAGCAGGGCTTCACGTACCAGACCGCCGATCGCGTTGGAGACATAGCCGGACTGGTCGAAGGCGAGCTGCACATCCACGTCGTCGGGAATCGCCTTCTTGAAGCTGGGGATGGCGGCTTTGACGGCCGCGATCACAGCCAGTGTCGAGGCGTCGGAGCGCTTGGTGACCGGAATGTACACCGTGCGCTTGCCGTCAACGTGGGCATACGCTGTGACAATATCGGTCCCGTTCTCAACGGTGCCGATGTCGCGGAGATAGATGTTGGCTCCGGAGCGCGGATGGATGGGCGCACTCATCAGCTCGGCCAGGTCAGGCCCCAGGGCAGAGTTGGTGCGGACGATGCGGTTGAGTGTGCCGTCGTAGAGATTGCCGGTGGGCGCCACCACCGAACCGGCGCTGACGGCAGAGATAGCCTGTTCCGGAGAGACGCCGTATTGCTTCAGCTTGTCCGGATCGAGTGTGACCACGATGGTGCGCTGGTTGCCGCCGAAGGGCGGCGGCGCGGAGACGCCCGGAAGCGTGGCAAAGAGCGGACGCACCTGGTTCAGCGCAAAGTTCTGCAGCTCGCCCTGCGAGTGAGTATTGCTGGAGAAGAGCAGCAGGCCGACGGCGACGCTGCCCGGATCGAAGCGCGTGATGAAGGGCGGCACCGTTCCCGGCGGCATGAAGGCGCGGGCGCGATTGACGTAGCCGACGGTCTCCGCCATCGCCTGCTCCATATTGGTGCCTTCGCGGAAGGTCAGCTTCATCAGGGCTGCACCCTGGACACTCTTGCTGTCGACTGACTGAATGCCGGTGATGTAGAGGAAGTGGTACTCGTAGTAATAGGTGAGGTAGCCCTCCATCTGCGCGGGGTTCATGCCGCCGTAGGGCTGGGCAACGTAGATGACCGGGTTGCCGACCTGCGGGAAGATATCCATCCGCATGCGTCCAACGGCCATAAAGAAGCCGGCGACGATCGCGAGCAGCGCGACGATCACGGTAAGCGGACGGCTGAGTGCTGCGAGGACAAGGCGCATGTCGAGTCGGTTCCTTTAGAGCAATTCTCCTAACACTGTAGTGTTGGATAAATCCGTGAATGCCGTTTTCTTCGAAGGAAAACGGCGCAAACTACCAAAACTTCGCTCTACATCCTTAGGAGAAATGCTCTAGCGGTTCGCCTCCTGCAGAAAGGGCTGCAGATCGCCCCGGAGATACTGCAATTTCAGAAAGGCGCGCCAGACATTCAGCCGGGCGATGGCGTTGTCGATCTCTGCCTGCACCTGCAGCCGCTGTGCCTGCGCCACATCATCCACGGGAACAAGGCCGGCCTTATAACGGGCGGTGGCTTGATTCAATGCTGTCTGCGCAGCATCAAGCTGAGTGGGTGTGTTCTGTGCGATGGTCTCGGAAGCGCGAAGCTCGGCCTGTGCCTGGGCAAACTGCTCCTGCAGGTTGCGTGCGGTCAGATCTTCATTCGCGCGAGCGGCTCGTAGCGTAGCCGATTGCGCCGCGGCCTTCGCGTGCATGCTGGCAAAGTCCAGCACCGGGAAGGCGATGTTGATGCCGGCGACATAGTTGCCGATGTTGGGCGCCAGACCGTTGGTTCCGGTCAAACGGCGTCCATCGGTCTCTGCTCCGGTACCACGGCCATAGGCTGCGCCTTCCAGGTTGAACTGCGGAGCCCAGCTTCGTTCGATGGCGTGGAGCTGTGCCGCATTCTCGGCGGTTGTCGCCTTACGCTCGGCCATGAGCGGATTCCCTGAGACGGCGAGTGGATTCTCCGCTCCGGTAGCCGTGGGCACGCTGCTCAGCAGCTTTGCCTGCGGTGTCACGCTGGTAGGTGCGCTCTGGAACTTGTGAAGCGTTGCAGCAGATATCTCGACGGCCTGCTGCGCGAGTGCGAGCTGATTGGCCGCGGCTGCCTTCTCGGCATTGACGCGCGATTCATCGGCTCCGGGACGAAGCTCGGCTGCTGCAAGGGCATGGATGCTCTGGCGCAGCGTCTCCCAGTTATCGACTGCTGTTTGCGCGGCTTTCATCGCCTGCGTGGAGGCGAGCACCGAGAGGTAGGCATCGGCGGATGCCGTCTCTACCTCGAGCTGTGTACGGAGATTGGCGGCTGCGGCGCGATCGCGTGCGGCTTCAGCAGCGTGAACATTGGCGCTGCGTGTACCGAAGTCAAAGGGCTGCCAGTTGATCAGGACTCCGGCAGCGCTGCCCCACACCGAGCCGCCGTTGTTGGTGCCGATTACCGGCCCGGACATCGGAGGAATGATGCTCTGCGGCAGCAGGCTTCCGAAGACGTTGTTGCGGGTTCCGCGATTGAACTGGGCGGTGGCGTCGAGACGCGGAAGATAGGCGGTGCGCGCCAGCTGAATGCGGGCGACCGAGGCGTTCAGCTCTTCCTGCGAGATACGGATGGCGGGATAGTTCTTCGCGGCATCGTCAACGACGGCAGCCAAGGTGAGCGGAGCGGCGGCCTCCTGGGCGCGCGCACCAGAGGACGCAACAGAGACAAGCATTCCCAGGGACGCGAAGCAGGAGATCCGAAGCAGGTTCATCGATAAGACGTCCTTCTCTTTTCCTATGAAGACGCTATATCGAATTTCGATACTTAGGCAACTCTCGGCCGCATTTCATCGCACAGTTCTGATGATCTTAATGAGGGCTTAACGTGTTGGCGGCGTGTATCGAGCATTGGAATGGAATATTCAATCGTCGATGTTTGGTTGGAGAATTGGGTGGGAGCCGTGGGCTTCAGAGTCTGTGTGAGTACTACTTGATTTTCGGAGTTATTTATACGAGAAGAGAGTATGTCACGTTATCTTCCCTATTCTCCAGAGCAGGGTTATCTTGTTCCGCCTCGCGTGGACGAAGTTCTGAGCGCGGATCATCTGTGTTTTTTCG
>NZ_JBFRFJ010000019.1:0-129582 GCF_052114765.1 Terriglobus sp. 2YAB30_2
CTCCCACTCCACTGCAAACCGGGCACGCTCTTCCAACACTCCGCTCGCTCTCCAAGGCATGCCAGACTTCTACACGCCTCCGCTCGACCTCGCGAAAGTGTTACCTATGTCCCCGGTCTAATCTGTTACCCATCTGCCCGGTCTGTACCCATCTATACGGCACGGCTAAAGCCGTGCCCTTAAGCAAAACATTGAGCTTCGCGCGAAGGAGGGACATGCTTTTGTCGCCGACGGATCGCCACCTGGCTGCATTATTCTGTTGTGCCGTCGCGCAACGATCACGGGGCAAACAGCTGCCAGTGCCCCTCGGATACGACGTCCCCGCGCTGCTTCTTCGGGCCCATGCCCCTCTGGAATGGGCGATCATGGGGTATAAGCATCTTGATCATCCTCTGAATCAATTCGGTGTCTGAGCTGATTCCAGAACTTGACGGTGAAATAGTGAATCGACGGACCTTCTGCTTCCTGGCCTCTGCGCTGTTGTTTGCTATGCTTCCGGCATTTGGGCAGAACATCGATCCGAAGGCAGAGGCGAAGTATCCCATCGTGTTTGTTCATGGGAACGGAGACGATGCGGCCAAATGGATAGGCATCATCTGGCTGTTTGAATCGAATGGTTATCCCAAAGACCGGCTCTTTGCCATTCGCTTCTCAAACCCGGCAGCCCGTGCCGACGACACAAAGCCCGAAGCCAATCACTCTTCCACCGTCGATGCGGCTGCAGAGCTGAGCAGCATGGTCACTCGGGTGTTGCTTGAGACCCATAGCAGCAAAGTCATTCTGGTTGGCAGCAGCCGCGGAGGTCTCACGATCCGCAACTACATTCAGAACGGCGGTGGACGGAACAATGTTGCGGTGGCCATTCTTGCCGGTACGCCCAATCATGGTGTCCTTATCTCCACCGCGAACCCTAATGGAGAATTCAACGGTGGCGGCCAATACCTGCAGAACCTGAACCACGTGGGTGAAGGCCGCAGCGAGGTGGTAGAAGGTATTCGCTTTCTAACCCTGCGGAGTGACAAGCTGGACAAGTACGCACAGCCCACGGGGATTGGCCTCGGAGCGCCACAGAGCCAGACTGGAATCAGCTTCGACGGGCCTGAGTTGCGTGGAGCTACGAATACGGTACTTCCCAACCTCGATCACCGTGAGTTGGCGTTCGCGCCGACTGCATTCCGCGAGATGTTTCACTTCATCACTGGCTCTGACCCCAAAACGCTGACGGTTCAGCCCGAGTCTACGGTGGAACTCTCTGGAGTGGTTACGGGATTTGCCGGAACTGCACCTACGAATCTTCCCCTGCAGGGCGTTCACTTGAGGATCTTTGCCGTCGGTGCGAGCGGAACCGGCGATGGGGCTCCCGTGTACAGCACCACAACCGCGGCAGATGGCAAGTGGGGGCCGTTCCAGGCTTCGGCCATACAGCAGTATTGCTTTGATCTGGAATTTGAAGGCCGTCATATCCGCTACTACAAGGCGCCGCTTCCTCGCTCAACAACATTGTTGAATCTGAGGTTTGCACCCGCCCCGCACGATACGGTCACACGCGCACCCGGAACGGCTCTTCTTCTGATTGCACGTCCGGAAGGATACTTCTCACAGGGCCGCGACCCTGTCACAGTGAACGGGAAACCTGTGACGGAGGAGCCGCACGGCCTTCCTATCCAGGATTCTTTCCTGGTTTCTATCCCTGACACGAATGCCGTCTCCATTGCGCTACGCAATGAGTCAATCGTGGCTCGGGCCTCGAAGGACATCGCGACAGAATTGCCCATCGTCGATTTCCTCTGGTGAAAACGCCGCTGCACTCCTCTTTCGGGCTACCCAGCAACAGGGAAAATGCTCTAGCAGGTACCTCGCTAGATGCCGAATAACTTCCGTCTCGCCGGTACTAACAAGGGAGAAAATTCTCAGTCTGCACGACATTTTATCCATGAAACCAGAGAAAAACCGGAGATGAGCCGCATCTGCGCCTGAGCCTGCCTTTGGAATAAAACGTGCATCATAATCCAGTGATTTCATTGCAGGACTTAAACCCATGCATCTGTGGACAGATTACGAAGGCAATACACTTGCCGGATATCCGATTGGCCGGCTGAACCGCTCAGAGGGACGCAACGCCTTTTTCACCACTGCAACCCCCGATGGCCAACGAGCCTTGCTGCGCCTTACGGAGGCGCACTTCGATGAGTCGGAACTCATTGGCCGCTGGCGCAGGATCGCGGCTGTCTCACACTCGAATCTGCAGGCGATCAAGCGTGCCGGCCAGACCACGTTCGACGGTCTGTCGCTGGCATGCTGTCTACTGGAGCCCACGGATAGCAGCCTTTCTGACGCCCTTCGCGAGCAGGTGCTCTCTGTCGATGAGACGAAGGAGGTCGCGGAAGCAGTGAGTGGTGCGCTCGCCGCCCTCCATGCCGCCGGTCTGATTCATGAGCACGTGGATGCAACCAACGTCTTCGCATCAGGAGAGGTCATCAAGCTGCGCAGCGACTGCTGCCGCGATTGCGTCGGCGATTTCGAAGCGGATACTCCTGAGGCACGCGAAGCTCTACGCCAGCGCGACGTTCACGACCTCGGCCTGCTGCTGCTTCGCTGCCTTGGCCTGGATGGGCAAGCGCATACATCCACACGGTTTCCAAAGCCATTCGATCGCATCATTCCGGGCGCGCTCAATGGAACGCTGAGGTCGGAAGATATCGTCGGCATCCTTCAACCGCCGAAGCAAACCCCCGTTGTCCCCGCGGCGCAGCAGGTTCCTGCAGCGGCAACGATGCCGCCGGCCGTCGCTTCAACGACAAGGGATACGGAGCCCACAATCTCTCGCCGGGTTGTTTCGCCCTCTACCCAGACTTCGTCTTCCATCCAGGCTTCGTCTTCCGTCCAGGCTTCGTCTTCCGTCCAGGATGAGCCAGTGCTCGCTCACAACAGACTCCCCTTCACGGAGGATGGCCCAGACTCGGACGCGACCGCGTCGCCAACGCCCGGCAGCGGCTGGGTGGGGAAGCGGCTCCAGATGGGGCTTGACGGTCTGCTTGAGCAATCGCGCCAGCACCTCGGCACCAAATCCATCGGCGCGGATCTGATACGACGGCTCAGGCCGATGAGGCCAAGGCCCATCAGCCGCAACGCCTATATCGCATCGGGTGCCGCTGCGGTCTTGCTGGGAGTAGTGATCTGGGCTGCCGGGGGTGGCAAGCACGAGGTCAACCAACAGGAGGCCAATAAGCCGGAGGTCAGGGAACAGCCCGCGCCGATCGTCCAAGGTCAACCGGCAACCTCGCAGACCACAGCTGCAAAGCAGACTGTTCCAAAGCAGACATCTGCACCGCCGCCGTCGTCTAAGCCCTCCGCCGTTCCTGAAGCTCACCAGGGACAGAACTCATTACTCGCCTCGAGCGAGCGGGCCGGTTGGCACGTCATCGCCTACACGTATAAGTATGAGCAGCAGGCCCAGGCACAGGCCATGAAGCTGCAGCGCAAATACGTGAGTCTCCATCCGCAGGTCTTCACGCCGACGGGACACGCACCCTATTTCGTAGCTCTGGGTAATCCGTCGAACGAGACAACTGCGATGGACCTCCGCAACCGCGCCCGGCAGGTTGGGCTCCCACGCGACACGTATGCTCGGAACTTCTAAGCTGTCTCAGCGCCGTTGCGCGGCGGCGCAACCATTTCGCACCGAAGGTGCGAATGCCTTGCTTAAGGGGACGGCTTTTAGCCGTCCCGTATTGAGTCCCGACGATATGCGGCTTTAGCCCCTGAGGTATCAAGGCTATGCCCTCAGCGGCTAAATGTGAAGTTTCAATAGGTTGTTGTCCATCTGACCGAGAACGGAGAAGCTGAATGTGACGAGCAAGCAGTATCTTCGGAGGCCAGATGGACTATCACCATCATGCCCGTTTGACAGTGCGTGGTCGAGAGCAACTGATAAAGCGGGTTTTGGAAGAGGGCTGAGCCAGCGCGAGGTGGCAGCCGAGCGCAGGCAGACGGTGGGCAAGTGGGTGAGACGGTACCGGCAAGCACCGCTGCTCACCTTCGTTAGCGCATAGAGCTGCGATCCGGCAACCCTGCCCTACCAACTGACACCGGTAAAAAAAGTTGAAACTAAAAGCATATGCTCCTACTCATATTCTGTATGCGAGCATATGCTCGCACATCAAAGGGAGGGGCGTCATGAATGAATTCGAGATTTTGGTGAGCGGAGCAACTGGACGGACCGGGGGAACAGCCATCAATGAATTGCTCAAGATGGGTAGACGCGTGCGGGCTTATGTGCGCGCCGATGACGATCGGGCTGCCGAACTGAGACATCGCGGAGTCGATATCTCCGTAGGGGATTTCACAGACATCGACCAGATCCGTGCCGCTATGGAAGGTATCCGGTCGGCCTATTTTCTTCATCCAATTGCGCCGGGAATTATTGGAGCTGCTGCCTATTTCGCTCAGGCTGCAAAGGAAGCAGGCGTTACGGCAATCGTCAACATGTCGCAGATTTCCGCACGGCGCGAGTCGGCAAGCCATGCTGCGCAGGATCACTGGATCTCAGAGCGGGTTTTTGACTGGTCAGGCGTGCCCACGACACATCTCCGCCCGACCTTCTTCGCCGATTGGCTTGTTTACCCGCATTTTGCGAAGGAGATCTGGGCTAAGAAAAAGATCGAGTTTCCCTTCGCCGACGGACGCCACGCGCCCATCGCGAGCGACGACCAGGGCAGGGTCATCGCCCATATCCTCGCCAATCCCGAGGGGCACGGAGGCAAGACCTACACACTGCACGGACCAGTCGAGATGAACCATACCGAGATTGCTTCCGTCATGAGCGATGTACTCGGTGCAGAGATCGGGTATGCGCCGACAACGATCGAAGAGTTCAGGGAGAAAATGGAGAATCTTTATAAGTTTCCTCCATTCCTGGTGCAGCACCTGGTCGAGGTCGCTCAGAACTATCGAGACGGCATTTTCTCCGGTGTCAAAGATAATGTCGAGACGATCACCGGAACGCCTGCGCTTTCGGTCGCGGCTTTCATCGAGAAATACCGCAAAGCATTCGCGTGATGAGAGTTTGAACAATCAATGGAAATCGAGAGGGTAAAAACGTATGCTGCAGCTCAACCAATCGCTCGGGATCGACCAGTGCTACTGTTTCGCGGTAAGGAAGGCGAGTAGACAGGTCTCACGCCTTTATGACAGCTATCTGGAGTCTGCGGGTGTGCGCATTACGCAATTCCTTACACTCGCTGCGTTGAACGAAGTGGGTAGCGCCCCGGTCAACGCCCTTGCGGAGCGATTGGATATCGAACGCACAGCGATGGGAAAGATGGTTGGTTTCCTTGAGCGTGATGGCTTCGTTACGATCAAGCCGTCACCGACAGATGGCCGAAGCCGCCTTGTGGAACTCACCAGGGAAGGACAGCGCCTCCACGATAAAGCAGCCCCTCTCTGGCGCAAAGCGCAGCACGAATTCGAGGAGCTGAATGGGAAAAATGCTGCGGAGCTGCGGAGGCGACTCAAAAGCATCGCTATTGGCGATGTCACGACAGATGCATCGAAAGGCTGAGCGTCCAGATCAACGGCTGCAACAGTAAAGCCTGCCTGCTCAGCGATGAGCATGGCGACATACGCCTGGAAAGAAATGCGACGCCAAATTGCGCTTTACACGATTACAGTGGATGTGTGCCCCGTTTAACACTCATCCTGGTTCTTCTGCACTGCTGCTTGCATCTCAGTGCTCAGGAAAACATCCACCAAGTGGATTTCAAGAGCTTTACCTATCCAGTAAGCGGACACCTACTCGGTCACAACAGCCTCCAATGGCTTGATGGTTCCACGACCAACCCTAGTAGAAAGCCGATTCTACTAGTGGACGGCAAGGACCTGAGGAAAACCTCCAGCTTCGTGATGGATGGTAAGGAATACGCCCAATACCAAGGGTTCACATTTGAGTTTGTCCGCTATGCCGACCTCACGGGAGATGGTAACGAGGAGGCTATCGTCGACCTTAGGTATTACTCCGGCGGAACGCAAACGACCGACTATGTGTACGTTTACACACTCGATCAGCACCAGCCAAAGCTCCTCGCCTACTGCCACACGGGAAGCAGATCAGACTCCGGGCTCTACGGCGTGTACGGACAAAAGGGGCTGTTGGTGTTTGAGTTGTTCGATCCGAGTAGAAGTGAGGGCGACTGCTGTTCTTCCGGCGTGCTCATCACGCGATACAAGTGGCAGTCTGGCGTTTTCAAGCGAATTGGTTCCCGCGAACGACGGGCAATTCCTCCGCCTCAAGAACAAACGATCAGGTAAATACGAAGTCGACCGGCTAAGTTTCGAGCCGCCTTCAGTCACCTACCCCTGTGGGACGACCAGACCGACTACTTCCGCGCGTTGATTCCTTTCCTCAAGTCGGTCTAGCAATTAAACCGATAGACCGCAGAAGCCTTCAGTGACATGCGGCCTCGCCGCGAAGAGCAAAGAGAAAAGCCCAGGAGAAATCCGGGATCGACCTGATTTCATCTTTCATTTCGCCTGCGACAGGGGCTTCTACATTGGAGACGGATTAGTACTCGTAAGTCGGCTTACAGGAAGGGAGCCGCCCAGCGGATGCGGAGCAGCCGACATTCCATTCGAGTGAAGATGACTCTTTGGGTTACTCGACTCTCAACGCGTCCACGGGGTTGACGGTGGCCACGCGAGAGGCCGGCAGAAAACTTGCGAGCGCTGCTGCCAGAACGAGGATGAGCGGCACGGCCACGAAGCTCAATGGGTCAATAGGGCTGATGCCAAACAACAGTGTTCTCATTAGCCGCGCGACTGCCGCGGCGGCTCCGAGGCCGATGACGACTCCGATTCCGGTGAGCAATAAGGCGGGACGGACGAACATC
The DNA here is from genome assembly GCF_052114765.1 of Terriglobus sp. 2YAB30_2. Classification (NCBI taxonomy): domain Bacteria; kingdom Pseudomonadati; phylum Acidobacteriota; class Terriglobia; order Terriglobales; family Acidobacteriaceae; genus Terriglobus; species Terriglobus sp. 2YAB30_2. The sequence continues at coordinate 6,885 of NZ_JBFRFJ010000019.1, forward strand.
CAACGGAGCTCGTTCTTCCGCGCGCCGAGCGCAAGACGGATACCGATCTCACGAGTGCGCTGTGAGACGGCGTAGGAGATGACGCCGTAGATGCCGATGATGCCGAGCGCAAGCGCCATGGCTGCGGCGATCCCCAGCATCACGAGTGTGAAGGAAGTGCGCGCGAGAGACTTGCCGTAGATCTCCTGCATGGTCTGCACGGATGCCAGGGGCAGGCTTGCATTGACCGACGACACAGCTTGCTGCATTTCACTCTGCAGGCTGGCGGTTCCGGCACGGTTGGTGTGGATAGCAAAGGTCACGAAGCGCGAGGCCATGATCGCCGGCTGCGGATCATATGGGTTTCTGACCATTGCCGGCCAGTAGACGGTTGCGGGGACCTTTTCGTCCAGGCCCAGAGTATGTACATCTTCTGCGACGCCGATCACCTCCTGCCATGGCATGCTGGAAAACTCGCGTACTTGTTTGCCGATCGCTGCTTGAGCGGAGCCCCATGACTCGCGGGCTAAGTTTTCGGAGACGATGACGCTGGGTCGCAGACTGTAGATGTCGCTCCAGGTGAAGTCGCGTCCGGCGACGAGGCGCGTGCCCATGGCGTGAAAGAAGCCGGGCGAGATGTAGTTGAAGAAGCGGATTGGCGGCTCGGTCGCTCCGTAGTCCTTTCCTTTTAGGTAGAGGCTGTCCCAATTGGGTTGGTTGCCGTCCATGGGCACAGCGCGAGCGAAGCCGACAGAGGTGACGCCGGGGATACCGGCAAGCTTGTCGGTGATGTCGTTCTCGGTGCGAGTGACCATTTCGGAATTGCTGATGAGCTGATCGGGAATCCACGTGCTTACTGTCTGAATGTGTGACGCGTCGGAGAAGCCAGGATCGACATTGTGCAACGCGGCGAAGGTGCGGACCATGAGGAGAGCGCACACCAGCAGCACCAGGGCCATTGCCACCTGAGTGACGACCAGCACGTTGCGTGCGCGATGGCGTTCGCGACTGATGCTGGTGGTGCGCACGGAGCCGTCGAGCAGCGTAGATCTCTGGCGGAAGACGTATTTCCATGTGGGCAGCGAGCCGAAGAGGAGTCCGGAGAACAGTGAAATCGCAAAGGTAAATGCGACGGAACGTGTGTCGAGAGATATTTCGCTGAGACGCGGCAGACTAGCCGGGCCGATGGAGACGAGGAGACGCAGCGCCGCAGCGGCGACGCCAACGCCGAGCACACCGCCGATCAGGCCGAGCACGACGCTTTCCAGCAGCAGCTCGCGGGCGATGCGGGCGCGTCCGGCGCCGAGTGCGGCCCGTATGGAGATCTCCTGATGGCGAGACTCGGCCCGCACCAGCAGCAGATTGGCGACGTTCATGCAGACAATCAGCATGACGACCGCGATGGTGGCCATAACGACCCAGAGCACGTTGCCCACGTCGCCGATGACCTGGCGCTTGAGTGGAGTGAAGTTCGGCGAAATCTTCCACTTTTCGTACCAGTGGGGATTGGTGCCGGGGCCGTTGGACCACGAATCCATCCATAAGGGAAGAAGGCGGGCAATATCGGCATTGGCCTGGTCGATGCCGACTCCCGGTTTCAGCCGGCCAATGCCATTGCAGCAGAAGGGCGCGAGTTTGAGCTGGCTGCGATCGAGCGCGAATGGGACCAGGAGATCGAAGTCCTGATCGACCATGCGGAAGCCACGCGGCATGACGCCGACGATGGTCCTGGTCTGGGCATCGACCTGGATGGCGCGACCGATAACGCTGCGGTCGCCACCAAAGCGGCGTTGCCAGTATCCGTAGCTCAGCATGGCGGTTTTGGAGCCGTGGGGATCCTGATCCGCAGCTGAAAACCAGCGGCCCAGCAGAGGTGGGACTTCGAGCGTCTGGAGCACGCCGTCGCTAACCTGGTCTGCCTGCACCCACTCGGGTTGTTCAACGCCGGTGATGTTGGCGGTACTGGGAGACCATAACCCGATCGACTGAAAGGTTCGGTTGTGCTCGGCGAAGGTCAGGTACATCGATGGAGAGACTGCCAGTCCACTCGAGAAACTGGCGAGCCCGCCTGCGCCCGGCGCGTCAAGGCGCAGCGCGATCAGATGGTTGGAGTCCGGATAGGGCAGCGGCTTAAGGAGCACGCTATTGATCACGCTGAAGACTGCGGTGTTGGCGCCGATGCCGATAGCGAGCGTGAGAAGAACGGTCGCCGCAAAGCCCGGAGCTCTTCGCAGGCGCCGTAGCGTGAGCTTGAGATCGGCGAGGATGGATTCGAGCGTGGACCATTGCCAGACTCCGCGGCTGCGTTCTTCCAGAAGAGTCACGTTTCCGAAGGCCCGAAGAGCCGCTTGCCGCGCTTCGGGCCGCGAGAGGTTTTCGAGACGCATGATCTGCTCGATCTTCTCTTCGATGTGCTCGCGGATTTCTTCGGAGAGTTCGTCGTAGAGTCGCCGACGGCGGAAGATTCGCTCGAACCAGCTCATCGCAGTCTCCTAGGAATTAGAGCATTTCTCCTGTTGCTGGGTATCCCGGAAGGGGAGCGCAGCGGCGTTTTCATTGCGGAAAACGCCCATAGATACGGAATCCCTACACTACACCTACAGGAGAAATGCTCAGGCATTGCGCTTCTGGGGGCCGAGGACCATCTGGATGCCTTCCAGCATGCGGTCGAAGCTGGAGATCTCGCGCTCCAGGTGGAGCAAACCGTTTTTCGTGATCTGGTAGACGCGCACGCGACGGTTGGTCGAAGGCGATACGGTCCACTCGGCCTTGACGAGCTTACCTTTGAGCAGGCGCTGCAGGGCGGGATACAGCGAGCCCTCTTCCACCTGAAGCAGGTTGTTCGAACGCTGCTGGATGTGCTGAACCAGAGCGTATCCGTGCGCGGGTTGGCGGCGGAGGGATTCCAGGATCATCATCTCCAGTGCGCCGGGAAAGAGATCGCGAGATTCGTTCTTGCTGTTTTCCATAAGGCCTTATCGAAACATGCCTAGAGTAAAACAGTAATGAGGAGGCGTCAACTTGGAATTCATCGCAAGGAGACTCTGCGACGGAGTCAATCAATGAAATCAGTGAGACCGAATATGAAGTGAACTTGAGAAATAACTTAAATCAAGGGTTGAGATCGGAACAGAGCAGAAGATAAGAGCCTGCCTGAATGGAATCGGTGCCAGAGACGTCCTGATAGCGAACTTCAGAGATGTCGCCTGGATGGTTCATGAAAGGGGCCAAGTTGGCGGAAATTCTATTCACACGCCATCTGTGAAAGAGGTTGTGGGGGTGGACAGCGGTACAAAGCGGAAGCACCAGTCGAATTTCGCCACTCACATAATCGCCCTCCTGACATCCCGGCGGAAGAGGAACTTCCAGAATCCCACCCGACTCCGATATGGCCTTAATGCCGAAGTCGAGAATGCAAGCCGCCTGTTTGGGGTCATGCGAGACATAGACGACCTCAGCGTTCACGCGGTAGTAGTTGTCAGCGATTAGAACTGCGGACTTCGTCCTTTCTGCAGCCCGGGTCAGCACAGCGTCAGACCAAAAGGTGATTGCGAACCAATCCAACACGTCATTGACGTGGATCTCTTTTGATTCACCATCTTCGATCACCACGCGAAAGAGGTGCAGGTTCCACTCGAGGTTCATAGAAAGGCCATTCTAGGGCGTATCGACAGATTCGGACACCATACTTTGGAATAAATATTTGTGGGTGAACGATTCGAGCGAAGCTCGAACCGGGTGGGAGCCGCGGGCTTCAGCCCGTGGTCTATCGGCTCAATATAGAAATGGGCTTTAGCCCTGGGCTTTTTCCTAACTGAGAAAGAAAGCCCAGGGCTAGAGCATTTCTCCTGTAGGTGTAGTGTAGGGATTCGGTATCTATGGGCGTTTTCCGCAATGAAAACGCCGCTGCACTCCCCTTCCGGGCTACCCAGCAACAGGAGAAATGCTCTAAAGCCCATTTACTTTTACGCCGCTTATCAGCGGGCTGAAGCCGGCTGCTCCCACCCAACTGAGCGGCAAATTGCCTCGCCGAGCTATCCGACCTTCAAAGGGCCGACGACCTGTAGGGAAATTGTATTCATCAGCGTCCTGCCGTCAGGCAGGAAGCAATCCTGTTGTGCGGTAACTTTCGATCAGGTTGTCGTAGAGAGTGATATCTGCCCGGCTTCTTGCCATCAGTTGAGCACCCACGATTCCGGAGTAGATAGCACGTGCTCGCTTCTCGGCATCCCTGGGGCTTGCGACCTTGGCAGCAACCAACGTCTTCTTCAGCCACGCAATGTTGACATCGGCGAAAATCTGAACTTCCGTCTTCACTTCGTCAGGTAGGTCGTCGAACTGCGCCGACATAAAGCTGCAAAGGCAGATGCGATTGCCGTTCTCCAGTGCCCAGCGAAAGGTCTCCGGATAGCGACGCAGTGCTTCCAGCGGCTTTGCTGAGTTCTGCAGCAGAGACTCAAGATAAGCTGCGGCATCCTCCCAGTAGCGCTTTGCCACTGCCGCGGCCAGGTCGGCTTTGCTGGGGAAGTGGTAGTAGATACTCGCGGCTTTGATACCGACCTGCTGGGCTAGATCACGAAAGTTCAACCCCGCATAACCGTGAGCCTGGCCAACAAGCTTCGCGGCGGCCAGGATGTCTTCCCGGGCATTTGCACTCATCACGCACCTCCGCTCTTCTGGATGACAAAAACTTTCTCGATTTCTGAATCTACCATGTGGCAGGTAGAATCTCAAACACTATAACCTGCCAAGTGGCAGGTAGGGAGAAAGCAATGGACACTGAACTGATCTATTCCGACGCAACGAAACTGGCCGAGCTCATCCGCACGCGTGAGGTCTCGCCGGTCGAAATTATGAAGGCACACCTCGATCGCATTGAGGCAGTTAACCCGAAGGTGAATGCGATCGTCACGATCGCCGATGACGCGTTGAAGTCTGCCGAGAAAGCAGAGGCGTCGGTGCAGCGAGGAGACGACCTGGGGCCTCTGCACGGTGTGCCTTTCACGGCAAAGGATTCGATCGACACCGCCATGGTGCAGACCCAACGCGGAACTCCGATCTTCAGGGGGCGAACGCCCGACACCGATGCGACCAGCGTCGCGCGCCTGAAGAAAGCTGGGGGCATTCTGCTCGCGAAGACGAACCTTCCTGAATTTTCCTATGGGATTGAAAGCGACAATCTTCTCACCGGCCGGACGAATAATCCCTGGAATTTGAATCTTACGCCGGGCGGTTCAAGTGGCGGCGAATCCGCGGCGATCGCAGCGGGTATGTCTCCGCTTGGTCTGGGGACCGATCTTGCGATCTCCGTACGTGGTCCGGCAGCCCACACAGGCATTGTCTCGCTCAAGGCGACTCACGGACGAGTTCCCATGACCGGCATCTGGCCGCGTGAGCCGCGCCGTTTATGGCATGTGGGCCCGATGGCACGGAGCATTCGCGATCTATCGTTGGCCTTTGCACAACTCGCCGGACCGGACGGACAAGACGGCTACTCCAGCAGTGCTATCCCGTTTGATAACGGCATCGGTAGTTCCAACAAGCGTCCGCTTCGTGTGGGCTGGTTGGTGGAGCCCGGTTTCGGGCCGATCGACCGCGAGGTCGCGGCGACGGTGAAAGCTGCCGCGGAAGCTCTCAAGGACTTCGGGCACACCGTTGAATCCGTGCGCATCCCTGCACTGGAGCGGGATTTTGCGCTTGACGTGTTCAGCCGTCTGCATGTCCTTGAGATGAAACCTGGATTCGTGGAGACGACGGCCGGCCGCAGCGAGGATGAAGTCTCTTATATGGCCAGGTTTATGCTCTCGTTGCCCGATACGCCGGCAGTGGAGTACATCGAAGCCGTACAGGCGGCGGAGCGGTTAAAGGATGGCTATGCCGAGTACTTCCAGAAGTACGATGTATTGCTCACTCCGGTCCTGCCTGCCCCGTCGTTCAGCCATGGCCAGGGGGAGTTGCTGATCAACGGCCAGGCTGTGAACATCATGGGCATCATGTCCGCGACATCGCCGTTAAACGTGACGGGCCTGCCGGGCATTTCCATGCGGTTCGGTACGAGCCATGACGAGATGCCGATCGGCGTGCAGATCGTTGGTAACTGGCAAACCGAGTCCACGATTCTTCATGTAGCGTCCCTTTTGGAGCAGGTAAGTCCCTTGCGGGATCTGCACCCAAATCTCTAAATAGCACCAGGGAATGGAGCAAGTGGGCAGGGGAGAGACCGCTCCTGCTCACTGGGCCTCCAGATATCGGCACTACTGATGCTCTAGAGCAAGCATTTCTACAGGCAACTCCTGGAGGAGAGCCGCTCATCTTAGAGGGCGTTTGGCTTCTCCCTTTTGAACGACCTGAACCACGCACGCTGACACACAAAAGAAGCGTCATGAAAACCTCCTCAAGCATCCGCCGTCTTATAGACGCGTTTTGTCTTTTCTTCCTGGCCACCGCCGCACAAGCCTTTGCCACAGTCACTGTGAGCAGCCCTGCGAACAACACCACGACTGCCAGCACGACCGTCCAGTATGTCGCCAGCGGTTCGTCTTCAACCTGCTCGGCAGGCGTCTCCGCGATGGGCATCTATGTGGACAATGCTCTCGTCTATCAGGTCGCCGGCAACACCATCAACCAGGCCGTCACCTTGCAGCCTGGCATGCACTATACCGTCGTCGAAGAGTGGGACTATTGCGGGGGAGCATCCACCACGCCCATCAATATCACCGTCACCAGCGGATCGAACCTGAATGGCGTCTCCGTCTCCTCGCCCGTCACGGGAAGCACCGTAGCTTCTCCCGTCGCTTATGTCGCTACCGCTGGTTCCACCAGCTGCGCCGCGGGCATCGCCGCAATGGGCATCTACGTCAACAACGCCCTCGCCTACGATGTCTCCGGGAGCTCCTTGAACACCAGGCTCACACTCCAACCCGGCTTCTACAACACTGTCGTGGAAGCGTGGGACTATTGCGGCGGAGCCTACACCAGCGTTGTGAACATCAACGTCACAGCCTCGAACGGCAGCGTGACTGTCACCTCGCCCACCAATGGAAGCACCGTCGCTTCTCCGGTCCAGTATGTCGCCACAGCTACGGCCGCTGGTAGCTGCGCCCAGGGTGTCGCAGCCATGGGGGTCTACGCCAACAACTCGCTCGTCTATCACGTTAACGGCAGCTCCCTCAATGCCTCCATCGCTCTCAACTCCGGCATCAACAACACCGTCGTCCAGGAGTGGGACTACTGTGGTGGAGCATCCACCACGCCTATTAACATCACCGTCTCCAGCGGATCGACCCTGAACGGCGTCGCCGTCACCTCACCCGCCGCCGGAGGCACCGTTACTTCTCCTGTGAAGTTTGTCGCCACTGCCGGCAGCACCATCTGCGCAGAAGGCATTGCTGCCATGGGCATCTACATCAATAACGGCCTTGTGTACCAGACCAACGGGAGCTCGCTTAACACATCGCTCACGCTCGCCGTCGGTTCCTACAATGCCGTCATCGAGGCATGGGACTACTGCGGAGGAGCTTCTACAGCACCGCTTGCGCTCAAGGTAAGCAACATCGCCATCACGCCCAGTCCCGCCACCCTGGCCATGGGATCCACGCAACAGTTCACCGCCATTGAGACCCTGCCTAACGGCACAAAGCAGGACATCACCTCGCAGGCCACCTGGACTGCCGGGAACACCGCAGTTGCGTCCATCTCCTCCCCAGGTCTTGCCACGGCGCTTGCTGCCGGCTCTACTACGATCACCGTCAGCTACAACGGATCTACCGGCGCCGTCCCGCTCAGAGTCTCCGTTGCACCCGGCACCGGCGTCAACATTCCCACGTGGCATATGGATGCGAATCGCAGCGGCCTCAATGCGAACGAAGCCTCGCTCACGCCTGCCAACGTCAGCCCGCAGACCTTCGGCAAAGTCTTCTCCTACCTGCTCGACGGCTATGTCTATGGCGAGCCGCTGCTCATCTCGAACCTCACCATACGAGGCGCCAAACACAACGTCCTCTTTGCTGCGACCGAGAACGACTCGGTCTACGCGCTTGATGCCGACACCAATATGGCGCCGCTCTGGAAGGTCTCACTCCTCAAGTCCGGTGAACGTCCGTTGACGGGTGGGGCCATCGCACCCTATCTCGGCGTCACCTCAACGCCGGTGATTGATCCTTCTACCCACACGCTCTATGTCGTCTCGACACAGGTTTCAGACACGGGCGCGACCTTCCGCCTGAATGCGCTTGACATCACCACCGGCGCCCAGAAGTTAGGCGGCCCCGTCACCCTGCAAGCCTCGGTGCCCGGAACCAGTCAGGAAGCCGTCAACGGAGTTGTGAACCTCAACACCACGTGCGTGCAGCGCGCCGCGCTCCTGCTGGCCAACGGCAATATCTACATCGGCCTGGGCGGCTGCAAGAGCGGCTGGCTGCTTGCCTACGACGCCACAACCCTCGCGCAGGTCGGCGCATTCAACTCCAGTCCGAACCTCAACGGCGAAGGCACCTACGCTGCCGCGGGCGGCGTCTGGATGGGCGGCGGCGGCCCCGTGGCCGACAGCTCCGGTAACATCTACATCGCCACCGGCAATGGCCCATGGGACGGCCAGACCGCCTATGGCGATTCCGTACTCAAGTTCAGCAGCCAGCTCAGGCTCGAAGACTACTTCACACCCGTTGGCTATCAGTACATGAACTGTCGCGACGCCGACCTTGCCTCCGGTGGGCTGCTGCTCATCCCCGGCGCCGGCCACCTCCTTGTAGGCGGAAAGACCGGAAAGCTCTACCTGCTCGACTCCGGCAACCTCGGACGACAACAGGCCAGCGACGCAGGCGCAACCCAGACCTTCTTCTTCAGCAGCGGCCTCGTGTCGCCATACACCGATAGCTGCACCGATAGCACAGGCACCCACGCAACCAGCATCGTCTCTTACGAGAACTTCGGCACCGCAGCCTACTTCAATAACTCCGCCTACGTCGGCGTTACACCTACTGTCTCTGGCATTCCCGCCGGTATCCGGCAGTTCAACTACGCAGGCACACTTACGCCGGGCTCCATCACTACACCCAATGTCTCGATGAACAGCAACGGAGCCACACCTTTCATCTCCGCTAACGGAAGCCAGAATGGTATCGTCTGGATGCTCGATCAAGGCCAACCTTTGCAGAACCGTGGCAAGGTGACGCCCACGAACGCTACCCTCTTCGCTTTCGACGCCGGCAACCTCGCGAACACACTCTACAGCAGCTCAATGAACTCCGCCGACGTTCCCGGCTACGGCATCAAGTTCACTTCACCTGTCGTCGGCAACGGCAAGGTCTACATCTCCACCGGCCACGACCTCACTACTGCCACTAACCCCATGGGCGAAATCGATGTCTACGCGCTTCACTAGATAGGCGCGGGAGTCGCGCGGATCAGTACCGATAAAGTCGGCTTATTGGTAGCGACTGGCCGCGGCCTCCGCTAAGAGCGTTTATCGTTACTGGCCATACGGACGGTGAGAGTGCCGAAAGAATTAGTTCGGTGAAGGCCGCTCAATGCGGTCAATGATCAGTAACTCCACCTTGTCTTTCTGTGACTTCAATGTCAACCCAAGCTGCTCCTGCAGCGAAGAGAAAACGGACACTCCAGAATCCGCTGAGCTATCCGAGACTAGTCCGGCTCGCCCCATGTCAAGATGCATATCGTAGATCCCGGTTAGACCAGTCTTGTCAACGACAGGTCGGCCCGCAGGTCCGGACAATAGCAGCGCCAGCGTGCCTGTAGTGGCGCCATAAATATCGATATGCCCATCGACCTGCCCACGGACGAAGACGCCGCTCCCTCCGGGGATTGCCACCGCACCCGGATGCTTGGCCTGGGCTGCCTCCACCTCACCCGACTTGGCGGGCGTCAACTTCGGTCCATTCTTCGCGATCTGCAGCGCGAAAATGGGCTTGTCTGTCATTTCGCGATGTACCACCAGCTTGCACCTCTGGGACAGCAGAGTCTGCATCATGGCATGCAAGCATATTTGTTCGCTGCACCGGATCTCGCCAGGCCGCGGCGTCCGAATCGGCGATGCGAGCCTCGATGTTATAGCGCTCCTGCGACAGTTCTCGCGGCATCCCTAGAATGCGCTCCTGCACCAGGTATCCGAGCGGGTCGCCCGATGTCGGTATATAAGCCGCGCCCACCACCATCAGGAGTGGGCAATTGGTCATATGAAATCCGTTCGGTGTAGGCTGCACCTGGTCCGGACTACACGTTCCGATGTTGTCTACATTCTGACGGATGAGAGCTACATCGAAGCTCATCGGCTGGCCCGCTGTCTGAGCACAGGTGCGAATCGGCGTGGAGAGCATCGCAGCGACGGCCATGTACTCCGCCATGTTACGAAAGCGTTTCATCCCAGGAGCGTTCATGCCCGCACTAGACTGGCATTCTCACAAATAGTTTCAAAGCTAGCCAAACAATTCGTGCGAGAGCCCAACGCTTTCGACAGGACGCGGCGGCAGTCCCGATTATGTATGGTCCGCCGCGCGACTGCAAGGGTAAGTTTGGTCGAGAAGACATCTGCATGTCGATGATCCTCCTCGGAAAACCGCTGTAACCCTCCGCCCAAACGGAGGGTTACAGCGGCGGACCATCTCATTAGTCGGCTTATAGGAAGGGAACGGCCCGACAGCTTAGATAGCCGCCGCGAAGCGCGTTTCCTGACCTATTCTTGATTCAGACCACGCGAGTTGGATGAGTGATTTGCCCTGTTCTCGCCAGAATTCTAAATCGTGGTCTGCCGCAGAGACTTACACCTCAAGTCCATCCCACGACCACCGTGGAACGCCGAGGCCCTTCGGCACGTCATCAGCAGACTCGTGATACCGGGCCATCGTCGTCGTGGTCGCCCACGCGAAGTAGTCGTGCAGCACCTGACGCAAAGTGGCGTCCTCAGCCAGCCCCACATCAGCCAGAGCCTGATCGAAGCAGGCGATTGCGCGGCGATCCATTTCGTGGTGCTCCCCGTGGCCGCTGTGGATTCTGACAACACTGCTCTCGTCCCCAAAGGACTCGGAATACGTCGTCGGACCGCCGAGCGCCTCAGCCCAGTAAGCGGCGAGTCGCTCGGTATGCTGGGGATGAAAGCCGTGGCTGAAGGCGTGGGAGACCTCTTCGTCTTCCATCACGCGACGATGCCAGGCGTGGGCAAGGCGGCGTATGCCGTCCATGCCGCCCGCTGCCTCAAAGACGCTTTGCATGAACCCATGATCACAACTTTCGCGGTGTCCATGCAAGGTGCTGTACCGGTATTCCCCCAATCGGAAGAAAAACAGCCTGACTGTCCTTTGCCCATTCCGCCACCGTTCAGCAGGTTGTTAAACATGGGGCCTTGAGAAAATCGACACCATACTATATGGTGTCGCTATGAATACCTCTGAACCAGCATCGGATGATCTCTTTGCTTTTCGCTTTCGAGGAGGCAGTCTTTGCCTCAATTTCGTCGCGACGATTGGATGGAGAGATTCACCCAAGCCTATTGAGCGGCTACCAGGCTCGGCGGACTTTGAACGATGGATCGTGGAAGCTGGGATTGCGACAACCTCACCACGAATATCAACAAAAATGCTGATCGAGGCACATAAGCTTCGCGAAGCGATTTACCGAATTGTGAATGCGATTCTGCACCAGAAGCCCTTCGATGTCGAAGACTTGAACACGGTGAACCATTGGGCAAGTTTCCGAATAGAGTCTCCGCAGCTCATTGCCGACGGAAAGAGCCTCGTCATCAAGACTGCCGTCGCACAGAGAGCCGAATCGGTGGTTGCTGAAATCGCCAGGGACGCCGTCTCACTTCTCGGCGGTCAACAGCAGAAGCGAATCAAAAGATGCGCGCGCGAGGACTGCACCTTGCTCTTTGTTGATGAATCCCGCAGCGGCCGCCGTCGCTGGTGCTCGATGAACGCCTGTGGAAACAGGGCAAAAACAGTTGCTTATCGTCGGCGCTCGAAGTCCGCACTCGCCAAAAAGAATGCAACGAAGCCTGCTTGATTGGAGATATCACAATGAAATTGAAGGTGCACGAATGGGGCACGGGTGACCGGGTTGCTCTCTTGATTCACGGTCTCTTTGCGGATCATCAGAACTGGTATCGCGTCGGCCCTGCGATCGCCGATCGTGGTTATCGGGTTCTGGCGCCGGACCTGAGAGGGCATGGCGCAAGTCCACGCGGTCCGTACTCGCCTGAGCTATGGGCGGCTGACCTTGTCGAGAGCCTTCCTCAGAACGCAGAGCTTGCAATCGGGCATTCGCTCGCAGGTATGGCCCTCGCTCTCGCCGTAAAGCCTCTCAACGCAGCGCGCGCGATCTATGTCGATCCCACATGGAAGATGACGGCACAACAGCATGCATCGTTCAGTGCGACATGGCGAGGACAACTCGGATGGAGCGACGAACAATGGAGGTCGGCGAATCCGCGTTGGGCGTCGGGTGACATCGAGGCGCGCCTCGGTTCGATGAAGCGCTTCGACCCTGCCTGTATTGACGGTTTGGCTCCCGGCAGTGGCCACGATCACATGCCTCAAACTGCTTCCGTTCCCTCATTGGTCCTGCTGGCCGATCCGAGCCCATTTGTTACGGCTCAGGATGCGATGCTCTTGCAGGCTGGGGGATTCGACGTGCAGATCGTACCAGGTTCAAGCCACTCGATGTTTCGCGAAGACTTCAGTCTTTTTATGAACGCGATCGATGCATGGCTAAGCAGGGCGGGGGAATAACTCCACTTAGTCATGTAGCCAGCCTTGCGGACAAGTGGCTGACAGCATCACTCTACGAAACGGTTATATATCGGTTCCATGAGCGCGTTGTCCTGTTCTCATAAATGGAAAGACAGGAGTTCGCGGATTCCTGAACACTAGAGCATTTCTCCTGTTGCTGGGTATCCCGCGAGGAACGTGCAGCGGCGTTTTCATTGAGGAAAACGCCCATAGATGCATCAGCCCCGCACTACACCTACAGGAGAAATGCTCTAGCCGGCATGGATCTCCTTTTTCGTCGTTAGAGAATCTCAAATACTTCGTAAGTCACTGCGTCCGGTTGCCTTTCGCCGACTGCGACGCTCACGATCTTGTTCAACCAGGCGTATTTCGGCGATGCGGTTTCGAAAAAAGGTGCTGTTCGCAGGTAGTACTCCGATGGACCGACCGCTTCACCACGAGCAATCCGAGCATTGACCTCAGGGGAAGCATGTCGTACCCCGCGATAGGTCATCAGAATCAGAGTTCCATCGTCGGTTTGCAGGATCAGGCGCACATCTTGCTGAGCGGACCCGTCCTGTCGAACCAACAACAGGTCTGAACCTGCTTGGGGGAGGACTTCTCCTCGAAGCCGATCGCCGGCAAATTGTCCGCCAGAGACAGTAAAGATGCGGCGTTTCCCTACGGGGGTGTCTCCCAACTCCATCGTGGGAGGCAGCTTCATGGTGATGGTAAACAAATGGCGCGACTTGAGTTCTGTCATGGCGGGACTCCGTGTTGGGATGTTCTGCGCGGGGAACTGCTGCGGCGTCTCTTGCGCGGGCACCACACAGGGTGCCAATGTCGCAACCGCCACCAGAAGAAGGAACATTGCAGTCTGAAGTTTGGCTCTTCGCATGAGTTCTTCTGAAAGTGAGTTTGGCGCAATGAGATTGATTCGTCCAATCGATTGACTATATATTCGTGATTCACCTCATGAATTTAGCGTCGATCGATCTGAATCTGCTGGTTGCGCTGGACGCGCTCATCTCGGAAGCGCATGTCGGTCGCGCTGCTCGAAAGATTGGGCTCTCACAGCCAGCGGCAAGCCATGCTCTGAAGCGGCTCAGAGACCTTCTGGGCGATCCTCTGCTGGTGCGGGTAGGCTCGCGAATGGAGCTAACCCCAAGGGCAAACGACTTGCGAGAGTCGTTGGCCGAAACCTTGCACCGGGTGCGTCGGGTTTTCGACGCAGAATCCTTTGAACCCAAAGCCAGCACTCGTCACTTCTCCATCATGATGCAGGACCATATTGGTCACCTGGTTGTGCCGGCGCTGGTCAAACGTGCGCATTCCATGGCGCCGGGTATCAGGCTGGATGTTCTGCCCTGGCAGAGTCCCTCCTCCATCAAGGCGGAGCGCTTTCGCTTCATCGATCTGATTATTTCGTGCTCCACCGATGAGATCGCGGGATTTCAGCGTGAGACCTTGTTCACTGATACAGAAGTTACGGTCGTCCGCAAAGGGCATCCGGCCGTATCGCGTATGAAGAACCTGAAAACATTCCTCCACTCGAGTCATGTGGCCGTTGTCGGTAGAGGTCTGACGGAAGATCCGGTCGATCGCTGGCTTCGGGAAGAGGGAATGGCGAGGCACGTGGCGCTTCGTGTTCCTAGCTATGTACAAGCTCTGCAAACGGTAGCGCGTTGCGATCTGGTGGCCTTTGTTCCCAAGCGGCTGGTGGAGTCTCTGCAAAGCTCATTGTCACTGACGGTGCTCCCACCTCCGATCGATCCAGGAGAATACCGTGAATTCCTATTCCATCCAACTCGGGCTGCTCAAGATCCGGCATCCCTTTGGCTCCGAGAGCTGGTTCTCGAAATTGGAGAGCGACTCGACCGAAGGAGTTAGTAAATCCTCGGTACATTCGCTCCGCACACGACCTGCCTCCGATGTGTTGCCTCAACTGGCGCCAAATGCTCTAGCGCAAATCGCTGAAGCCCGTTTCCAGGAAACCAGCGTCTACTGTTCGGCACCATTGCCAGGCGTCCGCGGAATTCCGCGCAGCCAGGTGATGTGTGCGTGCGTACCGGGAATGGGAACTCGACCGGCTCGCCAGTCGTAGCCGTCGAAGTCCTGCGTAAGCGCGAGCATCTCTTTCACCGTGTACGCGCGCATCACCGACACCAGGCCATCCCACCAGCAAGTGAGAGGAACCAGCGGAAGCAGATAGGTGAACAGCAGCCGTGACACCCTGAAAGGGCGGATGAAGGGCGTAGCGAGCCACACGTAAACGGGCGTGAAGAAAAACGGCAGCAGCATGGGTACACTGCGTTCCGGAATCTCGAAGATGCAAATGGGCTGGCAGGATTCGACAGCGTTTTGAAGTACGGCGCGCGCGGCCACGGGGGTGAAATGATGAAAAGCGTTGAAGATGGTGCGCAGACCGCGGAGATCGGCCGGCACGAGAGTTGCGTCGACCGGATCGGTGCGAAAGTGAATGCGCGCAGGGTAAAGCGCGGCGACACGGCTCATAGCGTTGACGTTCGGAAAACGGTCGGTAAGCGTGAACTCCAGAGACAGGCCATCTGCAGCCAAATGCTCAAGCAAGTCCACAACCTGGCTGCCGGCACCTGAGCAGAGATCGACGACACGGGTCTGGTGGGAGTCTTTGATTGCCTGTGCCAGCAAAGGTACAACCGGCTCATGCAACTTGAATCGAGCCTCCATGAAGTGGAGGTAATCCGTTGCAAGATCGCGGATGAGCGGCGGGAACCAGGCGAGATCCTCGAGTTCGAAGAGTTGCAATCTTGGAAGTGGCATGGCACCGCCGCGCTTAGTGCTCGCTAACAGAGACTATTCTAGATACTGACGATCGCCGCCGACTCTCGATTCGTTGAAAATCGCCAGCTCATCAACGTTGGGGAAATTATTTAAAGCCGACTATGCCAGAGCAAAATCTCAATTTCTAATACATGATTGGTTCCTCTGGAGCGGTGCTCCATAGTCATTGATGCGCAGTGCTTTCATTGTCCTTTCCCTTTCGAGTTCTTCACGCGGTAGTCAGACCTGCTCGCTTGCGGCCCACTCGGCAACGGTTTGCCGAACGAATGCCTCATACGTTCGCGGGGCATGACCGAGCAGCTTCGTGACGCGGCTTACATCGGCTTCTGTCGAAGCGAATCCGCGCTCAACGTACTCTTGGAACATCTTCCGCATGTCGTACGCCATCCAGCCTGGGGCCATCGTGCTCATCTGCTTCTCCCACGCGTCAAAGTCGTGGCCTGTGTAGACGATCTGTTTGCCCAGAACCTCGCCCCACAATGAGGCATTGCCGGGACCATCGATCTGCGAGGAACTGACGAGATCGTAAGTCTGACCTTCGTGACCTTGCTCGGTCAGCGTGACCGCCGCCGCTTCGGAAAGGTCGCGCGAGTCGATGGCGGATATTCCTGCCGTACCGATAGGCATCGGGTAGATACCCATCTGTTGCAACACCGGTTTGAGCGTCAGATCGTTTTGGAAGAAATAGCCGGGCCGTAGGATCGTGTAAGGAACGCCGAACTCGCGCAAAGCATTTTCGACGGCGACCTTTGAGGCAAAGTGGGGTACGTCCTTGAATTGGTCTGCCTTGTAGACCGACACATACGTTACGTGCTTGACGCCCGCTCGCTTTGCCATGCCATAGGCGATCAATGCCTGGGTCAGTTCGTCGGCCACAACACCATTCAGGAGGAAGAGCTTATCAATCCCTTTCACTGCTTCTCTGATGGACTCCGGATCGGTTAGATCACCAGGAACAACCTCTACGCCCGCCGGAAATTTGGCTGCCTGGGGTTTCCGCGCCAGAGCCCGGACTTCAGCTCCACGTTGATGCAGCATCTTTACAAGCTCTCCACCTACATTCCCTGTTGCTCCAGTAACAAGAATCTTCATTGAGTCTCCTTCGAATTCGTGCCGCCCAGGACCGCGGTCGGCACGATACAAGAGACTCTTTGGGATATCCACGCGAGTCAACATCTACTGGAAAATAGAATTGCAGTTTTGGAATGAAGGTTTAAGGCCGCCCCGTCAAAGACGGCACCCGATGCGGAATCTCTGCGGCGAAGGTCTGACGGCTAAGATTTTCGGCGAGAGCTCAACTCGTCGAGCATGGCTTCGAAGTGCTCTTTGAGAAAGCTCACGAGCTTGCGAATCCGGGCAGATTGCATCGCCGAAGGCGTCACTGCGAAGATATGGGCAGGTACTGCTTCCCAGTCGCTTAGCACTCTCACGAGACCATCGCCGAACGCTGGATGAAATGCGAGGAAATCGGGAAGAATCACAATGCCCATGCCTTCTTTCGACAGCTTCGCAAGCATTCCAACCGAGTTTGCGCTCGCCTTGCCATCAACCTTCACGGTTCTATGTTCGCGCTCCCGCCGCAATTCCCACTGACTGACTGGTTCACCGTGAATACCACGAATGCATGAGTGCTCGGCGAGTTCTGCGGGGTCTTGAATTTTCTTGTGCTTCGCCAAGTATTCCTGAGAGGCAAACAGACGGCGAGGGAATGTGCCGACCCGTCGAGACCAGAAAGATGAATCGGGCAAACGCAACTGATGTCCCACCATGATCGCCAAATCGAGGCTTTCGGTCAGAAGGTTTGGATGGCCGCTGATAGAGAGAACTTCGATCGAGATCTCTGGATGGTCGAGCATGTAACGGGCGAAGAGAGGAAGGAAGATGGTTTGTGCCAAATCAAACGGCACACCCACGCGAATATGTCCGGATGCTCTGGAGGCGATCCCCGCTACATCCTCCTGGATGCGTCGCGCTTCGGCCACAAGAGCTTTGGATTGTTCGTAGCAAGCCTGCCCGGCATCGGTCAACTTGAAAGTGCGTGTCGAGCGATGAATAAGATTGAAGCCCAATTCTCTCTCGAGCGCGCTGATGCGTCGCGACAGTGTCGATGCGGGCATCCCTAGCGCCGCTGCTGCCCGACTGAAGTTGCGCGTGTTCGCCACCTCCACGAAGAGCGCCAAGTCTGCAAGGAAACGCATAAAGTTCTTTCCTGTCGTTCACATCCGGAGCGGGGCAGCATCTACCCTTCGGTGAAGCCTGCGTCTAAGGTTCCGGCCTGGTCAGAATCTCATATATCTACGGTTAGAGACCATCCGGTCCTAAGATCTCGATAGTGATAATTCTGGACTGGCGCCAAATGGCCAATGCGCTCATGAAGTGCGGATGGAAGGGTGGCGACAGATGACCCGGAGCAACACCAGATAGATACCCCACAGTCGAGGAGGACCATGAGTACGGACACCGCTGGATTCTACGATGACTTGGCAGAGCACTATCACTTGATCTTTGAGGATTGGGGTCATTCGATTGAACGACAGGCGGGTGTGCTCGGGCCGTTGGTCGAAGATAAGCTGGCTGGAGGCCCTCTAAAGATTCTCGACTGTGCCTGTGGGATTGGAACCCAAGCCATCGGGATCGCCCAACGCGGTCATACTGTCGTTGCCTCTGATCTGAGTAAGGCGGCGGTAAGGCGAGCTGCCCGTGAAGCGCGCAAATTGAGCCTGGATATCAAATTCCATGTGGCCGACATGCGAGATCTTTCCGTTCTTCCCAAGTCAAATTTCGATGCAGTATTGGTTGGGGATAATTCTTTGCCTCATTTGTTGTCTGATGAGGATTTGGGCCAGGCGCTAGAGAATATCTCTCTTCGGCTAAAGCCCGGAGGTGTCCTGCTCGCTACGATTCGCGACTATGACAGCCTGCTATCCACCCGTCCATCTTTTCAAGGCCCCGTTTTTTATTCTGAGAACGAGACCAGGCGCATTGTTCATCAGGTGTGGGACTGGGATCAGAACCAATACGACGTTCATCTATACCTAACCTGGAACTCAGCCTCACTCTGGACAAGCAAGCATTACGCGTCTCGATATCGCGCCATAACGCGCGCCGAGCTTACGCAGGGTCTTGAATCACACGGTTTCAGAGAAATCGAGTGGCTGATGCCAGAAGAGACAACGTTCTATCAACCGATCGTGCTCGCCCGCAAAGAAGACAAATCTACTTGACGTGGGCCAGCCTTCTCGTGGAAGCTCGACAGCTTAGATCGCTGCCGCTACGTTTCCGGGGATTCAGACCAAGGGCGAGTTGGATGAGTGATTTGCCCTGTGATCGCCATGCGAGAATTATTCCAAATTTACCCCCTGATTCGCCAGTCGCCGCGGATGGCGGCGGGCGCGTGAAGCCGCAGGTTCGTTGACCCAGAACTTTCGAGACATCCTTCTGCAGCAGGCAAAGGTCGTCTTCCCAACGCGGGAGTAAAAATAGATCTCTCCACTCCAGATCCAGGGACATCAAAGGTTTAAAAGGCGACGCACGCCGAATCGGACCTGGAAACTTTCTTTGAGAGAGGAGAACACTCGATGCCTGAACGCATGAGAGCTGTTGTGGAACTGCCGTGGATGAGTGGGTTGCGTGGCGGGAACCGCAACGTGGCGCTAGAGCATTTTATCTGTAGGTGTAGAGTAGGGCTTTCGCATCTATGGGCGTTTTCCTCAATGAAAACGCCGCTGCACACCCCTTCCGGACCACCCGGCAACAGGGAAAATGTTCTAAGACGCAACCTGATGCTTGGCGTGACCGGCGCGATGCTGGGCGCGTTTCTGCAGGGTTGTTCAGCGAATAGACAGCCTTCCCAAGGGGAAACCAGCCTGGCCAATGCGGCTAAAGACGTCACCATTCCATTGGCGGCGGGGAAGATGAAGAATCCGCTGCCTCAGACGGATGAGGTGGTGAGCCAGGGCAAGGAAGTGTTTCTTGGGGCTTGCGCCCAATGCCACGGTGCGGAAGCGCGCGGAGATACCACCGTGGGACGCAACATGGCCCCGCCTGCCATGGACCTGAGTTCACCCCATGTGCAGCACTGGAACGACGCGGAGCTGTTTTGGATCATACAGAACGGAGTTAGCCACACAGGCATGCCTGCCTGGAAGTCGAGCATCTCCGATGACGACACCTGGAAGCTTGCACGTTATATCCATAATCTTTCCCGCGCCGGCGCTGTCTCCGCCTCCGCAGCAGCCCCATCGCAGACACAAACCGCTATCTCCACGCAGGACAAGTACACCCTGAAAATTCCGAATGGCCTTGCGTTCTCAGAGTTCAAAGGCTTCGAGGGCTGGTCTGTGATTTCCCTTAGCCATAACGGAGATAAGCTCGCGGCGATCCTCGGGAATCCTGTGATGATCGACGCCTATAAGACGGGTATTCCCGGTAATGGCAAGCCCTTTCCGGATGGCGCCAAGATGGCGAAGATCCATTGGAACGCGAAAGTGGATGCCAGTGAACCCGGTGCGCCGACGGTGCCAGGCACCCAGCACGACGTTGACTTCATGCTGAAGGACTCCAGGAGATTTGCGGACAGCGGCGGATGGGGTTACGGCGCCTTCGAGTATGAAGCCGCATCCGGTAAGTTCAGGCTCGCCAACTTGACGGACAAGCCGCCGCAGGGCAATGACGCCAAGTGCGGGTTCACGTGCCACACAAGCGTGAAGAATAAAGACTATGTCTTCACGGATTATGGACATCGGTGAAGCGGTATGCGCCGACTGTTCCTGTTGTGCTCTAAGCCGTTGCCTCAATGATCTTCGAAGCGGGCCCCTATTCGGGAAAAACAGAATCCGATTTCAAGAGGAGAACAAGATGACAACAAAAGGAAAAGTCCTGGTGCTAGTCTCGAGCGGTCATGGCTTGCCCTTGAAAGATGGCAAGGTTTATACCGGCGCAGGCTACTATCTCAACGAACTTACGGTTCCGGTTCGCACCCTCATGAACGAGGGCTACGAAATCACTTTCGCTAACCCCAAAGGCAACACGCCGCAAATGGATGTCAATTCAGCTATCCCCGACTTCTTCGGTGGAGACGAGGCTAAGCTGCAGGACTATCTCAAATTCCGTGACACCCTGACTGGGCTCAAAAATCCAACACGTATCGCGGACGTCATCGCATCAGGCCTGGATCGATATGACGCTGTTTTCGTCCCCGGCGGCCATGGTCCGATGATGGACCTGCTCGATGATCCCGACGCCGGCACCGTGATGAGACATTTTCATAAAACATCCAAGCCTACGGCCGTGCTTTGCCATGGCCCGATTTCACTTCTTTCGGCTCTTCCGAATTCGACGGAGGTAGTCGCCGCGCTGTCGGCGGGCGATGTCGCTGGAGCACACGCAAAGGCTCAAGGCTGGATCTATTCCGGATATAAGATGACTATCTTTTCGACAGCGGAAGAGCAGCAGCGCGAGCCGCTTGAGATTGGCGGTAAGGTCCTCTTTTATCCGGACTTCGCCTTGACCACGGCGGGTGGCGCCGTGAGTGTGCTCCCTCCATGGAAGAGCTATGTCGTTCAAGATCGCGAGTTGATCTCAGGTCAGAACCCGTTCTCTGATTACGAGCTTCTGAAACTTCTTTTGCCGGCGCTCGATGCGAAGACGAAGTCGGTTTCGGCGGCATAAGAATCGGAGAGTCCGACGACAGCTTTGGAGGGCGTAAATATCAATGAAACCACGTTCGTCGGTTTTCACGATGCCGCCTGAAATCAGGCAAGTGTAGGCCAACCGCCCAGATAAGCACCGTTTACCGGAATTGGAGCCGTCAATGAGTAGCGTACAAATCGACCAGAAGAGCTATGAGATGCCTCCGCGAGAAGGGATGAGCATCGCGCATTTTCTAACTGTGGGCGACATCAACCGATCGCTCGATTACTACGAGAACATCTTCGGTGCGCGCATTCTGAGCAGAGGCGACGGCAACGCGCCCGGGTACCTTCAACTCGCGAATATCTGGATGATTGTGAACGTAGGGGGCGGCCCGACGCCGGATAAGCCGACGGTGTCGCTCAGCGTTCCCGACCCGAATCACATCAACAGTTTTCTGAATTTCCGGGTCGCAGATATTCAGGCGTGTTATCAGTTATGGAAGAGTCGAGGCGCGGAGTTCATCACGGCGCCAATCCCCAAGTACGGTGAGATCCGCTGCTACATCCGTGATCCTGACGGTTATATCATCGAGGTCGGACAGAGCACCGACCAGACGTACGGTTGACGCTCGGTCCGAAAAAGCATTCTCATGGCCCGGGCGAGTTGTTGACCACTCGTCAGCTATATAGAGGGAAACACTGTCTGGTTCGGTACCGGCAAAAGAGGCTTCGGCTCTGCGATCTCGTGCGCGACGTCAACGACTGCACGAGATCGCCAATCTACTCGCGGCCGGACGAGAACGCTTATCGGAGCGCTTACCTGAACCGACTTCACGGGACCAATCTCCGCAGTTCCCGATAAGGCCGCTTTCCGGTGGTCACTGCGGCAACGCCTGATCACGGTGAGTCTGTCCGGAATCAGCGACCGCTGCCTGGTTGCGGCGGTCCAATACGGCGAAGAGCGCTGTGCGCAAAGACATATAGATCCAGCCGAGGAAGAAGGCCATTACCACGGCAGAACTCAAGATGAGGACATGGCGAACGTCTGGCGGAAAGCCAGATGCGAATACAAGCGCCAGCCCGATGAAGTAGGCCGCCACGATGTGCAGCGGAGTCCACTCCATGAAAGAAAGACCGGCGGCTACGACAAACACCATGAACGGAAACGTGGCAAGACCGAGCAACGGCGTAAGGTGTGGCGCGAGGATGAGGAAGATGGCACCGAGCACGATGCCCACAATCATCTGAAACAGGCCCTTGCCGGACTTTCGCGGCTCCGCGCCGAAGAGAAAGTAACAGGCCCAGCAAATAAATACGGCCCAAGTGGGAATGTTGAGCACCTGCGGTGTGGTTAGCCAAGTGGCAAGACCGGCAAGGCTGCCAATCAGGAGTGCGTTTCCAATCTTCTTCATGGACATGTCGTTCCCTTGAAAATTCACTAATCAGCGGTGAGGTGGCATCACGTCGAGGCGAGAACACCGAGTTCCTATATTTCAGGCTGCAGCCGACTGCATTTGTTCGAGTGGCGTAATAATACCCATCGGAGTGGAAGCGAACAAGTGGCGTCTGCAGCGGACGCGGCATGGCACTCTGCGACCGAGGTCAACGCCGGATTCTTACCAGCTTTCCCCATTCAGCAAGCGAAAGACTCTGACTTGACCTGCACTGCCTTATAGGAAGGGAACAGTCCGATAGCTTAGATCGCTGTCGCAAATGCGCGTTTCCGGGGATTAAGACCACGCCCGAGTTGAATGAGTGATTTGCCCTGTTATCAAGAATCGAAAGCGTGAGGCCGCTTGGATTTTGCTGCGCGGTGCTTGAGGCATGCCCGCGGAGGCCGTGTCTTGTGGGACGCGGTCTATTCGAGCGGACGTGAGCCTGCGATGAGTATGTCTACCAGTCTCCTGCCGCTCTGCTGCCAGTCGGCGTCGGAGCCCACATGGGAGGCGCCGATCAGCGCTCGAAGCAGGTCGTACGCATCCAGATCTCTGCGCAGATCACCACTCTTCTTGGCGCGCTTCACTAACTCACCGATCGCACCCCGAATCATGGTGCGTGACCCCTCATGGAGCCTGGACGGGCCGCCGGCAATGGTATTGAGAGCGGGTGCAATGATGTGCTTTGCTGCGATGTAATCGACCAGCAGCAGCATCCAGGCTCGAAGCGCTTCGAGTGGAGACATGGTCTCGGCGAAGCGGCTCGCGGCTGTCGCGAGTTTCTCCACCTCCGCTCGGTAAACACTTTCGATCAGCTCATCGCGCGTAGGGAAATGGCGATATAAGGTGCCAATTCCAACGTCCGCCTGCTTCGCGATTTCTTCCAGGCTGGTGTTGGCGCCTTCGCTGGTAAAGGCAACCTTCGCGATTTCAAGAATGCGCTCGTGATTGCGCAAAGCGTCTGCGCGCGGTTTCCGGTCGGTCGTCAAATGGTTCTTCGTCATCTTCAAAATTAATGCATCCGGAGGCTACCTCCGGATATCTATTTGTTCGGAGGCTGCCTCCGTTTTAGTGGAGGTCGCATCCTTTCGTCAATCAAGCTCGCATGAGATCAAGGAGAAACATATGCGTGTATTCGTTACTGGCGCTACCGGATTCATCGGTTCCGCCGTCGTAAAAGAACTCGTCGGCGCAGGCCATCCCGTACTTGGACTGACGCGGTCGGACGTTGGTGCAAAGTCGCTTGAAGCCGCTGGCGCCGAGCCCCATCGAGGCGATCTGGAGGACCTGGAGAGTCTGCGCACCGGAGCAGCCGCAACCGATGCCGTCATCCACACCGCCTTCCAGCATGACTGGTCAAAGTTTGCGGAGAGCTGCGAGTTGGACAAGCGCGCCATCGAGACCATCGGCGCTGTGCTCCAGGGATCGAGCCGTCCGTTCATCGTTAGCTCTGGCGTGGGAGTGGCTCAGGGCCGCGCTGCCACAGAGGACGATCCGCCGCTATCTTCTCCATCCCTTCCTCGTGTATCCGAGGTGACGGCTGTCGCACTGATGGATCGTGGAATCCACGCAATTGTGATGCGCTTGCCGCAGGTCCACGACACCGTAAAGCAGGGCCTCGTCACTCCCCTGATTGCGGTGGCGCGTGCGAGGGGTGTCTCGGCGTACATCGGCGACGGTCAAAACCGCTGGCCGGCCGCGCAGGTTTCGGATGTCGCACGGCTCTACCGGCTCGCGTTGGAGAAAGGCACTGCGGGAGCCCGCTACCACGCAGTCGCAGAAGAGGGAGTGACGCTCAAAGACATTGCCACGGCTATCGGCCGTGGCTTGAATGCACCCGTCATTTCCATTGCGCAGGAACAGTCCCAGGAACACTTCGGCTTCCTCGGGTTCTTCGCCGGGAGAGATCCTCTGACCTCCAGTGCGCAGACCCGTGCCAAGCTCGGATGGAACCCCACCGGCCCCTCTCTTCTTACCGATCTCGGAAACATGCGTTATTCCGAGGCTTGAACTTAACCCACAATCACGGAGGAATCGAAAATGCAAAAGACATGGTTCATTACCGGCGCCTCGCGCGGGTTCGGCCGCATCTGGGCCGAAGCTGCTCTACAACGAGGCGACCGGGTCACTGCGACCGCCCGCAGACTGGCAGACGTAACCGATCTCGCGGAACGTTTTGGCGACACAGTGTTGCCCCTTGCCCTCGACGTCACCGACTCCGCGCAGGTTGAGCAGGCAGTTCAGCAGGCATACGCGCACTTCGGCCGACTGGACGTTCTTGTCAACAATGCCGGCGCTAGCCTGTTCGCGGCTACTGAAGAAGCGAGCGACGAGCAGATCCGCGGCCTCTTCGACGCCAACTATTTCGGCATGGTCCGAGTGCTCCGAGCGGCTCTGCCTTTACTGCGGAAACAAGGGAGCGGTCACATTCTCGGTGTCTCCAGCGGGCTGGGGATAGCATCATTGCCTATGATCGGCTTCTATGCCGCTACGAAATGGGCTGTCGAAGCGCTTCATGAATCCCTCGCGCCGGAGGTGAAGGCGTTCGGGTTGAAGGTGACCCTTGTTGAACCCGGAGCTTACGCAACCGACTTCGGAAAGTCCTCACAGGTCGCGGATGTTCTGGAACCATACGCGGAATTCCGGCAGCAGTTCCTGAAACAGCTTGCTCATGTTGAACGCGGCGATCCAGAAGCGACGGCAGAAGCAATCCTGAAGCTCGTGGACGCGGAAAATCCTCCGCTGCGACTTGGCCTGGGTAACTCTATTCTGCCCAGGGCCCGTGCCGCATATGCGGAGCGGCTGAAGACATGGGAAGCATGGGAGGACGTGTCGAATGCAGCGATGGGCGAGCCGAAGAAATCAATGGCGGAGTGGATTGAGCAACGGGCCCCTGGAACCCTGGATCAGAATTAAGCACAGGATCTATATCTCCCATTCGCGAGCCAGAGGCAAGGATATCTGAGGGGCGGAACGGTTATCGACATGACCGGGAAAGCCCCCTACCAAGCAGATGTTGCAATTCGCGATGGCCACATACAAGCCATCGGAAAGAACCTGCCTGTCCCGGCAGATGCACGCGTTCTCGATGTATCCGGCAAGTACATTCTGCCTGGATTTATCGACATGCACGCGCATGTGACGTTCCTTCGGACGGGCGCGTTTTCCAGCTATGACCGGGCGACGAGCGAGCAAGTATTAAAGCTCTTGTTGGACTATGGCATCACGACTGTGCGAAACCCTGCTGCTCCAGCCACAGAGGCCGTGAGGTTACGCGAGGACGTAAAGCGCGGATCGTCGTAGGGCCGCGCATTCTGACGGCGGGCGAAATATTAAACGGCAAGCCGTTTTCAACAGAACAGGAGATACGCAACGAGGTCGACAGGCAGGCGGCAGCCGGAGTCGATTACATCAAGGTCTACGCTAAATCAGACCCTAATCAGACTGCTGTTGCAATTGATGAAGCGCATAAACGTGGACTGAAGGTGATTGGACACCTGCAAAATACGGATTGGCCGACAGCTGCAGCAGAGGGAATCGATTTTGTGGCACATGCCGTAAGCTGGTCGGCAAGCGCGCTCCCTCCCGGCAAAAGAGCCGCATATCAAGCGGAGCAGAATAGCGTGGGGCCGATCAAGGCCCGCATCTTCTGGTTGGAATCGGTGGACGTCAATGGACCTGAAATCGGTGCCGTGATAGCAAGCCTAAAGCAACATCACATCTCAGATGACCCGACCCTTATTGCCTATAAGACAAAGTTCGTCCCATCGGAGGAGTATCGGGGAAAGCAGAATGTAAGTCTTGCTCCAGCAGCAATGCAACAGAGTTGGGAGGATGGTGGTTTGACGGCCGACTGGACACCGAGCGATTTTGCACGAATGAGCCGCGCGTGGCCCAGGATGCTGCAGATCGTCGATCGGTACTATCGCGAGGGTGTTCTGCTCACGACGGGCTCAGATCTTCCGAACGAGTGGGTCGTTCCTGGAGTGAGCCTGCATCAGGAGATGGAGCTACTGTCCCAGGCAGGCATACCGAACGAGGCAGTTCTGGCGATGGCGACGCGCAATGCTGCCCTGGCGCTCGGCCTTGAAAAGGAGATTGGCACGGTCGAGACGGGAAAGTGTGCGGATCTGGTGGTACTGCGAGCGAATCCACTCAATGATATCCACAATGCCGAACAGATTCAGTATGTGTTTAGCGCTGGAAGGTTAGTGATGTCGGGAACCCCTTCACACTAGCGAAAAGGTAATTCCCACAGATGCGCTTTATCGATCCACGGTGATCCCGAGTGCATAATCGCCAAATCACTCATCGTGAAGCATGATCCGTCCCGATGTCGGCTTATAGGAAGGGAACAGCTCGATAGCTTAGATCGCTGCCGCGATCGGCGTTTATCAGGACTGATCTTATGTTCAGCCGGCTTCTGGCTCGAAGACCTCGGTAATCGAAGATCGGTTCTGCTCAAGAACCTATTTGACTTCGGACCGGTTCCGCGACCGGCAGACATGGCCGTTCACTACTGTTGTGCTCGGCGCGTTGCCTTTCGCCGTCTGGCGGATTTTGGTATCTGCTTGCCGCACGAGGGCGGGACATTGGCCATCTGCTTTGCAAAGACGCGGTAGCTTTGTGTGCCCGGTTGCAGCGTGGACCAGTAGCTGCTGCGGGAGAGCAGAGGCTCATCATGGTCAATGATTTGGGTCTTCAGTATCCGGATTCCGCAGGCAAGATTGCGCTCAGGCTGAAGGATCGTGCGGGCTGGGTCTTTGAGACCGAGCCGGCTGTCGGCCTGCCAATCGAAGTCGCAGCCGTAGGTTTCTCCGTCCTGATAAGAAAGTTGCAACAGGCCTTCTTGCCGCATGGGACGGTGCGTGATCTTATCCGTTTTCGCGACGGCGGGCTGCGTGTGGTGGGCGGTTGCCTCGGGTTTCAGGCCTGCTTCAGCGGCCGCCATGGCCTGTATCGTGTACGCCCAGAACGCCCGCTTGTCGACTTCTGAGGCGGTTGAGAAGGCCGGGCAATACGACGCTACAGCCTTTGCAGCCTTGGCAGAGAGCATTTCGGTCGGCAGGTTTTTCTCAATGAAGACATCCCATGCTGGCGTCCACGCGTTTTCGGTACCGAGTTCGTCCTTCTTTTCAGAGAGCGGCGTGGCGGGTGCAGCCTTGACCGGGGGCTGGGTGGGTGCGGGCGGTGAGGTGTGAGATTGCTTGCAGCCAGTGACGGCTAGAAGAATCGTGAATAGGACGGACCCAGCACGGTGTGTCATATCAGCCTCACTTCCCGTCATCGCCTCCGGGCAGATTATGGCTACGATGTGTGCGCTTCGGGCACAGTTGTACCTCGGTGAAACCTTTACAACTTTCGGGTAGCGCGTTTATCGTGCTGGATTGCTGACTCCATCGGATTCAAAGAATGAACTTTGTAGAGGAACTCGATACGTCGGCTCTGAAGTTTAGGTCCATGCTCGATTTATCCGACGTCGCAACGTTGCTTTCTTACAATCACCTCAAATCCCGTTGGTGAGGTTTCGGTTTGCAACTCTTTCCATCCAGCCTCGCTTGCCATCGTTCGAATCTCGTCGAGCGAATACGCCCGCTTGATGAGCATGTGCTTGAAGGTGAGGTTGGTGAAGACGCGGTTCCACCAGTTCAGCCCCATCCCCTGGACGAATTGCTTGATGTCCTGCATGGACACGTCGCGTCGCATGTCGATGAGCATTGCCATGCCGCCGGGGCGTAGCACTCGTAGTATCTCGCGCATCGCCTTTACTGGCTCGGTGAAGTTCTTGAAGGCAGCGCGGCACATGACAAAGTCAACACTGTTGCTCTCGATCAGAAGCTGGGAGGCGTTTCCCCGTAAAAATGTGGCCTTTACGCCGGCATCCTCCGCATTCTTTTGAGCAAGCTCTACAAAGGTCCGGCTGATGTCTACGGCACACACGTCGAAACCGCGCTTTGCAAGTTCGATGGAGAGGAAGCCGGGGCCGGGTGCGACTTCCAGCACTCTGGCGCCTGCCGGAACCATTGCTGCAATTCTTGTGGCAAGCACGCGAAAGTCTTCCATGCTTTTACGCGTGGTGCGGTCATACCATCGTGCGATGCCGCCCTCCATGCCCATTCCTTTGTATGCCTTTGCCGAGGCGCTCATGTCTTATTCTCCAGATATCTTAGTTAATAAGATATCTGTATACTAAATCAGAAGCAGACGCCTATGTCCAGGGTTACAAAGAAAAAAAGCCGAACGTCTTCAGAAAAGCCACCAGTTGAAGTCGAAGTGAGTTCAATCGCGAAGCTGCCTGCGCCGGTGACTCCGGCCGATCGTATTGTGCTTGAGATCCGCAAATTCATCGCCTCCAGCATCTTCTTCAATGCGAAGACGGCGGAGAAAGTCGGGCTCGGGCTTACCGATATGCAGATGCTTCACATGCTGCAGCTCTACGGGCCAACTACTCCGAGTCGGCTGGCCGAAGCTACGGGTTTGTCGAGTGGGGGCGTCACGGTCGCGCTCGACCGGCTGGAAAAGAGCGGATTGATTCGCCGTGATCCCAACCCGTTAGATCGCCGGAGTCTTCTCATTAACCTTGTGCCGTCGAGATTGGCCCATATCGCGGCAATGTATGAAAGTGTTGAGGCCGCAACCAGGCAGCAGCTCGCTACTCTTTCGCAACGTGATCTCGAAGCGGTCGTCCGCTTCTTTGAAGCGCTCGCCCTGGTGCGAGCTAAGAGAGACAAACGTTGAAGACTAGTCCCGAGAAGTCGGCATACGGGATGACGGCATTGGCGAAATTTTTCGATAGCCACCTTCAATAACGCCATTGGGTGCCATCCGCCGGACGCTCAAGTAGAGTGAAGAGATGCGAGTTGCCATCGTAACGGGAGCCGCGCAGGGCATCGGGCGCAGAACTGCTGAAGTCCTCGGTGAGGCTGGGTACACTCTTCTGCTGCTCGATATGCAGCCCTGCGAAGCCACGCTGTCAGCAGTGCGCGCGGCCGGCGCTGAAGCAGAAGCGCTGATTGGTGATATCACTGACGAGGCTTTTATCGCGCGGGCTGTATCCCTTGTCACAGAACGTTGGGGCCGTGTCGATGTCCTCGTCAACAACGCAGGTATCAGCTTTATCGCTCCTGCTGAGACCATTGAAGCCTCCGCCTTCCGCCGTGTGCTTGAGGTAAACCTCGTCGCACCCTTCGCTCTCTCCCGGGCCTTCGGCTCCGTTATGCTCGCGCAGCGAGAGGGAAGTATCGTGAATGTTGCGTCGATCGCTGGTCTGGTCGGTGTCAGTGACCGTACGGCTTATAACGCCTCCAAGCACGGACTCATCGGGCTGACTCGTACTCTCGCCGGAGAGTGGGGCGGGCGTGGTGTTCGTGTGAATGCCGTCTGTCCCGGCTGGGTCAAGACAGAGATGGATGTCGCCGACCAGGCCGGCGGCGGCTATACCGACGATGACATCACCGGCCGTGTTCCCATGGCTCGCTTCGCGAGTCCCGATGACATCGCCCGCGCCATCCTCTTCCTCGCCGATCCGGCCCAGAGTGGCTTCATCAACGGCCAGGCTCTGGCTGTCGATGGCGGCTGGACCTCCGATGGAAGCTGGCAAAGCCTGCGCATGCGCAAGCGTTAGAGCACTTTCGCCGTACGGCAGCGGTAGGCAGACCTTCCGTGAAGCGCGTTTGTCGGTACTGACTCGGCCCCAACCAGCATGACAGAATGGCTGGGGTCACGCCTGCGGTCGTCCGCGCGGAATGAAACATCGCGTGGCGAAAGCAGGGATGTGCATCCAGGGAGCGTTACTTTGACCTTGACGTATGTGAGGCCTTTTGTGGTCCTTGTTCTTTTGGTGCTTTGTTCTGCGGCGCAGATGTGTGGTGAAGAGTTTTATGTTTCGCCGAAAGGCGCGGACACGAATCCCGGTACCAAATCGCAGCCCTTTGCGTCTCTCGAACGAGCACGGGATGCAGCGCGTGCAGCGAAGCATGACGCCCCCATCACCATCTGGCTGCGGGGTGGCGACTACCGTAGAACCGCGGCCTTCGCCCTTATCCCCGAGGATAGCGGGACAGCAGCCGCGCCGATGGTCTATCGCGCCGTGCCGGGGGAGAGGGTGCGGATTGTTGGTGGCGTACCGGTAAAGAACTTCAAGAAGTGGCGGGGAGAGATTCTGCGCGCCGATCTGCGCGCGCAGGGAATCACCAACTACGGAGAGATTGTTTCGCGAGGCAAAGGGCGGGCGAACGTTGCAGGTCTGGAGTTATTTTTCAATGGCCAGCCGATGACGCTGGCACGCTGGCCGAACGTTGGCTGGGCGTACACCGGCGCAGCCACCAGGGACAAAGCGCAGAGCCAGTTTGCGTATGAGGGGGAGCGTGCAGCGCGGTGGCGCATTGCCCTGGACAAGGCCCCCGATGCGTGGTTACATGGCTACTGGTATTACGACTGGGCCGATCACTACGAGCGCATCACGTCCATTGATACGGCGCATCATGTCATCGATACCGCAGCGCCCAATCCTGCCTATGGCTACAGGGCAGGGCAGCGCTGGCAGCTGGTGAATATGCTGGACGAACTGGACGAACCAGGCGAGTGGTATCTGGACCGCGCGGCGGGTATGTTGTACTTCTGGCCGCCGTCTCCGATTGCTTCTGGAGTGGCGGAGGTCTCTCTGCTCGATAAGCCGCTGGTGAGCGTCGAAGGCGCGTCGTATGTGGAGTTCCGCGATCTCGCGTTTGAGGTGACGCGCGCCGACGGCATCGTGATGGATGGCGGCAGCCACGACCGCATTGAGCATTGCAGCATAGCCAATACCGGCAACGCAGGTGTAGTTATCCGCGGCGGGGCCGGGGACGCAGTGGAAGATTCGGAAGTTCGCGGAACTGGCGATGGCGGCATCGTTCTCGACGGCGGAGACCGCAAGACGCTCACGGCTGCCGCGCACATTGCTGCCCGCAATCATATTCACGACTATGCCCGCTGGTCGCGCACTTATACGCCTGCAATTAGCGTGTCCGGCGTGGGCAATCGCGTCACTGGCAACACCATCGATCACGCGCCACACTTTGCCATCTGGGTGCACGGCAACGACCATCTGATTGAGGGGAACGATGTGCATACCGTATCGATGGAGACGGGAGACGTGGGCGCATACTACATCGGTGCGGACACCACCGAACGCGGCAACACGGTGCGCGGCAATTACTTCCACAACCTCGGCCTGGGAGATGTAAACGCCGTTTACCTGGACGACGAATCCAGTGGGTCGTTTGTGATTGGCAACGTGATTCGGGGGGCGGCCCGCGGCGTGAAGATTGGCGGCGGCAATGACAACGTTCTCGAGAAGAACAAGTTTGTCGACGACGACATCGGCATCCACTTTGACGCACGCGGTATGGGTTGGCAAAAGGCCTATTTTGACGGTACCAACCCGGCGCTGCTGAACCGGTTGAAGGCGATGCCGTACAAAGAAGAACCATGGCGCAGCCGCTATCCGCAATTGCCGGGATTTCTGGACCAAACACCGGGGCTGCCCACAGGCAATGCCATTCACGACAACGACTGTTGGTGCCGCATCTGGGTCGACTATCGTGACAAGCTGACGGAGAAAAACCTGGACTCGGTGGGTAACCAGGCTCATCCGGAGAAGGCGGTGTGGAATCCGGAATGGGTAAAAGGCATGGGGCTCGATATCGATACATCATTGCTGGCTCGCCGGTTGACGGCGGTAAGCCCGACGCAGGCAAAGCTAACCATCGAGAACCAGGGGCGGAGCGCGCAGAGCGGAGTGTTCGCGGTGTGGATCGAGCCGGGTGTCGACGCCAGGATTGTGACGCCACCGGAGATTCCGTTTTCTCTCAAGCCAGGAGAAAAGGCGGAACGGACGATTACGATCGAGCACGCCAGCCCGGTCTACCTGGGCGTCTATCTGAAGGGCGAGAGCTTTGTCCCGGCTGGAATCAAGATGAAGTAGGGGGCTACTTGTGTCGTGTTTGCAAACTCTTCCACTTGTCCCCCGCGAAGAGCCTGGGTCCGACCTCTATCAGTCTTGGCATCATTTTATGTAAGCTCACACGATCCCACGGAGAATTGGTCCGGGTTCGCAGTCCTTTCTCGTTGAGGTCACTGACGATCTGGGAATAGGAAAAATCCTGGCTCAGCAGCTCCATCATCTGCGTCAAGACCGAGTTCTCGTAGGGGTCGATCTCCAAACGCAGGCCATCGTCGGATAGCCGAAGACCGTACGGAATCTCTTCGGCGTGTTCTGCTTCATGAGGTGCTTCCGACGCCGGAA
This sequence comes from Terriglobus sp. 2YAB30_2, assembly GCF_052114765.1. NCBI lineage: Bacteria > Pseudomonadati > Acidobacteriota > Terriglobia > Terriglobales > Acidobacteriaceae > Terriglobus > Terriglobus sp. 2YAB30_2. The sequence continues at coordinate 39,760 of NZ_JBFRFJ010000019.1, forward strand.
GTTCTCGACGCCACTCGATCGAAACCAATTGCCATCCGGCCTTCTGGCGTTCGGTGATTAGAGTCGGGCTGAAGGGGCCGGAGATCCTGTCCTTGATTCGTTCAAAGTAAGGCATGTGTTCCCTCCTGCCTATGGACTTGCACTCGCCACGCCAAAGAATTTTGCTTCAAAATCAAGCGGCTGATGCGCGACGGCTTTCGCAAGCTGTACATCTTCGGACAGAGCTGTCCGCATTCGGACAATTTTCCGAAATTCGGCTAACTCAAGATCGAGACGGGACGTACACGAGGAACGGGCGGGATTCGATGAGCGAATCCGCCGTTGGCTGCCTGCCTTCTATTGGCTCAGTTCCTTGAGCCGAGCAAGACGTGTTTTTTCATTCGGGTCGGAACTCAAACTCGGGCTCAAAAGCTCGTATGCCCTTCTGAAGCGAGGCTTGGCCTCGTCGGGGCGCCCCATAACAAGCAGAAGTTCTCCGAGTTCTTCTGAGACATAACCCTGCTCAGGGTATTGGATCAAGTCATTTTGGATGGCAAACGCCTCATCGTATCTCTTCAAAGCGCGGAGGCACCGGCCCACAGCCCACCTTGCGATACGAATACGCACCGGATTGCCAGTCGTTTGCTGAAAGTCCAGAGCGGACTCAAACGTGATCAGTGCCGTATTGAAGTCGCCCACGCTGAAATACGACCATCCCAGGTTGTTGAGTAGGCTGCCCCTCCATTTCTGTGCTCTTTCCTCCTTCGAGTTTGTCGCAAGTTTGAACGCCTTCTCATTCCATTGGACCGATTCCTGTCCTTCTGAGACGATGCCGAGCATGTGGCCGGCATCGACCGCATAGAAGTCGAAATGCCCCTGTTCGGCCAAGGCAAAGGCGTTCAGAAAATAGGCTTGCGACTCTTTTCTGTCGCCCGAGGTGTTTTTCAGTCGTCCGGACTCTAACTGAACCCTGACCGGGACAACTCCCGAGGACGCCTTTGACACCTTCGCGATCTCTTCCCATGCTTCGTGGAATCTTCCCTGAAGCCCCTGGGATCTTGCAATCTGGGTGTGCAGTTCATCGGCTGATGCGGGGTACTCGGTCAAGGCCTTCTTCAGTTTGGTCTCGCCATTCACTGGATCATTGATGCTCCAGAGGGCATCAATCTGTTCGCTGGTAAGTGAATTAGGGTCTTGTGGCATCGATGTCACTATGGTTTCGCCACCATAGACTGCGGTGGCGAAACCGTTCTGTCCGTAGTATGCTCTCGTCGAACCACCGAACGCTCGCATCGTTCCATTCCACTGTCAGGGTCTGTCCCATGCTCAGGAACGTGCTGCGTCCAGTCTTCTTCATCACCGCTTCTATTGCGTTTGAGATCAAAGCGGAAACTTCAGTCAACCATTCGACCCGCGCCGATCGCATTGTTGTGGTCAAATCCGCGCACACCATGACACTGTATGCGCAAGGCAGGGAACTAAAGGTTTACCACGTATGGCTTGGCCGTGGCACAGGCAAAGCAAAGCAGCGACAAGGCGATAACGAAACCCCCGAAGGCAGCTACACCATCACCGGCAGGAATGCGCACAGCTCTGCCTACCTGTCCCTGCGCATTTCGTATCCGAACGCGGTAGATCTCGAACGCGCTCGCAAGCTTCACGTAGGTCCCGGCGGAGACATCATGATCCATGGGCTGCCGCCCGGAAACGACTGGGTCAAACCCGGGCAGCAGCTCCCCGACTGGACCTTCGGCTGCATCGCTCTGACGAATATTGAAATGGACGAAGTCTGGAAACTCGTGCCCATCGGTACGCCTATTGAAATCAGGCATTAAACGCAGGTTTTAGTTCGCCGGTGCGCCGCTGTCTTCCTTCCCTTGCTGGATATTGGTAGGGGTGTTCAGGCCATGTTCAGGATCGTAGTTGTGTTTCGTCATCCAGTCTTTGTATTGAACGCCCGGCACCTTGATGAGCTTGCCCTTATTCAACGCGTAGACCTCGTCCTTGACACTGGTTTTGAAGTTGCAGGTGAAGTAGGCGTTCGTCTTAGCGAACACGGGTACGAGTACGACCAGTTCCTGATTGGGCTTCTTCCACTTCGCGGGGTAAGTTTCAAATCCAGAGTTTCCTTTAACATTCTGCGAACAGTCAAAGGTGAATTCGACGCCGTGCGGCATGCCGTTTTCATAAAGGTTAGCGATACCCTCGCCCTTGGATTCTTCCTCGGTGGTGCCGTTGTAGAAATGAACCTTCTGATGGGGATAGACATGGACACGGAGCGGATAGTCTGCCGGGTTCTTGCTTTCAGCCAGGACAGAAATGGAGGCGAAAAGGACTACTGCGAAAAGCTTGCCAGAGAATCGCATAGTTGATTTTTTAGGGTCCGGTTGAAGTCTACAGCATGGATAGGCCCATCATAGCTCGCTTCAAGATGCCCCGTTCGGAGTTTTAAATCTCCTGTTGTTTTTCCAAAAGAACCGTGTCTCTTCTGCGCAGAATCTTCTGTAATACAAGAACACCCTCCGGGAGGAGGGTGTTCTTCTTATTTGATTCCCGGGTTTGGTGGAACTGGGGTTCCAGGCTTGGTTGGCGGCTCACCGCCATCGGAGTCATCATCACGGCGCTTGACGTAAAGCAAATCTGTCATCGTTTCTCTTCCGAAAGAATCTGTGCTGCAACGTTATAGTGCCTTCTTCGGCTGCATAACTCAATTCAATTAGAAACCTTGTAAAGAAAAATTCAAGTAGTGGACGGTTCTCCTCGCTTATCAGTAACCAAGCGACTCCATCCAGCGGAGCCGATCGGGGACGCCAGAGCAAAACATTCGCGCGGTGTGCGAACGAGAGGCTCGATGGTCTCAAGAATGTCAAAAAAAGAATGTCATGGTCCCGTGGATGGGTGACTGCGCATTGGACTATATCCCACAAATTTCGGGCGGAACTGAATTTGCCCTCAGCGGCTAAAGCCACCGTATTTTGTGGCTTGTTATCGCACGGCTAAAGCCGTGCGCTTAAGCAAGGCATTCGCACCTCCGGTGCGAAATAGTTGCGCCAAGCGCAACAACCATCGAGCCTCTCGTTCGCGCAACGCGCGAATGTTTTGCTTAAGGGCACGGCTTTCAGCCGTGCCGCAGTCGGACATGAAACGCGAGCGGCTTCAGCCGCTGAGGGCAAATTCAGCCCAAGCACAATTTCCCGTCCCGAATCCTTGGTGCTATTTCACTCTTATGGATCCTAAAATCCCCTGTTGCTTTCCAAAAGGAAGCGTGTCACTATTCTCCTATTGGAAACCTAAAGGTTCATATGCCATGAAGGAAAGCCCCGTGAAGGAAAAGCCAGACGTTTTGCAAGGTACGCTCGCGCTGATGGTCCTCAAGACACTCGACGTCCTTGGGCCGCAGCATGGCTGGGGGCTTGCCCGTCGTATCGAGCAGATCAGCGGCGATCTTCTGGCTGTGAACCAGGGCACGCTTTATCCCCTTCTGCTTCGGCTGGAGCATGAAGGCTCGATTGCGTCCGAGTGGGGTGTATCGGAGAACAAGCGCCGCGCGCGCTTCTATCGGCTTACCGCGGCCGGCCGCAAGCAGCTTCAGGCAGAGACCCGCGAGTGGGAGCAAACCGCGGCGATCATCGCGCGCTTTTTCAAAGTCAAGGCGGAGGACTTACCGTGAGATTCCTGCGACGGTTCAGAATTCGGCTTTTCAATCTTGTAACTCGGCGGAGCACCGATGAACGTCTGCGGGAAGAGCTCGCCGGGCATTTTGCGTTTGAGGTAGAGGAGAACATGCGCGCCGGTATGCCGCCTGTCGAGGCGCGGCGACAGGCCGCGCTCAAGCTCGGACCGGTCGAAGCCATCCGCGAGCGTCACCATGCCGAGCAAAGCATTCCTTTCTTTGAGAATCTGCTCTTCGACCTGCGCTACGCGGTCCGCATGGTTTTGAGATCTCCTGGATTCGCTGTCATTGCGATCGGCACCATGGCGCTGGGCATCGGAGCCACCGCTGCCATCTATAGCGTGATCGATGCCACGCTGCTGCACCCGTTGCCATATCCAAATCCCACTGAGTTGGTGCGCGTTCAGGACGACCTTCCCGGTGTAGGCGCGCACGGCGTCGGCATCTCCATCCCTGAGTGGAGAGACCTGCAGGCTTCCGGAATCTTCCAGTCCGTGGCGCTTACCGGCACCGGCGCAAACGTGAACCTCACGGGCAGTGAGCAGCCCCTGCGTCTCAGCTTCAAGCAGGTTACGCCGAACTACTTCATGGTCCTCGGCGCGGACGCGCAGTTGGGCCGCACCTTCGATCCGAACGATCCCACTCCCGGCTACAACCTGGAGGTTGTAATCAGCGACGGGCTCTGGAGGAAAGAGTTCGGAGCGGACCCGCAGATTGTTGGCAGGGTGCTGCGCCTGGACAACGACGCCTATCGTGTTGTGGGCGTGATGCCGCGCGGCTTTCGCGATCAGGGCTCAACCAGTGACGAGCAGAATGTAGACCTGTGGCTGGGCGCAGGCTTTACCGGTCTGCCGTTTCGGCCTGCGCAGCGCGATCTGCGTCTGGCGAGTCGCGCTGTCATCGCGCGCTTGAAGCCCGGTCTCTCGATTGCGGCCGCGCAGGGGCATCTCGATGCGCTGGTTGACTCGCTGAAGAAGCAATATCCGGGGGAGTATCCGGCACAGACCCAATGGACCGTGCGTCTGATTCCACTGACCGAAACCGTGGTCGGCAGCATTCGTTCCTCTCTCATTCTGCTGTTCGGCGCGGTAGGCCTGGTCCTGCTGATCAGTTGCGTCAACGTCGCCAATCTGCTGCTCGCCAGGGCGAGTGGGCGAGGCCGTGAGATCGCGGTTCGTCAGGCTTTGGGAGCGCAGAGAACGCGGCTCATCCGCCAGTTCCTCGCCGAGAGTCTGCTGCTCTTCGTGCTTGGCGGACTCGCCGGTGTTGCCATTCTCTTCAGTGCCCAGCATTTCCTGCTGAGGCTCATTCCGGAGAGCCTTCCGCATCTGAACAACATAGCGATCAACTGGGGCGTGCTGATGTTTGCGGTGGCTGTCTCTGTCGCAACCGGCATCGTCTTTGGCCTTGCTCCAGCGTGGTTGATGAGCCGCTTCGACTTGATCGGAACGCTTCGCCAGGAAGGACGCGGCTCCAGCGGATCACGGGAACGTGCGCGTGCCCGCCAGATACTGGTCATCAGTGAGTTGGCGCTTTCGCTGGTGCTCCTCATCGCCGCGGGGCTGCTGTTGCGCAGCTTCTGGGATCTGTTCAAGGTGCAGCCCGGCTTCAATCCCAACCGCGTCATGGCCATTCAAACCTGGCTGCCCGGGCCTAACGATCCCAGTGCTGATATCTACCGATCAGCCACGCAGGAAGCGGTCCTGGTACGCGAGATTCTTCGCCGCAGCCGAACCCTGCCGGGCGTAGAAGAAGCGGCCATCGGTGACGAAGCCGCGCTTCCCCTGGGCCACAGCCAGCCCGGCCGGCTGCCATTGCTCCGCGAAGGCATCGAGATGAAGGACAATGAGGCGCCTGTGATCAATAGCCCCATCGTCTCGCCCGAATACTTCCACCTGTTGAGCGTGTCGCTGTTGCGCGGGCGCCTCTTCAACGATCAGGACCTTGAAGACACGCCGCAGGTGGCTGTCATCAATCAGGCTGCCGCTCTTACCTATTGGGCAAATCAGGACCCGCTGGGCAAACGCGTCCGCTTGCGCCTGGATAGCCGCGACCGGCGGACGGGGACCACGCCACCCTGGACAACGATCATCGGCGTCATTGCCGATGCACGCACGGAATCGTTGGCCGACGCAGCCGTTCCGCAGATCTACCGCAGCGTCTACCAGCGCCCCGCCAAAGACCTGGCCATCTTTCTTCGCGGACAGCTCGATCCCGGCGCGATCTCCTCGCAGATGCGCACGCAGATCCAATCCATCGATCCGGAGCTCCCGGTCTTCCATGGCGAGACTCTGGATGAGGTGCTCTCCGCGTCGCTCTCCGTCAGGCGATTCTCGATGGAGATGGTGGGATTTTTTGCAGCCACTGCATTACTACTCGCCGGGCTCGGCATCTACGGAACGATTTCGTATGTCGTGAATGAACAAAGACGTGAGATCGCCATTCGCCTCGCGCTGGGAGCGCAAAAAGGCACCATCCTGAAGATGGTCCTGCGCCGGGGAGTTAGTCTGGCTGCCGCCGGCACCGGACTGGGTGTAGCTGGTGCGCTCATCGCCTCTCACCTCATGTCCGGTCTGCTCTACGGCGTGTCGCCTACGGATCTACCCACCTTCGCAGGCTTCACCGTTGTGCTGACCGCTGTCGCACTCGCCGCCAGCTATATTCCGGCGCTACGCGCCATGCGCTTCGATCCAATCACAACGCTCCACTCTGAATGAGTTTCTTTGTTGCTGCGCGTTCACATGTTTCGATAAGTGGTAAGCCCTGTTAGCGCCAATGGAGAACGCGTGGGCGGATTGCTTCCGTGAGACTTACTTCTCGATACTGACAATCGTTCTCCCAATAATTTCTGAAAAGCGCACAGAAACGACTGCCCAGTTTGGGAATCCGCATCAGATGAAGGTCCCGCCTCTCGATTACAATTCTGTAGACTCTCACCGTGATCGACCGAATTGTAGAATATGTTGCCTTCAGCGCACATTTCCTCAATTAGGAGCACTGCGATATACAGATCGAGTTCTACCGGGGTTTCCATGTTCCGCTTTCCTGCCCGTTGCTACTTCGCCTCTATGCTGTGCCTCCTCACTGCTCTCTTGAGCCAAGCACAAGCAGCGAGGAAGGCGCCTCAGACCCTGCCAATAGCCTTCGAAGCTAATCGAGGCCAGATTGTTGAGCCCTACGCGTACAGGTTTCGTCGCGATGGAGCTGATGCCTTGTTCGCGAGCAACGGTCTGGACATCGTATTGCGCGGAAACGCCTCACAGCCACTGCATATAGACTTTCGCGGGGGAAACGCTACTCCCAAAGGCATGCAGCCTCTGGCCGGGCACACCAACTATTTCATAGGAACAGATGAGTCACGATGGATCCGAAATGTTTCCCTTTACTCGGAAGTTGAGTACAAAGAGCTTTACCGAGGCATTTCTCTCTACTTTTATGGGAATGACCACGAGCTTGAGCACGATTTTCAAGTATCTCCGGGTGCAGATCCGTCACAAATCAGGCTGTCCGTTCGAGGCGCTTCTTCGGTACGTCTGCGGCCCGATGGAAGCCTGGCCATGGTATCTCCCAGTGGCACGATCGAGTTTCACAAACCCGTCGCTTACCAGATCTCGGCTGGAGGCAAAACGAATGTTTCGGCAAAGTTCCATCTCACACGCGACAACCAAATCCAGTTCGAACTAGGCGAGTATGACCACTCTCAAGCGCTGGTGATCGATCCCGTCATCACTTTTGCTACCTACCTGGCTGGGACCGGCGCGGACCACGTGACGGGCGTCGCCACAGACGGAAGCGGCAATGTTTTCGTCACCGGCTACACCACTTCAACGGACTTCCCGACGAAGAATCCCATTCAATCAGGACTTGGTGGCTCTGGCGCTACGAACGTCTTCATCACCAAGCTAGACCCGACCGGAAAGACACTAATCTATTCGACTTATCTTGGTGGTTCCTCTACAAGCTTCGGTGATTTCGGCGGAGCGATCACCGTGGATTCAGCCGGGAACGCAATTGTCGGCGGCATCGCCTCCTCCAGCAACTTTCCCCACGCGGGTTCCGTTCCTTCCACGGTGAGCTGCCAATACACCAGCTCCTGCTACTTCATCGCCTCCATCAAGCCTGATGGTTCGGGTCTGAATTATGCGGGCAGAATTGGCGGCGAGCAAGGAAACTACACCAACGGTGTGAACGGCCGCGTGGCCGTTGATGCTTCGGGCAATGCGTATCTTGCAGGAGTGACGGATGACCGCAACTTCAACGTGACGCCCGGGACACTGGGAGGTAGCCCACTCGGATACCCCTACAATCAGATGTTCGTGCTCAAGGTTGATACGTCCGGCGGCTTGGTTTACTCCACGATTGTTCCGGGCAACGCATCGAATTCTTCTACCCAGTCTTACACCAACGCGTTTCTTCCAACCGCTATTGCCGTGGACAGCGGTGGCAGCGCGACCGTTCTTGGCTGGGGAGGTCTGGGTCTGACGACCACCCCTGGTGTGGTTGCGCCACAGTTTCCAAATGCTTATGTGAATGTTGCGAATCCCTCCGCGGGCGTCGTGCTGCGCCTGAACGCGACGGCTACTGCGCTCGACTTCGCCAGTTATCTTCCGGGCACAGACAACGCTGGTGGCCTGGCCATCGATCCCAGCGGCAACTTATGGATCGCCGGTGAGACGGCCGAGACAACACTTCCTGTGAGCGCGAATGCCTATCAAAAGGCACCCAGTACCGGCAGCATCTCTTCTACGGCATCCGGTTCCGGATACATCATGGAACTAGCCCCTGGAGCAACCAGCGTACTCGCTGCGACGTACCTGGACGGAACAGGCGTAGGCCAGAACTATGAGTCCAGCTCCTTTTCCGCGATTGGCCTGGATAGCAAGCTGAATGTATTTGTGGGTGGCACCACGAGTTCTCCGGACTTTCCGATGCAAAGTCCGTTTGTGACCGTGCTAAACAGCACGGGCACCATCTGGGGCATGATGCTGGCGGAGATGAGCCCTGACCTGAGCACTGTCAAGTTCGGATCGTTCCTCAACGCCGTTGGGAACGCCAGCTACGAAGGTTCAAATTTCGGCGGCATGACGGTGGATCCGCAAGATCATCTAATCGCCGCGGGAACGACCTTTGCCACGGATTTTCCAACGACCGCGGGCAGTTTTGAGCCGACTCCTCCACCGGCCGCCAGTCCTTACACTTCTTATCTGCACAGCTTCGTGGCGAAGATCGATATGTCTGTGGCGGCGCCGGCACTCTGCTTCAGCAGCCTGAACGTCCAATTCGGAAAGGTGAATGCGAACACCTCCAGCAGCAAGACCGTTCAACTGACAAACTGCGGAAACGCAGCGCTAAGCATTGATGCGATCACTTCGTCTGCGTCGACCGTGGTGGCCACCCAGAGCTGCGGCTCTATCGCTCCGGGAGTCGCGTGCCCAATTCAACTCACGTTTACTCCGGTCAGCAGCGCCAGCACGACGGGTTCCCTGACGTTTTCAACCAACGCCGCGACTCTTCCCAAAACCGTTGCCTTTGGGGGACAAGGGATTGCACCGAGTATCTCCGCAGGGGCCAATCCCGTTCCTTTCGGTCACTATCTTGTCGGCACGGCTGCTCCAAACGGCACACTCGCTCTCTACAACAGGGGACAAGTGGCGCTGACGATCAGTAGCGTGACCGTTTCCGGATCCGGTTTCGCGCTGGTAAACCAGACTTGTACGACGCGGAGCATCGCCGCGAACTCCTTCTGCGTCGCCACAATCTCGTTCACGCCTATCTCCGCAGGTCCACTAACCGGAACCGTAACGGTCGTCTCCAATGACCCGCAAACGCCACAGCTCACGGTCGCTCTCACTGGCACCGGAGATGCCATTTACCCGGTTCCAATGTTGTCCTCACTCACCACACCAACGGTACCGCTGAACACCGCAACCATAGAAACGCTGACGGGCTCGAACTTTTATCCGCAATCCGTTGCTCAGCTGAACGGCACCCCTTTGACAACGAAGTTCGTGAGCAACACGACCTTGCAAGCCACCATTCCCGCTGGGGCCATCACTGCCCTCGGAGAACAAATCCTTACCGTAGTGAACCCGCAACCGGCGGGCGGTATCAGCGCGGGCCTGATTGTCACTCCTTACCAGACGATTGGGATCAGCCCAACGTTCCTTGTGTCCGTTCCATCCACGGGGCTGCTCTACGCCGCCAACTCTCAGACCGCAGCAAGCAACCCCAATACGGTGATTCCGATTGACCCGACAACGGGGACCCCAAAGACGCCGATCGCCGTTGGGAACAAGCCCGGCATCCTGGCCGCGACGAGCGATGGATCGTACCTGTACGTCGCGAACCAGACCGACCTGACCGTTCAGCGCATCAACCTGAGCACGAACGCCGTAGAGCGCACGTTTCCCTACACGCCGAATCTTTACTGTTCGAGCTGCACGAACTTAGCGGCGACCGACCTGGCAACGGTGCCCGGGTACCCGCAGCAGGTGCTGATGTCGCAAGGGAGCTGGCTTACGCTCTACAACGACTCCGGGGCCGTGAATCATATACCGAACGACGGAATCTGCTGCATGGCCGATCCTAACTTCGGCAGCATCGCGCTGGCGGGAAGCCCCCTGACCGTATATGCCTTACCTTTCCTGATCACAGGAGAGTTTTTCCAAACAGCAAACCTAACGCCAGCCGGGCTTTCTTACACGCGCCTATCAGAGACCAATCACGGCGGCAACACCACAACAGGCAACCAAGTGATTTCCGATGGCACGTTGCTATACACGAGCGCAGGACAAATCTGGAGTCCGGCTACCCGGACCGAAGTGGGTACCTTCCCGGTAACGACTTATAACGCAACGTCTTATCCCAACACGCACAACATCACTCTCGACTCATCACTGGGCGAGTTCTATACCATCGGCGATCAGACAGTCGGCTCAAGCAGCGCCGTTGTCATCACTGCGTATGGCCTGAAGTCCCATGCCATCGATGCGACGCTTCTCTTCCCTCAGATCACTTCCGCAATCCAGTCCAACCTTGTCCGTTGGGGAACGAATGGGTTCGCCTTTCTCTCCGATGCGGGTGTCTACCTGGTAAAAACGAGTGCCGTCTCCGCATCCACGCAAAAACCAAGTCCGGTGCTCAATGCGATCTCACCGGCTTCTGTGATCGCCGGTGGATCAAGCTTTATCATCACGGTGAGCGGCAGCAGTTTCCTTTCGAATTCTGTCATCGATTGGAATGGAACGCCTCTTCCGACAACTTTCGTCAGCGGCCAGCAGCTCACAGCCACGGTTCCTGCCTCAAACCTTTCTCAGGCGGGTACTGCGCAGGTCGCTGTCTATACGCCTGGACCAGGCGGGGGGAGCTCTGTTTCCGCGGCATTTACGATCAATGGCGCGTTGCCGGGTGCATCCTTATCTCCATCCTCTTTGGATTTCGCCAACGTAACCCTGACGCTCTCAAGCAGTGCACAACCAATTCAACTTACAAATACAGGAAACGCGCCGCTTGCCATCAGCGGGGTCGCGGCCACTGGTGACTTCTCGGAAACAAATACCTGCGGAGCAAGTCTTGCGGCCGGAACTTCGTGCACGATTACGGTCCTCTTCACTCCCTCTGCCACAGGTTCTCGGACGGGCACGCTTACCGTTACAGACAACGCTCCCACTACTCCACAGACAGTGACACTGGCAGGAACTGGCGTGCCTACTCTGACTATGGGCACCTCGCCAGGTGGATCAACGACGAGCAGCGTGAGCGGTGAAAACACAGCCACATACGCCCTCGCTATCGCCGGCGGCACCGGTTTCTCGGGTACGGTCAAACTTACCTGCACAGGAGCTCCGCAGTATGCGACCTGCGACATAGCTCCGTCCACGGTGACGATCACGTCAGGAAGCGTCGCAAACTACACCGTGACCGTCTCCACCGGGCAGACTATGGCTGCGAGGCATTCTATTCCAGACGTAACCTTTGCCGGATTATGCTTCACTCCGCTTTTCGCTCTTGGAATACTCACGCGCAGGAAAAGGCGCTTTGCGATCCTTGGCCTTAGCGTGCTCGCATGCTTGTCTCCTTTTGCTCTTTCCGGCTGCTCTTCTGGAAGCGCCGGCAGCAACGGATCCACACAGATCCACCGCACGCCCGCCGGCACCTACAATCTCACAATCAGTGCATCCGTGGGCTCAACAGTCATAACTCAGGGTCTCGTGTTGATCGTCAATTGATCGTACATATCTGAAGCGAGATTGACATGCTTGTCATGTTCTACGACCAGCGCGGGGCCTGCTGAGGATCTATACTTCTGAGTTGCCTCCAGAAACACGCCACCCGTCAGGATTAGTGATAAATCGCCGAATCACTTATCGAGCGAATGAGGATGAGCGCATTGCCCTGTTGTCGCGGAATGAGCGCCGGGTTGGTAAACGGACGCGGAATATTTCGTATGGTTAACTGATTTGGGGGACCAACAGAGTGATCGACTGCAGAGCCGCGACGAAGAGTTATGCCTCTCGACCTGTTCTCCGAGGCATAGACCTAGCCGTAGAACCTGGCATTTGTGCCTTACTAGGGGCTAACGGTGCTGGCAAGTCCACACTGCTGCGCCTGCTCTCCGGGCTGGAAGAGCCAGACAGTGGTTCCGTGTCCATCGGTGGACTGGGTTTCCGAGATCATGGAGTTGAAATCCGACGAAATCTGGGTGTACTCCCCGAGGGGCTCGGGTTGTTCGAGTCTTTGACCATCATCGAAAACCTGATGGCAATTGGACCTATTTATGGACTCACGAAAAGCGAAACAGCAGCACGAACAACGAACCTGCTAGGACTACTCGATCTAACACAAGGACGCCACACCGTTGCACGCAATTGTTCGTTCGGCATGCGGAAGAAGACCGCCCTGGCTATGGCCCTGCTGCACAAGCCGAGGGTTCTGCTGCTGGATGAGCCGTTTGAAGGTATTGATCCCGCATCGTCCGCGGTCATTGAGATGCTGCTTGGCCAACTCTCCAGCGATGGCGCTACGATCTTGCTCACCTCTCACATTCTGTCGATCGTGCAGAAAATAGCTACTCGCGTAGTCATTCTTAACCAAGGTCGCATTGAATCAGATTTCAACCCATCCACGGCAGACGAAGGAGTTGAGGACGTATATTTCAGCATCGTCGGCGAACCACAGCCGGAGGTGCTGGATTGTCTCAGATCCTAGCCCTTCTGTTCCTGCTGAAGAAACTGATGTTGAAAGAACTGAGCAGCTTTTCCTCGGTACGTTTCAACAACTTTCTGTTCTGCATCCTTTTCATTATGGTCGCGGGTTTAACAAGCAGGGCACCGGAAGCAGCATTCTGGAGCACGCTTCTCTTTCAAATTGTCCTCCTTGCGCCTTTGCTTGTTACCTTTTCCGTAGATACACAGCATAGGTTGCCCCCGGAACGAGTCGCTACGTGGCCGCTGACACGTAGACAAAGACTCTTGCTCAGTTCCGTAAGTTTTGCGTTGAATCCATTATTTATCGTGCTGTTTCTTGGCTACCTGTTCTGGATGGGCTTAGCCGCGGGTCTCTTTTTTCTTCTAATGGCACTCATCGTGCATGGGGCCGTATACGCCGTTTGCCGTCTCCCATTCAAAATAAGGACGCCTGCAGGCCTCAGCATTTCAAGGACGCCCTTGGACGTCAGCGGGATCGCGCAAGAGACATGGCGGGAGCTGCTGGGAACGCTCGACTTTTGGACCGCGCTGCTTATAGCGGTTAGTGGAACCTTGTATCGACTGTTCGGGCGGGCACCAGCGCCCGAAGCATTTCCGATGCTGGCGTTATTCGTGGGTATCGCAATGAGCACGATTGGGCAACGCATGCTCTGTCTGGATGAGGGGCGAGCATTGCTGCGCTATCGTCTCCTACCGATAGCAGGGTGGAAAGTGCTCGTCACGCAGGACATGACTTTCCTGATTCCGCTTGCCGTCATGGTTTCACTCCTGAGTCTACGAACAGGCATTGCATTTGGCTTGGTCGCTATCGCAGTCGGGCGGTACTCATCACTGAGGCAGCGGGCGAACCAACGTAGATGGCGTTTCGTCGGAGGAGATCCACGTTTCGGAGTTGCACAGGTTCTCCTGGGCGGATTAGCTGGAATCGGAGCGGCAAGGACGGGACTCTGGGCCGTTGCTTTCGCCCTCTACGTGGTTTCCATCTTTTGGGGTGAACAGCTATGGAAATGCTCCCTGACTGCTTAGTCAAATAACACGTCTCTGGAAACCTGTGGACAGGCGTGACGCTCCCATTTCGAATTCGATAGATCTGGGCTTCATGATTCGAATCTCCGATCTTTGGCATTTTGCAGCGCCGAAATTCTGTGCAGGGGCATTTCGGAGAGGATGCAGTCGGACTCGTCTCTGGCTGAAACTCGAGGTCTTGTGGGAGCAGGAGGCTTCACCGTTGTGCTTACCGCCGTCGCACTCGCAGCCAGCTATATTCCAGCACTGCGCGCCATGCGTTTCGATCCAATCACGACGCTCCACTCCGATTCACTCCTGATAATGGACGGCCCATGGGGAGCGTTTCAAAAGGAGGATGTGGCATGATCGCGCGCATCCTCTCACTTCTACGGCAAGGAGCTTTCATGAACCGTCGTCTTCGTACTCTCGTCTTTGTAATGGGTCTCTCTCTAGCCTTCATCGTCAGTGGCGCAATCGCGCTTCCGCGCACCATGGAAACTTCAGCGCAAAAAATCAAAAGAATTCCGTTGCCGCCTAGTCAGAATCCCTCGAATGCTGATCTTCCAATCTCGGCGGCCGTATGGGCCGGAGATACGCTGTATGTGAGTGGATGGCTCGACCCGGAGATCAAGACTCATCCGGATCCAAGTCACAGACCGAGGGCATCCTCAAGGACCTGCAAAAATTTCTCGAATCGCAGAAGCTAACGCTGGGCGATGTGGTGATGATGCATGTGTATCTCGGAGGCGATCCTGAGAAAGACGGCAAGATGGACGTCGCTGGAATGATGGCCGGATACACCCAGTTCTTCGGCACCAAAGATCAACCGAACAAGCCCGCACGCACCACGGTGCAGGTGGTTCTGCCCGCCGGCGCTCGAGGCGGTTTGGTAGAGATCGACATGGTCGCTGTGCGGTCGAAGTAGCAGCCACATCGCGTAGTAGCAACAACAACGGGATCTTGCCGGGGGCCGGAGTCGGCTGCTAATAGGCTGGCAGCATAACGGAGCTGGTGTTGCAATCGCAACGGCGGCAGCGGTTCTTGTTGCCAGAAGCTCCGATTCGATGAGTGGTAAGTCCTGTTATCGCCAGTTGATGTTGTGATCAGTCAACATAAGCTGACTTGTGGGTACTAACCGTCAATGGGCGCATTGGCGATTTGGTGCCATTTCACGATTGCGCCGCCTTATGCTTCGGCCGACAGTTCGAAGTCTCTTCTACGCTCCAGCCACCACCATCCGAACTCCGTCGCCGCAATCACTAGTATCCCTGTACCCCACACATAAAAACCTACCATCGGAATCAACTTATCTTTTTCTTCCTTCGACAGGCTTGCCCTCAAAAAGCTCCGCGTCGCAAACAAGCAAAAAGCCATCGCTACGGCAACAAACGGCCGCGCCCGCCTCAGAGCCTTAAATGACGCACTAAACCAACTTTCCACAACCAGCACATTCGCCCACCCACCCAGCGGCAACCCTATAGCCCATGAAAGATATGCCGTTGGGGACAACATCGTGGAAAGTGATACCCCTGCGCAGAAATAGCCAGGCCAACCTGGCCCAGTAAAGGGCGCCGAATTTGCCCCCGGCAACAGCATCGAGACTAAGAACAGGCAGGACCCCACAAACTGGAAGATCCGATTCACCCGCGCCATCATCGTGTCACTCTTCCTCACCGGCATTGCGGCATAATACCGTCAAATCTATCGATCTGAAGTATTAAATGTCAGGACTGGCACTTCAAATGGTGAAGCTTAGGTTTGAAGTCTCGGGAAACCTGGGGACGGAAACCTGAGGACAGACGGGACGTTCCCATTCCGAAGGTGGTAGATCAAGCTGGCCGCGCAATGGCTTCCTCAACCTCGTGTGCTCCCCCTGGCCCGTTGACCGCTTCGCCGCCACTCATCCGAGATAAGAGCCGCATGCGCTGATGAACGCTCGTGCGGATCGAGCGAATGTAGATGAGTGTGTTGCCCTGAAGTCATCAAGCGAGAACCGTTCTTTCGCCACGGGTGGAGGTTCATTTGGGTGGAAAGGGCGTTCTATACATCTTTTCTTGCGATCGGCTTTCTCTGCAAAGAGACTCAAACGCTGACCTTCGATTGAGATACGTCCTCAGACCAGAGAGCGGTTAGGATGGTTGCATCGTTTCTGTGAGGTGCTCCGTCATGCTTCGTTCTCTGCCTGTCGTGTGCTGCGTTTTGGGCGCGCTTTCCGCCCTGGCTCAGCCAGCGTACAAGCCTTTCTCCGGCCGTACCCTGTTACGTGCCGGTCATGTGGTGGATGTACGCACCGGCAGAGAGATGGCCGACGAGACGGTCATCGTGCAGGGAGAGACCATCGTCGCTCTCGCCGCCACCTCCAGCACTCCCGCAAAAGCTGGTGACCGTGAAATTGACCTGCGCGCCTACACCCTGCTGCCGGGCCTGATCGACGTACATACGCACCTGACCGGGGCCAACAACTTTGATCCTTATTTCGAACTCTCCATGACACCCGGCAAGGAAGCCATCCTCGGCGTGGAGAATGCAAAGACCACGCTCGAAGCAGGTTTCACAACCGTTCGGAATGTCGGCGCAAATGGCTGGACCGACGTCGCGTTACGAGATGAGATCAACGAAGGCCATATCCCGGGACCGCACATGCAGGTTTCCGGTCCGGCGCTCGGCATTACCGGCGGCCACATGGATGAGAACCTGCTGCCTGCGCAGTATCGCTGGCAGGCCGAAGGCGTAGCGGATGGTATCGGCGGAGTGCAGCACATGGTGCGCACCAACATCAAGTACGGTGCCGACCTGATCAAGATCGGCGCCTCAGGCGGAGTGCTTTCCAAAGGGGATGACCCGCAGGCGTCGCAGTACACGCTCGAAGAGATGCAGGCCATCGTCACCGACGCTCACCGTCTTGGCCGCAAAGTCGCTGCGCACGCACACGGAGCGCAGGCCATCCTGTGGGCTGCGGAGGCAGGCGTCGACTCGATCGAGCACGGCAGCTACATCGATGACGCCTCCATCGCTGAAATGAAGAAACACGGCACCTACCTGGTCCCCACCAGCTATCTTTACGATTGGAATCGCGAGTTTGGGAAGCTGCCTGCAATCTACGCGGAGAAGATGCGGAACGTGACCTCCGTAGCCCGCGCCAATCATAAACGCGCTATCGATGCCGGTGTGAAGGTTGCCCTGGGCACTGATGCCGCCGTGTATCCCCACGGCCTGAACGCGCGTGAGCTGAACGTCTACGTGCGTGACTACGGAATGTCACCCCTCGCGGCGCTTCAGAGCGCCACGGTCAACGCTGCTGACCTGATGGGATGGACCGCCAAAACCGGCACGCTCGAGCCTGGGAAGTGGGCAGACGTTATCGCCGTCAGTGGCGACCCTCTCAAGGACATTCGCACCTGCGAGGAAGTTCACTTCGTGATGAAGTCCGGTGTCATCTATAAAGACGACGCTCATCCCCAGAGTCTCGACAAACTCAGCGACGTAGCCGCTGCACCCACTGCAGCTGCAGCGAGTGTCCCGGCGTTTTGAGTATTGTCGTTTGCGTCGGTTGCAACCCCAATAAGAAACCTGGGCACAGACGGGACGTTCCCATTTCAAATTCGATAGATCTGCGCTTCAATGATTCGAATGGTCTTCCCGTCTTAAGAGGAACGTGGAACGCGCTCTTTCGAAAAGCTTGCCTTGTCCAAGCGATCTGCTATGGGAGGAAAGGTGGTCGTAGGACCCTTCCAAAGCAGATCGTCAACGGTTGCGAAGAGCGGAAGATCCGTTCGAAGGGTAGCAAGGTCCCGGAATAGCAATACCAGATCCCGTTTACTATTGAGAACCTCGGAAAGGCCTTTCGGATTGGAAACGTTCACCTGCCAATCCCGTGGGTCGGACGGGATCGCTTCCAGTTTGCCGAAGCGAGAGAGAACGGCGGAAGCAGACTTGGCGCCCCACCCTGGCAGTCCCGGATAGCCATCGGATGCGTCACCGACCAAGGCGAGATAATCCGGAATGGAGCCTGGTTTGACTCCGAACTTCTGGATAACTCCCTGTTCATCGCGTTCGAGGCGCCTGCGTCGGTCGAGTTGCACAACGCGTGTGCCGACAACGCACTGAGCAAGATCCTTGTCCGGGGTGCTGATGATTACGCGCTCAACCCGAAGGTCGTCCTGTGCGAGAAAAGCCGCCGATGCCAGCGCATCGTCTGCCTCGTATTCCTCCATCGCCCACACTACGACTCCGAGCGCACGGAGCGCCTCCTCCAACAACGGAAACTGCGATAGTAACTGCGGGTCCACACCCACTCCGGTCTTATATTCAGGCCACATTTGATTCCGGAAGGACTCAATCACATGGTCGGTAGCCACACCGATGTACGTCGTACCTGCGCGCATCATGCCCAGAAGTGAACCAAGAACACCGCGCACCGCGGCAACCTCGCGACCTTCGCTGTCTTTGGCCGAGGGGAGAGCATAGAAATGCCTAAAGAGCTCATAGGTCCCATCGATCAGGTGCACTTCCATGGCATCAACCTTATCAGTTGATGCCAAACGTGGCAGCAACGAGCAGCACGATCCATACTGAACTCATCGCATGCGCGTTCACTGCAAACTGGTACGCCCTTAAGTGGGACAAATAAAGTCCACTCAAAGGTCTGGCTTTCTTGGTGTGATGTTTGTTATCAGAAACTATCCAGCTGCAGTTGACTCTGGAACGAGAAGCTGGGATGCTGGCCACACACAATTCCGGGACTCTCCACCCGGATATCCGCACGACCCTTCTTTCCCTCGTCGGCTCAAAAAATCCAAGGAGATCCATTCATGAGTTCGAATCTCGAGCAGACTAAAGCAGCCAAGGCGTCGACACCAGCGCAAGCTGGGACGGTCGACATAGAACAGAAAAGTGCGTACAGATGCGTTACGGTCAAATTCAGCAATCGTACGTCAAAGACACTTACTATGACGGGCGGTGGGACCTGGGAGATCGAAGGAGGTTTGTATAATGTCTTTCCACCGACGACCATAAATCCTTCACAGAACGTCCAGTGGGATGAGAAAAGAGACTTACTCAATAATTGTATTGCAAGCGTGACATACGGATTCGGCGCCGATGATGGTCAAGAGGAGTCCGTGTATATATCCTGGAACAATTCAGAGAGCCAGGAGAACGAGTACACAGTTACCTGCACCCCTCCGGATAAATACTTTATCAGCTACACCGGAGGGAGCGGAGATGAATCAACAATTAACGTGACTTTGTATGAGTTCCCTTATGAATGTTTCTGGTACAACATTTTCAGCGCACCAGAGTACATCAACCTGAGGGTGGAAGGAGACCCGGGTTCTCTCACGGTGATGTTCGGAACAAAGGAACAGGTTCAAGACCCGGAGCAGCAATGGGCTCTTGTCGATCCCTATACCGGATGGGACTGCTCAAATCCAGATGGAACCGCAGCCATGGGCTATACATGCTTCAAGATATTCAATAGAAAATATCAACAATTTCTATCGACAGATGGAATTGTCCTCATAGTAGAGGACGGTTCTTATGATTCGAAACAAAATTGGACGTGGAGAAACGCCGACGTCGATATCTCACGCATGGGCAATGCCCTCATCAATATGAGTTACAATCTCGCAGTGGGTAGTTCCGGCTTCGGTGGTGCTGGTCTAGTTCCCAACGATGACTCGTCTCCATATTGGGATACGCACCAGCCCTAAGTCCCCAGTGCTGTCAGCCTGCACGCGCCAGTGTTCGCTAGGCTCACACTCAGACCAATCTGACGTAAGTTGATCGCAGAGCGGCGACTCGCCAGCGCCGCTCTGCGATCACGACGCTCCACTCTGAATAACTGATCCGTTTATTGGTAGTGGTGATCTGCGTTCATAGAGCCCTTACCGGGCAACCCGCGGTCTCGCCCAGGGGTTTTCTTATTCGACTCGGGGAGGGACTTTGGGATATACGACTCGCGTTACCAAGCCGCTGCTCTCCAGTTGCCGCGACCGGTTGGAGTTCCCAGGCCAAGCGCACCACGTACTAGAGCATTTCTCCTGTTACTGGGTATCCCGTGAGGATCGTGCAGCGGCGTTTTCATTGAGAAAAACGCCCAAAGATGCACAACCCTGCTCTACACCTACAGGAGAAATGCTTTATCGGGTTGGATGGCTGGCCGTGAAAGGGGAGCAGCAGGGTTTTACCGTTGGCTTAAACTCCATAAGCTCAACCCTCGTATCGTCTGGGTCATACATATTGAACTGCCATTTGCCGTCGCGGGCGATCTTTATGCCTCCAGCGTTCCGGTTGTTGAGCCTGTCTCCGGTGTAGAGGGTCTCGTAGGCAGCCTTCATACTCGGTACTCCGAGTGCAATATGGTCCATCGATCCCAGCGAGGTCTTGGTTACACTGGCAGGAATGCGGACTCTCTCAGGATCCCTTACCATCATGTACTCGATCCAGTCCGTCCCATCGGGCACTTGTTGTGAGATCCAGTCCGTCGGAGTCTCAGCCCTGCCGCCGAACCAATATGGCCGGAATCCAAGCAGAGATCGATAGAACTCATTCTCAGCTTTGTCATCGCGCACCATGTATCCGAGATGAATGATGTGGCTGCTGAATTCGTCCAACGGTATGTCTGCCGGTTTCGCAGGAGGTTGTACGAACTGCACCCGGTTGCCCTCAGGATCGCGTACCTCAAACCAGCGGCTTCCATCGCTTGCGTTCTCTATTTTTTCCGGGACAGCGATGCCGTGCTCCTTCATATAGAGCCTTAGACCTGCCGCATCGGCGGTATTGAACGCTACATGGTCGAGCCTATTGATGGAGGTCTCCGTCGAAGGCAGCGGCAACACCTCCACGAACTGTATTGGGCTGAAGTAATACCGCACACCCAGAGCATTCTCAGGATCAGGCCTTTTGGACGCTCCCAAATCGTGTTGGTAAAAGGCGTCGGACTTCGCGGCGTTGGTTGTGTAGATGCAGACGTGTGAGATTCCAGTGATAGCCGGCCGAGAAGGTTTTGCTTGTGCCATGCCCGATAGGCTTTGTGCCAGCGAAAGCAGACAGCCGGCCATTCCCACATAAATCCTCATCCGCCGTTCCCCCATCCCGAAGCTTCTGTCCGCCGTCCTCAGCGGTCGCCTGTGCTTTGGCCTGTGAATGCAAAGCCATCATAGTCCCGACGCCCACCGTTTCATTACCGACGTCGAAAAATCAGCCGCCCAGGTCTACCTCGCAGCTCTAGGGAGCACGCGGCTCCATCAAAGGCCGAATACATTGCCGCAGACTTGTCTCTCGACCAAACTCAACCTTGCAGTCGCGCGGCGGACCATACATTTTCAGGAGTAATCCGCCGATGTAAGGCTGCAACGACGACTTACCGTCGAATCGCGTTGACTATGAACGGCTAGTTCCACGGTTCGCCATTCCCGAATGACCAATCCGAACGGTCGACAAAGACCATGTTGATCATGACGTCATCGGGGCGAACAGATAGCTTGCTCTTCAGTTCGTCGGCTATATATCGGTAGAAGGCAAGCTTCGACTCTTTATTGTTTCCGACAGTGCTGGTCACTTGGATCAAGATGAAGTCAGGGGATCGCTCCCAACCGAGAAAGTGCGGGTCGTAGATTAGATTATCGGGTGAATGCTCCCCGACGACTACAAAGCGATCCCCATCCGGAGCCTTCAGGACATCGACAATCCCCTGGTAGACGACGTCGGCCAAAGTGGCGCGATACTCGGACGTTTTCCCTTTAAGCAAGTCGATACGTGCAAACGGCATGGCTGTCTCCTCCGGGTTCTGAGTTGGTTGCAAATCGTTTGGATTTCTCATCAAAGTCGGCGACGAATCGTGATCTCCATCCCCGCTGGTAGCTCAACTCCAGCATAGATCGCTGTGTTGCTTTCTGTGAATGCTCAAGGCTTTCAAATACATGCCTAATCCTGTCACGTACACTGGTGCTCTATGAGCCTTCTCGAACAACGCGCATCGAGAAACCTACAAGAGCTGGCACAAAGCCTACGGCAGTACACAGATGGTATCGATGGAAGCGATACATTTCCGACTGCCATCCAGGGACTGTCGATTCTTCGCTCCGATCAGGCAAATCGGCCAGCTAGCTGCTTGTTCAAACCCGCTCTCTACATGACCCTTCAGGGAGCCAAATGGGCGACCTTTGGGGACAAGCGCTACAAGTTTGGGGCGGGACAGTCACTTATGGTGGCTGTCGATATACCTTCGCGCGGTACGGTCGTTGTCGCAAGTTCAAAGACACCTTATCTCGGACTCCAAATCGAGCTGGATTTTTTCATCATGCAGGAGATGGCGGAAGAGACCGGGATCACTCTGACCGCAGCCAGCAAGCCAAAAGCCCGTGGCGCATTCGTTCTCGAGCTAAATCGCCAACTAGTGGATTGTGCCCAGCGCGCGATTCATCTTATCGGGACTCCAGAGGCGATCCCGAGGCTCTATCCAGGAATCATGCGTGAGATTTGCTACTGGCTTTTGACGGGTCCCGAAGGTCATCAGGTCAGCCAAATCATGATCATGGCAAACGGACAGGACCGAAGGATCATTCAGGTCATTCACACTCTTCGAAACAAGCTGAGTGAGACAATCCATGTGGCAAATCTCGCCGTTGCCGCGAATATGAGTCAGGCGACATTTCATCGTCAATTCAAATCGGTGACGGGGATGACACCCATTCAGTATCAAAAGCAGCTCCGACTCCATGAAGCCCGTCGTTTGATGATCTTCCGTAATGCCACGGTAGAGTCTGCTGCGCATGACGTGGGTTACGTGAGCGTCTCCCAGTTCAGCCGTGAGTACACGCGCGTGTTCGGAACCTCCCCGCGCCGTGATGTCTCTATTTGGAGACGTTCTCGACCAATACAGTGAAGTTCACTGGTCACATATGAAGGTGCTCTGCCTGAAGCAACTGAGAGCGAAGTTCAAAACCGATCAGTACCGAAAACGCCGTTCTCGGAAGTGGGCACCGCAGACTTGAAGCCGTTTAAATGATTGTTGTTCAACACGGAAGGATTCGTGAACTGAACCTGCGGTTCCATCCGCAGTTAGTGGACAACGGAGTCGGCTCGCTCTGTCAACTAAACTCCTGAACCGTGATTCTTGTTCTCCCAGGCAATGTGGAATGTTCGATTGTTCAATGTCCCCGGAAAGCTTCCGGTACGGACTCCGATCTCCAGCAATTTTGTGCCCGGTTTGTCTATTGCAGTGGCACATGCCAGTGATCTGCGATGGCTTTGAGTTCTGCTGCCGTCAGGTAGGTGACTGCGCCGTGCTTGGGGCTGGTGAAGTTTGTGGTCTTCATGACGCCTTCATTGAAGCGGCCGAGGTTGGTGAACTGCTGGAAGTCCGTTGTTTCGCTGAAACCCATGTTGCTGGGACGCGCGCCATACACGTCATACATGAGGACGTACTTGTCCGTACCGAGACGTTTGAAGGTGGTGGGCGCTTCGGTGGAGACTTTTTCGGGGTCGATCCGTTGCGGATCCATCTGGTAGCCGCCGGTCAGCGTGCTGGAGACGCCATGACGAATCTTAGCGTCTGATACGAAGTAGAGCTCGTACTTGCCATGGAAGGGCGTGATGTCGCCGTCCGCGCCGTCGGTGTGGGCGAGAAGTTCCGGCTTGGTTTCGAGCCTGGTGAAGGCCGGGTCGGTGTAGGCGTAGTAGACGTCGCTGCCCTTGGGGCCGTAGCGCATGGTGAAGTAGACCATCATCTTCTTCTTTGCGGGATCGTAGATGGTCTCCGGCGCCCAGGCGGTGCAGATATTGCCGAGTGCCGGGAAGGCTGTGTCGACGCGGAAGTCTGAGTGGGACCAGTGGATGAGGTCGTAGGACTTCATGAGGACGAGAGCGCGGTTGTTGCCCCATCCACACTCCTCTACCGGGCGCTGGAAGGGCGTTTTGAAGATGCCTGCGCGCTGGCCGAAGATGTGCAGGTCCGTCATCGCGAGATAGAAGGCTCCGTCAGGCCCGCGGGTGATGTGGGGGTCGCGGACGCCCTTCTGCTCGGCGAGTTCGGCGCCCAGGAAGATGGGCTGGCCGTCATTGATGTCGGTGAAGGTGTAGCCATCTTTGCTGGCGGCGAGGTAGGCGGCCTGCGTCTGGTCCTTGAAGTAGACGAGGAGGTAGCCACCGAAGTCCTTCTCCATGGGAGCGCGGAAGCCTTTGGGCTTGGTGAGTGTCTTGACGAGCTCGATGCCGGTGGGGCGAGGCGTGGTTGAGGTCGCCGGGCCGCGGTGGGCGGCCTTCCAGTCGATGGCCGTCTTGAGGACGGCGAAGAAGGCGGGCTTGGGTTTGCCCTGGCGGTCCCAGAGGAGCGGGTGGTTGGTGCGGCCGCGCGTGGGGAAATTGTTGAGCCAGGTGTGGCCGTCGTCGACGCCCCAGAGGGTGATGCGGCCCATCTGGTTAGAGTGTTCGAGGAAGACCTGGAAGAACTCGGCGTAGCGCTGGGCGAGGCGCTGCTGCATCTCTTCCGGCAAGCCGTCTTTGTAGGGGTTGGAGTTGGAGTCGCCTTTGGCGGTAGCGGAGACGTCGGCGGAGTCGAGGACGCTGGTGCGTGGGAGGACGTCGATGTCGAGCTCGGAGATGTTAACGCGGACGCCGAGGGCGGCGAAGTCTTCGATGGTTTGCGCTTCGACGGCGGGGGTGGGGCGGTCGATCTTCATGTGGCCCTGCAGGCCGACTCCGTTGATGGGAATGCCGGCTGCCTTCAGCTTTTTGACGAGGGCGAGAGCGCCTTTGCGCTTGGCTTCGTTTTCGAGCGAGTAGTCGTTGTAGTAGAGCTCGGCGGCGGGGTCGGCTTCGTGGGCGTACTCAAAGGCCTTGGCGATGAAGTCGTCGCCGATGATCTTGTACCAGTTGGACTGGCGCATGGAGCCGTCGTCGGCGATGGCTTCGTTGACGACATCCCATCCCTGAATGCGGCCTTTATAGCGGCCGACGATGGTGTGGATGTGGTCGCGCATGCGGGCGAGAAGAGCGTCGCGGGTGAGGGGCTTGCCATCGGCGTCTTCAAAGACCCACCTGGGCGTCTGGCTATGCCAGACGAGGCAGTGGCCGACGATGAACATGTGGTGCTTCTCGCCGAAGGCGACGTATTTATCGGCGGGGTCGAAGTTGTACTTGTCGACGCCGGGCTGAACGACCTCCCACTTGAGGACATTCTCCGGGCTGATGGTGTTGAAGTTCGCGGCGATGATGTCCTTGGTGAGGAGGTCGCGCTCTTCAAACTGAGCGTTGTTCAGCGCTGCGCCGACGCGGAGGTAGGGCGAGTAAGCGTCCTTGAGCGTTGTGGGTGTGGCTGGGGCCGGAGGCTGCGCGTGCGCGGAAATGGCGGCAACAACGAGAAGGGCGAGGGCGAGACGTTTCATGTGTGGCTCCGGCGAGAAAACGATTTCTTCGGCGGTAAAAAAGATATCAATTCCTGGTCGCGGAATGCCATGGCCAACAAGGTGCGAAATCTATTGTGGAAAGAGACGAAGGAAGAGACATAAACGTTCTTAGACCATGCATCACTCCCCATAAACGCCGTTCTCGGCACCTAGCCTGCTTCGTCGTTCAAGCAGGGGGCGGCGCGGCAGGTAACCCTGTGCGCCTTTTATGTGCCTGCGGTGTTTAGGCTTTCTGGCCCGGTGCCGCTACATTGCCGAGTGCGGCCATGCCCAGGCGGTCGCGTAGTTGGGTAAGGTAGAGGCTGCGTGGAGATACGTGCTTGTCCAGCGATTCGATGTAGCCGCCCTCCTTGGTCAGGTCCTGGAAGGCAGTGTTGTAGCTGATCATATCCACACCGATGTGGCCGAAGGCGTAGTTCTGTGCGGTGGGTGGCTTCTGCACCAGGAACGGACCTACGCAGTTCCAGAAGACGGTATTGCCGCCGCCCCAGCCGATCACGATGTCTTTCCAGAAGCGGGCCGTGAGCGGCGCGTGCACGTTGTCGTAGAGACCGCCGGTGGCCCACTGCTCGTGTGTTTCGCTGGACGAATAGGGATTGGTGGCAGCACAGTCGAGATACACGTTCAGCGTGGACGTCGGCTGGCCCATCATGAAGGAGTGGCGACCCTTGTCAGAGTGGCAGCGCTGGACCAGCGTGAGCTCTCCGCGCAAGGCAAAGGTGAAGCGGCGAGCGCCCATGCGGCGCGAGACGGGTTCGCGCGAGATGCAGTCTTCCACCGTGATCCACTTGGCTCCGCGCTGCGTGCCCACCAGGCTGTTGGCAAAGTGCAGAGCGGTGCAATTGCGCACCCAGCCGTTGCGGATATTGTCCATGGTGACGAAGTTCCAGAAGTGGTCCTCGTCGGCGTAGTACTCTTCGCCCTTGTAGTCGGGGCGGTCCATGTTGCCGTACTCGTTGGTCCGCTTGGTGGGATCAAACTCTGACATGGCGCGGATGTTCTCCACGCCCACGTTGGCGATGCGGTCGTTGTCTTCGTACTTGAGCACCTCGCCGCCTCCCCACTTCTTTTCGATGGCACAGGTGATGGGTGCGTCGACCGTGATCAGGTTCCCGCGCACGTCAACGACAACGCGGTCCCACTCCACGTTGAACGGTCGCCAGCGCGTCTGCGGCGTGGCGCCATTCATGCCCATGGCGTCAATCCATTCCTGGTTGCCGATCCGGCGAACGATGACGGTATCGCCGGGCTTGAAGCCCCGCGCATTGGCTACGCGCACGGTATGTGATCCCACAGGTGTGTAGTCGTCCGTAACCGCTTGCTTGCTGTCTTCCCTGGGGATCCAGCCGGCGCTGCCTGCAATTCGGACAAGCGTGGGTTGTACGCGGCCGGGACCGGTGGCGTCGGTTGTGCGGCCGGTCCCGGTGCCGATCAGGATCGTACCCGTGTCCCCCATCCCTTCACCGCGCAGCACAACGCCGCTGGCCTTGATGCTCACTGGAGTGGCCAGTGGGTAGTGACCCGCGCGCAGCAGCAGAGCTCCTCGAAATCCATCAGCGTCCAGCGGAAGAGCAGAGACGCGCTCGATAGCCGCCTGCAGGTTGGCCGCGTTGTCACCGGCAACCGGCCAGATGGTCTCACGCGTGGGCACAAAAGGGATGGGCACACCCCCGCCGCCATAGCCGGCGTTTGAGAAGTCCGGTATGGTATTGCCCTGTGCGTCAGCCGTGTAGACCAGCTTGCCGGACGGGCCGGGGTGAACGCGGGAGACCGTAGGGCGTAGGTCGGTCTCGGTCTGAGCGTCACTCTGAGTGCTCTGGGCAGGCAACATGGCTGTGGGTGCAAAAGCTGCGGCCATCTGCAGCATTCTCCGTCGCGATACAGAAGGATTAATCATCATTCACTCCCGGGCGACCAATATACCTGCGGACGTGAACCGCAGGCATCTGCAACCGCTGCGGATAAGGCGATGAGCGACAACAGCTCTAATCGTGGTAACTCGCGCTCCAGGTCAGTTGAGGAGAAGCCGACTTCCGGTTACCAATCCCGCGCTGAATGGCAGGCACGTTTACGAGAGGCGCGCTTTATCAGAGAAGTCACTCCAGATGCTTTCCAGCAGACCGACTCACGCCTTCCGACCCGCCTGCGTGATTGAGCGAATCTAGCTACCAATAGGCAAGTGGATCAGGGAGTACAGCGCCGCAGGTGCAGTTCTGTTTCGGAGCTTCGACAGGGGTCATCTTGTCACAGCCAGGACAGCGGACGCGGCGTGGATTGAGGCGGCCCGGAACCCACACCCCGGTCATTCCGCCCTGACCGAATTCCGAGGTAAAGTAGCGGCTGACCATAGAACGATGCTCTCCCTGTTTCATCAGGGGCGCCATGGAGTCCAGGGTCTCCCAAGCGGTGATGGTCATCAGGCAATCTCCCACGACAACTGAGACCAAGCTGATGAACCCCGGCATGGTTAGCATGTCCATAGCTATCTTGCGGCCGCTTTCCTTCATGACGGCGGCCTCCTCTGGATTGCGCGCAAAGAAGTTGGTGATACTGAACGCACCGGGAAGGGCGGTGCTTCCATTGCTTGCGCGAACGCTGGTGCCGAACCCGAAAGGGCCGATTGCGGAGGGCTGCACGATGATGTCAAGTCCCAAGGCGCGCGGTACGGCGTCACTATCGAAATATCCTTGCAGGGAAAGGATTTTTCCGCCTTCGATGCGAGCGAAGTCGGCACCGGCCAACGCGATCGAACGGCCCGTAGGGGGCAGGCCCATCATGGGGCCCGTGTTGGTCCCCTTCATGAGCCACTCGGCTGAGACCAATCCCTGAGCGTTATTGGTCAAACTTACCGTTTCGAAATTCAAATCGGGGAAGGCATGCCAAAGGGATTCTGCGTAGGCTGCTATCGCTGCTCCGGCAAGCGGACCAGCGGTCGTTGGGTCGGTGTAGGTTCCGCATTCAGCGAATGTGGAGACAATGCCAGATGCATCGTGCCGATTCCATGCGTCGGTATAGTGCTGAAAGACTTCTGCTGGATTCAGGGGCATGCACGCATGCTAGCACCGCGGTGCGAAGGCATGCCACATTGTCAACGAGTCTTTCAATTCCAGGAAAGATGATCCAATTCGGACGAGAGGTAGGCTCACCGTGCACATAGCGGATCGTCTAGCCGTTTATGTAATCGGGTGTCCCGTGCGAGTCCATCTCGTTCTGTCAAAGATGTGGATGGATGTAGTCAAGAACGCCTCGAGACGCTGGACAACGCTGATCGACTGTGTCTCTGGTTTTGTAGTCCCAGCATCAAACGACCAATAATTGAAAAGGGGCCGACCGAGGATATTTTCGCGAGGAACAAATCCCCAGTAGCGGCTATCAGCGCTGTGATTACGATTGTCTCCCATGGCGAAGACTTTGCCGGCAGGAACCACCAAGTTGCCGTCAGCAATATGAGATGCCAGCTCCTCCGACCAGACGGCCGTAGCACCTTCCGGAGCACCGAGAGCGGGAAAATCATCGCGTGAAGGCGAATATTGGTCCTCAGGGTCTTCGCTTAGGTGAGGCAGGATAGCGTACGGCTCATTTTGGCGTACCCCGTTTAGATAGACAATTCCGTGATCCAAACGAATGCGATCCCCGGGTAGGCCAATCAGGCGCTTGACCAGGATTAGATCGGGCGTTTCGGGATTAGGCTTCAAAAACACAATAATGTCGCCGCGCCTGGGCTCTCGAGAGTGGACGAACGGGGCCCATCTCGTTGGAGGAGCAAAGGTCATACGATCCACGACGACATGGTCGCCAACAAGCAACGTCTTTTCCATTGAGCCGGAAGGGATCACAAAATTCTGAGCTAGACCGCTCATAGTGAACAGACCGATAACTAGAACAACACAGATCGACGAGAGTGACTCTAAGCGCGTCTCGCGATGCTTATTGGCATTGATTCCCTTAGATACATTCTGATTGTCTTTACCTTGAGCCAATGAGTAGACCTCGTCAGAGAACGCCTAATTCTACAGCTCAATCCCAGAGCAGCTTGCTACGATTGTAGACTCCCTGAAAGTTTTAGTTTTCGGCAACTTCAGCGGATTACTCCTGATAAACGACTCTTCCCAGAAGTAATCGAACCCGGTCAAGGGTCAATGAGTGTATCGGCCTGTTCTTCCCCAGCGAAGACTTGGGGGCGATAGGTAAACACAAGCCGACACTATGAGGACTTATTACATCTGTCACCACCATCTGCTAAAGTGCCGTTCGATGAGAAAGTATGCTTTTTGCGCTGCATCTGCATTACTCATAGGAGCACTCAGCCTTCTGTCGACAGCACAGCAACCGCAGGCGCCGGAAGGGGTGCCGGACTGGGCGCTGCCCGGCTCGGCGACGCATAAGCAGGTGCCTCCACCTTCCGATTTCCACCGATCCAGCCGGATCGACAAGATGCCCATCGGCATCTTCGATGGGCAGGCGGACGTGGGCGGTGCGCTTGTGGAAGGCAGCGGCAGATACGACAAATCCATCGGGCAATATACGGTGACCTCGGCCGGATACAACATTTGGTACCAGCGCGACGAGTTCCATTTTCTCTTCAAGAAGATGTCGGGCGATGTATCTCTTGCGGCGAATACCAGTTTTCCGAAGGCTGGTGGCTACGGCGATCGCAAGGTTGTGCTGGTAGTCCGGCAGACACTTGAGGACGACTCGAAGGAAGCCATGGTCGGTATGCACGGCACCGGCATGATTCACTTAGCCGATCGTCCGGAAAAAGGCGCGCAGATGAGGGACATGGAATATCGTTTTGGCGGCACCCTCAACGGAGTGATGGCTCAGCGGATCGGGATCAYGAAGAAGGGTGATGAGATCACGATTTACGCGTCGATTAAGGGTGAACCGATGCACCCGCTTGGGCCTCCGCTGACAATGCACTTCGACGCACCTTTTTATGTGGGCATCGGTTTCTGTTCGCATCTCCCAACCACGCTCGACACGGGAGTCTTCTCTCACGTGGTGCTGCTAAATAAAGCAAGCAAGGTCGAGTAGCTGTTTCGCCTGGAATTCACCGACTATGCTACGCCGCGCCGGCTCTGTCTTACTCACGATTGTTTGATCCGTTACTGGCTGCAAGCGGTCTCAGACCCCACAAGCCAATACGCTGCAGGATGACGTTCTCACGGCTCAGGTGATAGAGCACTTTTCCTGTTGCTGGGTATCCCGGGAGGGGAGTACAGTGGCGTTTTCATTGCGGAAAACGCCCATAGATGCGGAAACCCTACACTACACTTACAGGAAAAATGCTCCAGCGTTTTCTGGAATCACACCGAGGGAATCGCCGATGGCTCAGTCACGCCGTAGCTGGATGAAAACCGCCGCCATGGGCTTGGGCGGCTTGCTCGCGAGCGAGCGCAACCTTGCCGCGCAGCCGGTGAACCACGCCTCCGCTTTGGCCGACCCGCGCGACGAGATCAAGATAACCGGACTCGAGATCATCCCGGTCAACTCGCTGCGCAGCATCTTCATCAAGATGCACACCGATGCCGGTATCACCGGAATCGGGGAGGGCACTGTGGAGGGACGCATCCCCACGGTGGCCGCCGCCATCAAGGAGATCGAGCCCTACCTCATCGGCAAGGACGCACGCCGGCCGGCACACCACTGGCAGGCGATCTACCGGCACGCGTTCTATCGCGGTGATATCGTCCTCACCTCCGCGCTAGGCGCGGTCGATATCGCGATGTGGGATATCAAGGGCAAGGCGCTGGGAGTTCCAATCTATGACCTTCTGGGTGGCCCAACGCGGGACCGCATCAAGTGCTACGGCCAGGCCGAGAGCGTCGAAGAAACCCGAACCCACGTGCTCGCCCAGGGCTACCGGTCGATGAAGACCAGCGTCTCGTCCACACGAGGCCGGCTGTCACGCTCGTCCGAGAACCCGTACTATATCGACGGCTTTGTCGAAAAGGTAAAGGCGATCCGCGAGCTCGTCGGTCCCGACTTCGACCTGGGCATCGAGATGCACGGCGAGCATGAGCCGCCCGCCGCGATGGAGATCATCAAGGCGCTCGAGCCCTTCCGCCCCTGGTTCTATGAGGAGCCGATCCAGTTCCAGAACCTGCCTTTGATGGCAGAGATGGCGAAGAAGACGGTGTTCCCCTTCGCCACGGGCGAGCGCATGGTGACGAAGTGGCAGTTCCGTGACCTGCTGACAGCCGGCGCGGCGCAACTGCTGCAGCCGGACGTTACGCATGTGGGCGGCATCACCGAGCTGAAGGCGGTGGCCACGCTCGCGGAGGCCTTCTATGCCGATATGCTGCCGCACTCGAAGGAAGGAGTGGTGGGCTTTGCCGCCTCGATGCACGTGGCGGCGTCGATCCCGAACTTCCTCGCGCATGAGGTGCCGTCGCTGCAGGCGGTAAAGGGAGGGCCGCCCAATGTGCAGCGCAGCCCGATGGGGAAGAGCTACATCAAAAAGCCATTCGTGATGACCGAGGGCAACATTGTCCTGAAGGGCAATCTGGACGGGCCGGGGCTCGGCATCGAGCTGGATGACAACCTCATCGACAATGAGCGCGGTATCCCGGAATGGAAGTTCCCGGAGATGTGGGATGCGACAGACGGCTCCGTACGCGACCACTGAGATTTGTGATGTTCCATAAATCAGCAGGGGCCTTCCTCTTTAACTTCTCGCAAAACTTCAATAGCGGCGTGGCGCTGTGAAAAAAGGTCAGCCCAACCTGCTCCTCAAGCCTTTTTAAGCTTTGCGCCTGCTGCTTGCCACGCATACCCCGAATCCGTCCAATTCGCGTCGAATCTGAACTGCAGCTTACAATTCTCGAATTGCGGTCACCGGGTTCCGGCGCATCGCTCGATGTGCGGGAAGGTAGCATGCTAACAATGACATTGCTCCCAGAAGCATAACGACGGAAACGACGGTGATGGGATCGTTGGCTCCGATTCCATACAACATCCGGCCGATGACACGTGTCAGTCCCAACGCGGACGCTAGTCCCAGTGCCAGCCCAATGCCTGTGAGCCACAATCCCTGCACCAGCACGAGTCTCAGCACGTCCACCCGTGAAGCACCTAGAGCCATTCGTATCCCGATCTCGTGGGTTCGCAACTGGGTTCGATATGCCACGACGCCGTAGATTCCGGTTATGGCAAGAACCAGCCCAATCAGCGCGAACATCCCCGCCAGGGTGCTCTCGATGACGGCGAAAATGTTGGCCATCTGGGTGCTCTCCCGCATGGAACGCACATCGAAAACCGGCAGTCGCGAATCGATCCCATGGATGGCGTTTTCCACCATTGGCTCCAGGTCGACGGGATTACCCTCGGTTTTCACCTGCACCATCGTCTCGTACCCCGGCTGCTGGAAATAACTCATATAGACCATAGGCTCGGGTGACTCATTCACGAAAGTATGGGTTGAATTCCTCGCCACGCCGACAACCGTGAAAAGGCTGCCCCAAATCCTGAGCCTCTTTCCCAGCGGATCCTGTCCCGGCCAGTAGCGCCTCGCCGCGGTCTGATCCACGATGAGTACCCTCGGGGCCCTTTCATCGTCCTCCGGCGTAAACTCGCGTCCTTCCAAGATGGGTATATGAAGGGATTCGAAATACCGCGGTCCCACTTCGGCATTCTGCACCAGCAGAGATTCATGAGGGTGCGGCACATACCCTTCCGGATACGCATCGTTTCTCTTTTGAATCAGGGTCATCGGAATCCAGTCGGTAAGAGACGCAACCTCCACGCCGGGCAGTGCCGACACGCGATCAAGTATCTTGCGACGGATCAACTTTGCCTCATCGTTGCTGTAGCCGGCGATATTCAGCCCAACGGACGCAGTGAGAACGTGGTCTTGCTCAAAGCCGGGGTTCGCCGCGGCGAGATTCCGCAGCGTTCGCAGAAATAGCCCGGAGCACAACAGCAACGGAAGGGTAAGCGCGATTTGCGCCACCACCAGCCCACTGAGCAATTTCCGGTTGCGTGAGCCGCCGGAGATACTTGCAGACTCTGCCTTGAGTACCTCAATGGCCGGCGCGTGAGAGGATCGCCAGGCGGGGAGCGCGCCGCATAGCATGCCTGCCAAAAGAGAAGATACCGCAATCCCGATCACCACCCTATGGTCCACGTTCCCGTTCAGTGCGAGGGGAACTGCGTTCACTGGAAAGAACCACGCAAATGTTTTCGATGTCCACCATGTCAATACAAGGGCCACGGCTCCCGCGACGATGGAAATCACAGCGCCCTCCAGCATCATCTGCCGCACCAGTTGCATGCGATTGGCCCCGAGCGACTGCCGGATGGCAAGCTCACGCCGCCGGGATACAAACCGCACCAGCGTGAGCGTGGCCACGTTCGCACTGGTCAACAACAGCACCACGCCGGCGAAGGCCAGCAGAATGGGCAGCGTCGCCGCCATGTATCCGTTGGCGCCGAATGGCGAACGCCACATCGGATCGAGCGTGATCCGGTTATCGCCGAGATGCTGGTCCGGATACGCCACTACAATATGGTGCATCGAGGTATCGAGATCCTGGGTTGCCTGGCCACGGCTCACGCCGGGCCGCAATCTTCCTACTAAGATCAGCCAGTCCGAGTCGCGATGGGTCATTCGCCACACATCCGTCCCGAGGGGATCGAGCGTTACCCACAGATCGTCAAGCAGCCCGGGAGCTGCTCCGACAAACCCCTCCGGCGCCACACCGATCACCGTCACCGGATGCCGAGCGACCTCGATCGACTTGCCCACAATTGCCGGGTCTTTGCCATAACGCGTCTTCCAGAGCGCGTAGCCCAGGACCACGTTGGGTACCGCACGGGCCTCCTCGTCCGGCAGAAAGAATCGCCCCAGCGTTGGCTTGATGCCGAGCACATCGAAATAATTAGCCGACACATTCGCTATATAGACACGATCCGGCTGTGCGCCGCCAGTCAGCGCAATCCAATCGTTATGATAGGCAAGTATTCCGGCAAAGGCGTGGTTCTGCTCGCGCAGATCGCGATAGTCGATATAGGAGAAAGGCGGAGTCGGCGAGAAGTTCCGTTCTCCCCGCTGCAGGCTTACGAGTTCGCCCGTGTCTCTCGCGCCCGGAATCGGACGCAACATGGTGCCGTCGATCCAACTGAATACGGTGCTGTTGGCGCAGATAGCTACTGCCAGCATGGCCGTAGCGGTGATCGTAAAGCCGGGGCTCTTGCGCAGTTGCCGCAGCGCGTAACGGACATCCTGGCCTAGTTGGTCAAGCCAGGCTTGGCCCCACATCTGGCGCGTCACATCCTGCACCAAAGGAACGCTTCCAAACTCCCGCGCTGCTGCTCGTCGCGCTGTCTCCGCCGTTTCCCCTCGCGCTACTCGATCTGCAATCGCCATCTGCAGGTGTGCATCAATCTCTTCCTGCAATTCGCGCTTGCGCCACTGAAAACCGAAGCTCGGGAACCACTTCATGACTCACTCTCCTCCGGCTTGACGTACATCACCGACCCAATCGCTTCAACAATCCGCTCCCATCGGCCCAGATCTGAGGCCAGCTGCTTTTTCCCCTTGGCCGTGATTCGGTAATAGCGGGCTTTTTGCTTGCTCTCCGACTGTTTCCACTCAGACTGCACCCAGCTCTGACGCTCCAATCGATGGAGAGCCGGATACAGTGATCCGGTCTCCACCTGAAGCACGTCCCCGGATCGCAAACGTAAAGCCTGGACAATTCCGTATCCGTGCTGCGGTCCCCATTGCAGAGTCTGAAGAATAAGCATGTCGAGTGTTCCCTGTAGCAGCTCGATTCGGTTCTTATATTGGCTTCTTTCGTTCATGGATGTAGACACACTACTCCCATTGGAGGTAGATCGTCTACTTCATTTTGTACAGCTAGCGACGCTCAACTCCGAATGAGTTTCTTTGTTGCTGCTGCGCGTTTCTCATCGGCAATCATCGAAATATCGCAGCTCCGATTCAATGAGTGGTAAGCCCTGTTGTCATCACCCCAAATGGGATGGGTCTACAGAAGCGGACCTGGAGTACGTTTGTCAGCGGGTGTGTTGAACTAGTTCTTATCCGAGCCCGAATCACTTTTCTATCAAGGTCGAGGCAAAGGGCCGTGGATCTGCCGTGTCACCGGCGAAAAATTACTTTCACCTATTGATCAACAAAATTTATAAGCAAGAATTTCCTAGTTTTTACTAGGGCATTTGCCCCTGTCCCCGCATGACCGAGGCATGGCTATAATCGCGCATCGTCGTAACAGATCCGTAATAGTTGAAATCGTAGACATCGTACCGCGCTGAAGCGTTGCTTCCCCATCTCTGAACGCAAACTCAATGCTCAGGAGGGTCTCCCCCATGCGTACCCGTCTCGCTTTTCTGGCGACAATACTATGTTTTGCAATGGCCTGTCCGCTTTTGTGTCAATCCTTTGACACTGGCATTCTGGGAACGGCCACGGATAGTTCAGGCGCAGTCTTGCCTGGAGCGACAATCACGATCACCTCTTCGGCAACAGGAACCCGAAAGGCCATAGTCACGGGTAGCGAAGGCCAGTACGCTGTCCGCTATCTTGCTCCGGGAACCTATGATGTTGCGATTGAAGCTCAGGGCTTCGCAAGGCAAAAGAAGACTGGGATCGTTCTGACTCTCAATCAACAGGAAAAGATCGACTTTACGTTAAGTGCCGGCGCAGCGGAGCAGACTGTGCAGGTCGAAGGCAGTCAGCCTTTATTGCAGAGCGAGAATGCCTCGCTGGGCGCAGTGATCGATACAGAGCGAACCCAGAATCTTCCTTTGAATGGAAGGAAGTTCGATGATCTTGCCGTGTTGACTCCGGGTGTGAGTGTCTACAACCCCGATCTTCATTCCTCGAGTACCGACGGTTCCGCCATATCATCCAATGGGGGCCGCTCGACCTGGGGACAGATCAACGTCGATGGCATCACGATGGTGAACAATCGGCATGCGTATGTGAATCTCTATCCTTCCATCGACGCAATCGAAGAGTTCACCGTGCAAACCGGCAACTACTCCGCGGAGTACGGTGGCAGTGCCGGCTCGAATGTAAATATCCAGTTGAAGTCGGGAACGAATAAATTCCATGGCAGCGCGTTCGAATTTATTCGTAACGATGCGGTCGATGCGCGTAACTACTTTCGCCCCGCTCCGCTTTCGAAAAATGTCTTGAAGCAGAATCAATTTGGAGCAACAGTTGGCGGTCCGATCATCAAGGACAATACCTTTTTCTTTCTCAGTTATGAAAGCCTTCGCTCCGTTGAGGAGTTTCCATCGACGGCGAATGTTCTGACGCCGGCGCAGCGCAGAGGAGACTTTTCCGCCTCGTCGACTCCCATCATTAACCCGTTTACGGGTAACCCATACCCAAACAACCAGATTCCAGTGAATGCCGTAGCCCAGAACATCATCAACACGTATATGCCCCTGCCAAACAGCAGTGGCAGTACGAACTACGCTGGGGTCAACTCTGGCCGGTTGAGTGTAAACCAGGGTATCGTTCGGCTCGATCACAAGTTCAGCGATCGCGACCAGGTATTTCTCCATTACATCTATGCCATCCGCGACTTTCCGGTGACTGATGTGAATCCCAACTTTCACTTCACCGGTACATATCCCATCCACAACGTTGCGCTGCAATATCTCCATGTCTTTTCGCCGAAGCTGCTCAATGAGCTTCGCGCCGGCACGAACCTCGAACACGTGAAGCAGTCGGGCACGCGGACCGGTACAGGTTTTACGGTTGAATCTCTAGGGATCAATGGATTCAAAGTCGGCGGACCGAATGGCCGGCCTCTGAATCCCAATGAAGAAGGCTTCCCCATTCTGAATATCGCTGGATATCTGGGCATGGGTGACGACCTCGCAGCATCGAACCTTGATTACAGCCGGACCTATCAGCTTGCCGACAATCTCACGTGGACCCATGGCAAACACGCACTGATCTTCGGCACCGACATCCGCTATGTGCTCGACGACGCGACGACGAACAACACGCCATTTGGAGAGATGGACTTCACAGGAGATATCACCGGGGATCCTGCTGCGGACTTTATGCTTGGTTTCCCACGCACCAGCCTTACTCCTGAAGGCGTTCCGATCACAAAAGCCCGGCAATGGCGATCCGCTTATTACGCGCAGGACAACTGGCGTGTGAACTCAAGACTGACAATCAATCTTGGCGTCCGTTATGACCTGTTCGCTCCGCCAGTCGACGTGAACAACGTCAGCCGTACGCTCGACTTCAGTGGCGCCGTTCCGGTATTCACGCCGGCTCCGGGCCAACGGTTGAACAGCATCTGGTCGATCACCCATAAAGACTTCGGCCCGCGACTGGGTTTTGCCTACAGCGTGACGCCTACGATGGTGGTTCGCGGTGGATACGGAGTCTTCTACTATGGCGGCCAGTTCGACAATATCAACATCCTGCAGCTGAATCCTCCGACGGCAGGCAGTCTCACCATAACCAATCCCAGCAGCAATCCGGTTGCGACGATTCAGAACCCTGTGCCGGCCTCGCTCTATCCCGCGAACCCTTACTTCAATGCGGTAACACTCCCTGCGGATCGTCAGCGCCCGGACCTCTATCTGCAAACCTACAATCTGACTGTTTCAAAGCAGTTCGGGTCCAATGTGCTGGACGTAAGCTACGTCGGTGTGAATGGCAGCCATATCGATAGCAGTATCAAGAATTTCAACTCGCCTGCGCCGGGCGACCTGGTCAATCCGGTCCAGGGGCGACGACCCTACAATACCTTCGCTCGGATCCGCTATCAGGATTTCGATGGAGCATCGAACTACAACGGTTTGCAGATGCACTTCGAGCATCGGTTCACCAAAGGGCTGAGCTTTACGGCTGCGTACACGTTATCTCATGAGCTGGATAACCAGGCCTTCGATACGAATGGCGGCGGCTGCGGGTGTCAGAACCCTCGCAACCCGCATGAGTGGGCAAGCGGAACGACTGACCAGAGGCACAACCTATCCATGGGCTACGTGTGGAAGCTTCCTGCTTTCAACAAGAGCGACGCGATGGCGGCAAAGCTGTTAACTGACGGCTGGGCATTGAATGGATTGGTACAGCTTGCCAGCGGAAATCCATACGATGTCCTGCAGAGCAGTGACGGACAGAATACGGATAACCAATGGCAACGTCCCGACAGGGTTC
The DNA here is from genome assembly GCF_052114765.1 of Terriglobus sp. 2YAB30_2. Classification (NCBI taxonomy): domain Bacteria; kingdom Pseudomonadati; phylum Acidobacteriota; class Terriglobia; order Terriglobales; family Acidobacteriaceae; genus Terriglobus; species Terriglobus sp. 2YAB30_2. Next base: position 78,190 of record NZ_JBFRFJ010000019.1, read on the forward strand.
CTGGTTCGACTTTGTCGGTGGCACATCGTTCCATCGACAACTGGTTCAATACGGATGCGTTTACGCTCAGCACGTTGAACTATGGGACGTCGACGCGGAATCCTCTTGTATCGCCTGCAACCGATGTCGTAAACCTTGCCGTGATGAAGAACGTCGCAATGCCTTTCAATGAGGCCCATCAGCTTCAGATCCGCTTCGAAGCATTCAACGCCTTCAATACTCCGCAGTGGTCGACGCCGGATTCCAACCTGGGAGATGGCACCTTCGGCCAGATCACCTCAACCCGTTTGAATAACCGCGAGCTACAACTGGCAATCAAGTACCTGTTCTGAACCCTGGCAAGCTACGGGAGGCGTCCTGATTTTCAGGATGCCTCTGCTTGCTGCATGGATAAAGCTCGACACGTTACGCAAAACTTATCGAGCGCCCCGACAAGTCGGCTTCCCGGTAGCGACAGCCGCGGTTCGCTTACTTGCTTGCCTGGCAAAGACCTTTTGGTGTCCAGTCATGGACCATCGTGGTTGGGACCTGTGATGATTGATGCAGGATAATCACGATCGATTGGCGCTCTGCCGTGCCGATCGCGGTGAGGTGCATCGATAATCCCATGGGAACGATTACGGGAGCGGCGCCTGCCCGGCTGATCTGCATGCGGCCATCGGAGGTCTCCAGACATGTTTCGCCGCCTACGGCATACCAGGCCTCCGGGCCTGAGTGAAGGTGTGAGGGCGCCGTCATTCCCGGTGTGAAGTCCGCTTCCATAAACTGCGCCGAGTATTTTTCTCCAGCCACGACCGGAAGCGGTCCAATTTCGGAAATGCGATTTCCGTGGGCCGATCTCCATTTCTCGTCTTCGATGGTCATCAGCCACACCTTGCCAAATGACTCGACCACCGTGCCTCGTGGTCCTTTGTCTGCTTCTGCCGCGAGCCGTGTTGGATAGGCGTCGAGATGCCAGAAGACCTGTGGCTTTGTGAGTTGACCTACGGGATTGTCCGCCAGGATCCAGCAGCCGACCTGTTGTGTACGCACACCCACCGGCTTGCAGGTATCGCCCGGGACAGCGACCCCTTGCGCGGCCAATTGCGTACATGGGAGCAGTAACAGAGAAAACCAGAGCACCTGGCGGATCATGGATTCGAATCTCCGATCATTGGCATTTTGCAGCAGCGACGAAATTATAAGCGGGCAGGCTGAGTTCGCAACCAGCGCCGTGCCGAGGCTGTTCTCCGAAGGAGTGCTGCGAGTTTATTCAACGCGGCGGACGAGCAGGATCGTCTGATCGTCGGCTTGTTTGCCAAAGGCCTGTGCGGCGGAGACGATGCTGTCGCGAATGCTTGCAAGGTCCTGCCCAGGCATCTGCGTCAGGATCGCCGCGATGCGGTCACTTCCGAACTCTTCCTGCTGGGCGTTGGCAGCTTCAAGGATGCCGTCGGTGGCGATAGCGACGAGATCGCCTTGTTCCATTTGCAGGGAGTGCGAGAGATATGCGTCGACCGGAAGCAGGCCGACGGGGAGTTGATGGCAGGTGATCGCTTGCACGGTCCGGTTGGATGCCCGGTAGTGGAGGATCGATGGGTGTCCGGCGAGGGTGTACTGGACGCGGCCATCGGGTGCAAGACAGATAGCGGACAGGGTTGCGTACATGTGCGGCGCCTTCACCGCAGGGAGTGCGCGGTTGAGACGGTCGCAGAGACTGGCGAGAAGGGAAGCGGAGTCATCCGAGGATTCGAGCAGGATGGTGCGGACCGCGGTCTTGATCATGCCCATGAGGATGCTGGCCGGGAGTCCGTGACCGGAGACATCAGCGACGTAGGCGAGGATAGATCGATTAGGGAGCAGCACAAAGTCCACCAGATCGCCGCCCACCTCTTCGCTGGGCAGCGAGAGGCCATTCAGGTCGTAGCCGCCGAATGAAGTAGAGATAGGCGGCACGAGCGTGCGCTGAATGCTGTGGGCAGATTCGAGTTCACTCGCAAGGCGCATTTCTTCCCGCCGGGCGAGCGAGAAGCGCCGAATCAGAAATAGAAGCAGGGCAAAGATGAAGATTGTGCCGACGGCCGGACCAGGCATCAGCACGAACGGTTTGGTTAGCAATGGGAAAACCCAGCGTGCCGTCCAACGCTGCCAGCCCAGTTGCCAGGTGACGAGGAGGATGTCGTCGATTAAGGGAAATCCCTGCCAGAGAAGAGTGGGAACCAGCAGGATGAGCGCGTCGCGATCACGTTGGAGTGAACGCTTAAGTAGGATTACGAAAATCCATACGATGGCAGGGAGCGCGGCCAGCGTGCCCAGCAACCCGGCGATTGCCACGGACGTGATATGGAAGACGTAAAGAAACACGACCGTTGGCGGGCTGATGAACAACAGGGCAACAACGAACCACCAGGACCTGGAATGCGAGGTGCGCAATACGACGGAGAAAAATGCCAGAGCGGCAAAGAGAGCGGCCAATCGCACGAGGCCATCGACAAAATCGAAGACCGGTAAAGGGATCAGAGCAAAATCTCTGCTGATGCCTAATCCAATGTCGACCGCGTTCGCCAGGAGAAACAGAGCGAACCATAGATATTCACGTTCCTCACGACGGATGAAAAACAACACGAGCACGACGAGGCCGACGAGCGTGCTGAGCACGGCATAGGTGTATTCATCGACGAGGCCGTTCCACTGCAGCGATCTATCCGTCGCCGCGCGTCGCGCGATGAGGCGGGAGTCTCCGAAATAGCTGCTGCCATAGAAGCCTCCCGGCACGTAGTCCGCCCAGACGGGAAGGTGCCAGGTGCGGATGGCAATATGAAATGTACGCGGGCCAGAAGCGGCGGGGGATAGGTCGAAGACGCGGCTTGCGATGGCGTAGTTCAGGGAACCTTGGATCGGGCCGAAAGAACCGGCTTGACGTCCGTCGACGAAGAGCTGATAGCCGGTTTCCATCGGTCCTAAATAGATGGACCAGTTCCTGCTGCCATCAGGCACCGCGACGGTGAAGCGATACCATGCGAATCCTCCATAGTTCTTATAACCCTGTTGGCTCGATTGTTCATCGGAGCGGAGCAGGGGCCATTGCGAATCGTCGAAATGAGGGTCGGCCCATGCGACATCGTCCCCGGTGTGAAAACGCCAGAGGCCATCGAGGGAAGCAACGGGTTCGCGTCCGGTTTGCAGGTTGAAGGTCTGGCCATGGAGACCAGAGGCCGCGCAGAGTAAGAACGACACCAGCAGCACAGAGAACAACGCGCGTCTCATTTGTACGTCTCCAGGGTTAGGACAGAATCTTGAGAAACCGCGTTCAGACCATGTGCCGGCGATTGCTCTAGGCCTTCGGCCATCTTTCTAACCATAGTATTTTGCAGCGACGAAATTATATGCGGGAGGCCTGAGTTCACAAGCGAGCGACTGTCGTCGGCCATATCGGAGGTGATGCGGTCGGATTAGCCTTGCCAGGGCAAATCGACAAGTTCGCTTTTACTGAAGCTCTATAGAGCGGGCCTTCAGCCCTTTAATTTCTATGGGGCCATCAGACCTGGGGCGTTGCCCCAGGCTGGTATAGAACGCGCCTTTCCACCCCAATGAACAAGTTCATTGGGGACCCCGGCCTTCAGCGCTTACCCAGCGGGTGCCCACCCTCGGAGTCCTCGACGAACTTGTTCGTTGGGGTGAACGCTCGCAACGCTAGGGTGGGTTAGGAAGAACTGTGGCCGCTCGCAGGAATTACGGCCGCAACCAGTTTTCTTTTCGCGGATCTGTACGGACTTGGTCAGCTTCGGCGGTGGACCTCTAGATGCACTGTCCTACGAGCAACAACGGGCTTAGCCAAAGAGGCTCCTGGCTCCGCGCTCGTGATGCAGCACCCACATCGTTGCGAGACCGGCCTGTGCGATTGCGAACATGCGGGTCGCGTGGGGGGGGCGCTGACACCAGCGCATGCCGCGCCGCCAACCGGCAGGACCTTTCTTCCAGAACTGTCCACCGTGCGTGGGATGCAATGCAGCAGCCACTCCATCGCCGATCAGCGTAATGGCTATTGCGTGCTTGATGCGATCTGCTGTGGTCATCTCAATCGCCCTCCGTTCTGCAGAAACTTGAGATGCGGGCAGAGCGAGATGTGCTGCCCATGAGTCTCAGGCGGGCAGGTGAGACGGAAGCCCTGATCTATTCCTGCTCCACTTCCAGATAGTCCGCAATCGAGCGATGCAGGTCGGTCGCTCCTGGAAGCTCCAGGCGTTGTTGTGCGATCTCCGCGGCGAAGGCCAGTTCGTTCATCGTGACCGCGCCGGCAATCACGATATCCAGGAGCTCCGGATATTTGGGCTCCATCGAGCAAGCCTCGCGGAGAATCGCTATTCCTTCCTGCGTCTTGCCCAGATGGATCAGGCAAACTCCGTATTTCGCCAAAATCAGCGCGGTTGCTCCACCCTGCCTGCGAGCCGTGTTGTAGGCGTGAGCCGCTTCTTCGTACTGCTGCAGGTGCAGGCGAGCATCTCCGAGCGTTTCGTACAGGACGATGCTGGTCACGTTCCTTGCCATGGCATGTGAGAGCAGCTGGATCGCATCTTCGTACCGCTGCATGCGCAGCAAGCAAACCCCGCCCAGGATGACGGCGTCCATGTTGGATTCATCCAACTGAACGGCGCGAATTAACATGTCCAGGGCTGCCTGCGGGTCCTTGGAGAACTCGAGCTCGGCCCAGCCCAGTTCGTAGGCTGTTCTGCTGTCTTCTGGATACGCTTCAAAATGCCGTCTGTTGATCTCCAGATAAAGCGCGTTCTTGGCGTCGCGAACGCTTTCTTCATCGTCGACGAGCCCGAAGTGATGGATCACGAACGTCGCCTGGCCGATGGGGAGACCGAGCTCCTGCACGCGATAGACAACGGTCTCGTGCACCGGCCGTTCGAAGCGGATCTCAGGATTCCGGCGGAACAGACGGGTATTGATGGTGGTGACATACGCAGGGAAGGGGGCCGATTCCGGAAGGATGCGCGGATTCGCTAAGGCCCCTTCCGCGCCGCTCCGACTGTTGGCCTGCCGTACGTAGTTCCATCGCACGACATCGAAGGCGTCCATATCCGTCTTTGCGACCAGCTTCTTCAGAAGCTCGGCGCCTTCCGGGTCCATCATCTCGTCGGCGTCGAGGACAAGAATCCAGTCGCAGGTTGCCTGCTGCAGCACAAGGTTCCTGGCCTCGGCGAAGTCCTCGTTCCAGGGAATGGGCATCCAGGTCGCCCCAAATCTCTTTGCAATCTCAGCGGTGTCGTCAGTGGATCCGGTGTCGCCGATAACAATGCGATCCACGATGGACCGCGCGCTCTGTAAACACCGTGCCAGACTGCTTCCGCCATTTTTCACGATCATCGAAAGTTCGATCGTGGGTGCGCTCATAACAAAACCCCTTCGAAGCAATTGTCGCTCAGCCTGGACGACTCGGCGAGAGGCCTAGTTCACTCGTTGTGCATTCGGCTGCGAGCCAGCCATTCCGAAGGAGATACGCCCAGACGTTGCGTAAAGACACGGGTGAGAGCCGGGGCATTGGCGTATCCCACAGCGGCCGCAATGAGTTTCAGCGAGTTACCTTTCTGTAACATTGTCTGCGCGATCCCCAATCGCCAGTTGGTCAGGTAATCAAATGGAGTCATACCGACAACCTGCCGAAAATGGACGGCGAAACGAGCACGGGACATACCGGCAAGTTGAGCCAGATGTTCGAGTGACCACGAAGTCTCGGGGCGTTGATGCATGGCCTCGATGGCTCTGCTCAAACGAGGATCACTGAGCCCCGGCAAAATCCCGCTCTCAACAATGTGCGCACTTGCTGCCGATCGCATCAGCAGTACAAAGAGATATTCGAAGAGTCGATCCAGGGCAGCCTGACGGCCCGGCGATTGTGCGGCGGCCTCGGTGAACAGAAGCTGCAGCGTCGGCGCAAGTTCGGGAAGGGCATCAAGCGGGACCACGAGCGGCTCAGGTAGACACGCAATCAGCGTATTTAACATTCCTGTGCCAAATTCGATCGTCGCGCATACCAGCTCGGCGCCATCCTCCATTGGGCCGTGAAGCCGATGAAGCCGGGGACGCGGGAAAAAGATAACGCTCGGCCTATCAATAACCAGTTTGCGGGCGCCAGGCCGCGAGATCTTCAGCGTTCCCTTCCCGAGCACATGAAGATAACCGGCGTGATCGTTCGCCTGGTCGGGCGTGCTTCCGCACAAGGTTCCCGAATAAAACATCCGGGCTGTGAGGGAAAACCGTTCGAAAAAGGGCGCGAGGCGATCCATCGAGACTCTAAGGTATATCAACGATACTAGTTATGCCAATCCGTATTGTCTTATCTCCATAGATGCTTCCCGTGCGGCGCTGAAGCGCTGCCGGAGATTGGAAATAAGGTCAATGAACGCGCTTATCCGACTTCTATCGAAATCAAGTCTTCTAAAGGGAGACCTCGACAACCATCTCATCCGCGCATCGATGGTTATCATCTACTTCTTCTTCGGGTATCAGAAGTGGTTTGAGTACGAGGCACAAGGATTAGTCCCATTCTTCACCCACGGACCTCTCATCTACTGGATGTACGCGGTCTTCGGTATCAAAAGCTCGACGTACTTTCTGGGTGTCTCCGAGTGGCTGTTTGGAGGCTTGTTGCTGGCGGGGTTTTGGAACCGTAAGGCGGGAATCCTGGGCGCTCTGGGATCGGTGTTCACTTTCATTGCGACGGTGACGATCATTCCGTTCATGCCCGATGGCTGGGCTCCGTCTGCAGGCGGTTTTCCCGCGATGGTTGGTAATGTGGCTTTTCTGATGAAGGATGTAGTTCTGCTGGCCGTGTCGTTCTATCTGCTGAAACAGGATCTTGCCAAAGTGACGCCTGCGGCGGAGATTGTGTAACCAGAGTGGTCGATAAAGTCGGAAGCTGTAGACACTCGTTGCTCCATTCTTCGCAGCTTTATCGCGAAGAATGGGGTCCTGGGCAAACACGGTCGCTGGGTATCGCGCTTTGCGCGCGACCGTATCGAATATATCCATGCACCTTAATTCATTGGGTGCTATTCGAGCTGTCCGATACACTGTGGTTCTCCAGACGTAAGCTCTGGACAAGCGTTCCTCATAGGAGACTGTATGGCTTCCATTACCGGCTTTGGCGGAGCATTCTTGCGGGCAAATGATCCGAAGGCTCTCTATCAGTGGTACGAGCAGCATCTCGGCCTGGTGAAAGCTGATGGAGCGTTCGGATTTCCCGCTCCGACGCAACACCCGCGGGTTGTCTTCTCCTTCTTCAAGCAAGACAGCGCGTATTTCCCTCCGGAACAGAAGGCGATGATCAATCTTCAGGTGGATGACCTGGATGGACTGTTGGACGGTTTGACCGCCGCGGGCGTCACAGTCGATCCAAAGCGCGAGAGCTACGACTTCGGAAAGTTCGGCTGGGTCACTGACCCGGAAGGAAATCGCATCGAGCTTTGGCAGCCTATTGCAAATGACTGATGCCATAAACATCATCCGTTTCCGTCCCACAATCAGCTTTGAGCAGTACAGGGATACCTTGCAGGCCGTTGTGGCGATGAAGCCGAAAAGGGTGCCTAAACGGTCATGGCCGGAATATGTGATTTTGGGCGTTGTCTGTCTGGCTGTGGGGCTCTCACCACAGGTTCCGCCCATTCGCGTGCCTACTTATACGATGGTTGTGGTGTACGTTCTGTACGCGCTTTTCTCTGGTTTACTTGCCAAAAGAACCCGGGAAAAGTGTCTGAGGGCCATCTTTATGGAAGAGGAGGCGGGCCTTAACGATCAGGTCCTAACCATCGACGAATCGGGTATCTTTAGTGATCGAGGCAATGGTCAAGTGACTGCGCATTTCGCCTGGAGCGCCTTCATAAAATGCATTGATATGTCCGATGCTTACGTTTTCCTGCCATCTCCCAATGGCTTTGTCCGTGTTCCGAAGGAGCCGCTTAGTCAGGCAGAGGTTGAACTCCTCCTGCGGTGGAGTGGAGCGACCCCGAATTGCGAACGATAGAGGAGTCTCCTGCCCATGGAAAATGAAGGGCGGTGTCTAGGCTCTGAACACTGAACTATAGAGCGGGCCTTTTCAGCCCTTCAACATCTTTTGGGTACTGAGACCTGGGGCGTTGCCCCAGGCTGGTATAGAACGCGCCTTCAGCGCTTAGAATCGTGACACCTTGTCTCTGCCCGGGTGCCCCACCCTCACAACGTTAGGGTGGGTTCGGAATACCCAAAATTCCTAACGAAGCTCAAATCGGATATCGATACGCCCTGAAGGCTGGTTCGGAGCGTTGTTACGGAGCGAATCGATAAGCCTGCTCGAACCGCGGGGGGGCCGGCGAGGCCTTTGCCGGAACGGAGATGGTGATGTTGCGGTATGCGATGACGCCGTGGTGATCGCCCTGCAGATAGAACGGCCCCGGCTCGGCCTCGTTGCTATCAAGAGCGCCGCCGGTCGGGCCGGGAATCTCGACATTGTCGTGGTACATCTTGCCATCGCGCAACACCGTTACATGTCGGCCGACCAGGGTGATGTCAAAGGTCGTCCACTTTCCAAGACCAAGCTCTGAGCCTGCCGGCGGAGGATAGTGGCTGTAGATGGCGCCCATCTCATGCGATGGCAGCTTGCCGCCTTCGGTGCCGACCTGTACCTCATAGCGGCCGCGCAGATAGATGCCGCTGTTGCCACCTTCCGGGCAGTTCACTTCGATATGCAGTTTGAAGTCCTGGAACTTCTCGGTGGTCATGATGTTGGCCGCACCGTGGGTCTTTTGACCGGGAACTTCAGGGTTGTCATTCACCAGCTCGCCATTGCGCGCGACCCATTTGTTGTTGTCGACATTGCCGATCGGCTCCCAGCCTTTCAGATCTTTGCCGTCGAAAAGAGGCGTGGGCTTGGTCCACTTCTTCGGCATGGGCCGATCCAGCGAAGGCGCTTTCACTCCGGCGAGCGCCGGGCCATCGGTGGCGCCGTGCTTCTCGACGCCGGTCAGCTTGCCTGCGCTGGGAGAGGTGAGCTCCCAATTCGTTGCTTCTCCTACACCCACGATCAGTTTGCCCGATTCGATGTGGGCGTCCGAGATCGGATGCCATCCGCCGCCCTTCGGCTGAACGCGACCTTCAATCTTGCCGCCATTCTCCGTCAGCTCAATCCACTGCGGATATGGTTTGCCGGTGGCGGGGGTAACGGTCATATCCCAACGGCCGAGAAACGCTTTGGTGTCTTGCGCGGCGACGGTCGAGGCGAGCGCGATCGCCATGAGAGGTGCAAACAACATCTTCGTTTTCACCCTATGAGTGTAACGCTACCGCCGCTAGAGCATTTCTCCTGTGGGTGTAGAGCAGGGCTTATGCATCTATGGGCGTTTTCCGCAATGAAACGCCGCTGCACGCTCCTCGCGGGATACCCAGCAACAGGAGAAATGCTCTAGTGGGTTTTATCGGTTTTTTAGCTACAAATTTGCAGGAATGATTTCAACTTTCGGTTGATACGGAGAGCTTCTGAAGACAAAGGGCCGGAGCCGAAGTAAGCTACTTGCGAGAGAGTTCCGCCTTTCTCTCGTCACTCTAAAACTCGATGCAATCTGGAACGCCTTATGACTCAGGAGAATTCTGTCGCACCTGTTCGGTCCGAGAGCACAATCTGGCCGAACCTGGTCGCCTTCTTCATCTTGTACGCATTCGCAGCCCTGGCCTTATTGCATTTTCTGCGGCCAGACTATACCCCGCGCTCTCACATGATCAGTGATTACGCGGTCGGACATTTTGGCTGGTTGATGCAATCCGTCTTCGTGGCCATGAGCCTTGGCTATCTCTCATTGGCAATCGGACTTCACCGGAGCGGCCTGCGTTCGCTGGTCGCCCGTATCGCGATATTACTGCTTGTGGTGGTATCCATCGGCTTGATCGTCTCCGCGATCTTCCCCACGGACCTGGAGGAGTCTACCGTAAATACTCGCACCGGCAATATCCATACCGCCAGCTTCCTCATTAACGTTGGCGGCAGCATACTCGTTGCGCTACTTTTACCTGTTGCTTACTGGAAACATCCTGGCTGGCGATCGTTTCGCGTGGAGTCGATACTTTGGGCCGCGCTCATGCTCATCGCCTTTTTTATCCAGTTCCGTACGCTGCATCGAGGCGCTCCCTACGGCATTACCAATCGAGCATTTGTCCTGGTCCTTTTCTCATGGATGCTTATCACTGCTTCTCGTATGCGTACGGTTCTGATTCGCCCCACTCTGGCTCCTGCGGCAGTTTGAATTCAAGCGGAAGCGTTCGCTGCTGTTCGCCGGAGTGGAAGGTGGCTTCAAGCACAGCCATAACGGCAAGGGCGTCCCGCGCGGAGACGGGTGCAGGCATGTGGTGAAGGATCGCGTCACGCACACTTTCATAGAACGGCAGTTGGTTGCCGCGAGGCGTGGGGTATTCCACTGTCTCACCCGTGCCGGCATAGAAGACCGCGGGCACAGGATCGATACCGAAGGCCGGATCAAGAGGAGACATGCCTGCCTGCAACTGCGCCTCCTGCGTGTCGAGCCCGTACTTCACCCAGGTGCCTTGCATGCCGTGGAGGATGGAGCGAGGCAGTGAGCCTGAGGCAACGTTCATGGCTTCAAGAACGATGCGCTTGTCCGGATAGCTGAGGATGACGTGCGCCCAGTCATCGGTCTGTCCGCCTTCACGCTGAATCGCGAACGAAGCAGTGATCTGCTGCGGCAGGCCGAAGAAGTGCAGCGCGATATCGATCATGTGTGGGCCGAGATCGAACCATAGTCCCGCGCCCGGGCCGGCGTCCTCTCTCCAGCGCTTGCGCACGACAGGACGGAAGCGGTTCATGTGGCAGTCAAACTGCACGACGCGGCCGAGCACGCCACGCTGCAGCACTTCGTCGATGGCGAGAACTTCGCTCTCCCAGCGGCGGTTATGGAAGACGGTGAGCATACGGTCTTTGCGAAGAGCAGCGGCGCGCAGGTTCTCAGCCTCGGCGAGATCGAGCGTGAAGGGCTTGTCGACCACGACATGTTTACCGGCTTCGAGTGCCGCCATTGCGAGCGGGAAGTGCTCGGTGTTGGGCGTGGCAATGACCACGAGGTCAATCTGTACGTCTGCAATCAGCTCCTGCGGCGTGCAGACACGGACGTCTCCCAGAGCCTCGCGAATCTGATCTCCTTTGGAAGAGGCGACGGTAGTGAGACGCAGGCCGGGGATTGCCTGAATTAAAGGAGCATGAAGGACACGACCAGCGTATCCATAACCGATAAGACCAACGTTCACAAAATCACTCATCATTACCATCGTGCACTATGCGTGGGGGATTCTTCAAAAGAGTGGTGAAGACTGCGGCGCCTTTGTTTGTTACTGATGGCTCCGGTAGCTCCGAAATGACAAACAAAAAGGTGCCATGGCTCTGAGCGCTGTAGGCGCGCTCCATACCAGCCTGGGGTGAAGCCCCAGGTTTCGGGCACATTGAAAACCAAGGGCTGAAGGCCCGCTCTATAGTCCTGCAGGTTCAGAGAATCGATCAGAGCTGTTCACACCGGAGAAATGGCATTGGGAGAGCGAAGACGGGCCCATGTCCCTCGGGGACATGGGGCACCCGGTGCATGGGTTATCTCGAATCTGGCGATGCCCTTGAATTAATCAGTTAAATCGAGAACGGCGATGCGCCATCTTCATCCCAGCTATAGTTCGCTTTCTTCGTTCCACCGTTCTGTTGAAACGTCCAACGCTGTGGCGCATTGGTTTGCAGCATATCGTCCGCGGTAGCAGCAGGAGCTGACGCGGCGATAGCGAAGGCTTCGCGTAGGGCTGCCTTCTGTTCTGCTCCAACCGCGCCGGGTTCGGGAGAGACGATCAGCGCGGTGCCGCTACGTGCCACCACATCGAGCCACATGCGTGTCTTCTCCCACGCGATGGCTTTGGTGAGCGGAACGCAGTCAGCGTCCACGATGAAAAACGTGCGGTTCTGCGCCAGCCGGAAGGCGAGCGTATTGACGCCCATGCGGCGTGTGCGTTCCCAGGCGCGCCCACTGACATCGTCTCCCGTGCGATTCGCCTCAAACAGGCCGGCGGCGAGATGACCGATGGTATTGCAGCCGATGACGACCGTCTGCTCCCCGGCGGCCTCGCGCAGGCCGCGATAGAGGTTGAGCACGATCTCGGCGTTGGTGAGCGAGCGGTCGTTGAAGTGCCAGCTGCCTGTGGTCATCGACGGCCCCATCTCGCTTCCCCAGCCGCCAAACAACTCATAGGTCGAGAAGTCGTGTTTGACCAGGTCGTTGCCCCAGCGCACGGCCTCACGCATGGTGTTGAGCGCGGCTTCGCGAGCCTCTGGAATGGTGGGGTCGTAGGCAAGATCGTTGAAGCGCTCCCGGCGGCGTCCATAACGTGCGTCGGGAAGAAGCAGTTTGCGATCGGCGCCTGTATGCGCTTGCAGCGGCCGAATCCACAAACCCGGACGTGCTCCCTTAGAGCGGATCTGCGATGTCAGCGCCGCCATGTCGGGAAACGCCTGCTTGTTCTGCCAGCCGTCGTCGACAATGGCGAACGGCTTTGGACCGCTGGAGGGAGCAAGCGCTGCGACCAGCTCCGCATCGCGGAGGATGCCTTCCGCTGTGTTCTTGCCGTAGGCGTAGTACCAGTCGTTCGATCCATAGACGGTGGTCTTCGGCAGCCGCGGCGACGGACACATCGTGCGGCAGAAGGCGGATAAGGTGCTGTGGATAGACTCGCCACGTTCTCCGCGACGCGCTATCAGCGTTGCTGCCTTGACTACGCGTGATCCCAGGAGTACGCCCTCGCCGCCGTTGCGCACGTCGAGCCAGAGCGTGATTCCCGCCGCATCGACCTGCCACATTGCAAGGCTCGCCGCACCGGTCTGGACCCCGTAACAGTGCGTGGTGTCATTCTGATGAACGGCGCAGTACCAGGGCAGTGGACGTTCGGCGACGACATTGCGCCAGCCGAGATCGCCATACGAGCGCTCCCACGCATCGCCCAGCACGACGATATCTTCGGGGTGGCGGATGTTCCAGCGAAGACGCAGGTGTGTCACAGCAAGCGAGGGCGCCGCCAGCGATACGACGGTTCCTGTTCCCGCGTTATCGAGCGTGACCACCAGGTCACCTGCCCGCCATTCGCTGCCGGAGCGTGTCAACGGCTGCGCGTTATCCAGACCTGCAAAAGCTGTTATCTGGGCGGGTGTCTCACGAAGGTCGGCGAGGGGCAGCGACGGTCTAGTGCTCTGCGCGCGAAGCGGTACGGCGGCGAGCGAAGCCGAGGCAGTTGCTCCAAGGATGAGGTCGCGGCGACTCAACGATGCGAGGGATGTCTTTTTCACAAGGAGAATTATTCACGAAGTGCGTTCCTTCGTCTTGCAGTCAATTCGGAGAGATGGTTGTTCTTACCAAACGCTGCCTTTAGCGAGGAGGTTCTTGAGACTCCTCGATCGCCTGAACAGGAGGGCTATAGAGCGGGCCTTCAGCCCTTTAACATCTTATGGAGACCGAAACCTGGGGCGTTGCCCCAGGCTGGTATAGAGCGCGCTTTTCCACCCCAATGAACACGTTCATTGGGGACCCCGGCCTTCAGCGCTTGGTGCCATGGCACCCTTTGCTTTGTCATTTCCCCCTACTTGGGTGCCCCACCCTCACGGAGTTAGGGTGGGGTAAGGAATACCCCAAATCTCAAACAACACAAAACGAAGATATCGATTACAAATCCAGATCAACCTGTGATTCCGGCGTCGAACAACAGATCAACGCATTTCCTCCAGCCGGCTGATCCAGCGGATCGGGAGAGTAATGCAGGTCGCCGCTCAGCAGACCGCACTCGCACATGTGGCAGACGCCGGTGCGGCAGGACCATCGGACGGGGACGTCGCAGGCCTCAGCAAACTCCAACAGGCTCCGGAATCTGTTGTCCCACGGCACCGTTAGATTGCTGCGGGTGAATGAGACGAGCGGTCCGTTTCCAGTGGAAGCCGTTGGCGGATGCGGAAGTTTAACCTTGGCCTTCACGACGCCGGGTGTGATAGAACCCACGGAGCCGAAGATCTCCTGATGAATCGCGCTCGTTGGAACAGACAAAGAGCCCAGGTCCCTGGTGATGTCGTTTTGAAACGTAGTAGGACCGCACAGATAGAAATCGGCGTCGAGAGGTATGCCAAGTTTCTGCAAGCGATCAAGGTCCAGGCGCCCTGCTATATCGAAGTCCGTTCCCAGCCGATCTGCAGGATCCGCTTTGCTGTAAACGATCACCGAATGGCTTCCGGGAATGGTTTTCAGCAACCCGCGAGTCTCTTCGGCAAAGACATGCATCTGGGCATTGCGCGTCCCGTAAACCCACCAGACCTCGCGATGAGACGCTGAGCTCTGAGATGCGAGCGCATGCAGCATCGATAAGACCGGAGTCACGCCAATCCCGGCGCTCAGCAGAACGACCGGACGTGTCCCGGAGCGCAGTACAAACTCACCGCGTGGCGCGCTTACTTCGAACATGTCGCCGGCCTGGGTTACGTCCACGATGTATTGGCTGCCCGGGCCGGTATCTCGCTTCACGCTGATGCGATACCTCCCGGCATCGGAGGCACCTGAGATGGAGTAGCTGCGCACCACGGGACGCGAACCCCTGTCCGGGTGAAGACGTAAGACTAGATATTGACCCGGTAGCGCAGCCGGAAGAGGCGAGCCGTCCACTGACTCCAGCACGATGGACTTTACCTCGCTGCTCTCCTGGTGAACCGCGGCAACCCGCAGCATGCGAAAGCCATTCCACAACGGTGGAGAAGAAATGGAAGATGTTAGCCCGGCGTTGCCGTTATGCACGCCCTCCTCATCTGCTTTCAGTAACTCTTCAAGTGAGCCCTTCCATCCACTACTCAGCGCGGGAACCGTCACAGCAACCGCGATGCGTTTAGGATCGTGATTCGGCAGATACAGCAGCGCGTCGACTTCGGCGACCGAAATTCGTCCCGGTCCATCCGCGATCTTTTCAATCTCATCTCCCGCACCAACCTCGCCCTCTGTAATCACGCGGAAGTAGAATCCCGGCCTCCGGTGCGAGATGAGCAAGGCGGCCATCTGGGGATTGTTCATGCGGATGCCTAGCCGGTAACAGGTAACGCGAGGCTGCGTCACCTCAAAGACCGCGTTGCCGATGCTGTATCGATCGCCGATATAGACCTCATCATCTGCAAGACCTTCGACGGTAAAGTTCTCTCCAAACTGCCCGTGCTCAAAATCGTTCCGATTGAGCGCCTTCTCCCAATAGCGATAGGCATCGATCTGATAGACCATGACGGCGCGGTGTTCCCCGCCATGGCCGGCAAGGTCGCCCTGGCCATCGCCATCCAGATTCAATCGCCGCGCAAAGACGCGGCCGGAGACGGGGAGCTTCCAGATTCCGGTACGGACCAGCTTGCCTTGCCATTCGACTTCGCGTGGAAGGCCGACATTGACTGAAAGCAGTTTTGCCACACATCCTCCATTTGCAGCGGATTACCTTATGCTGTCCGAGTCAGCAGCTCTAACATCATCTGCCTTGCGCAATGAAGCCGGGCACGCCGGTGTGCACCACGGAATTGAGCCGTTGTCTTGTCTGAATGCTGTTGATTTGGTTAAACGCGTCTTCAGGAAGGGCGGAGATATCGAAGTTTTCTCTCGCGCGAGCCGCGGTCTTCGGTGTGGTGAGTAAGGCTGTACCGCGTTGGACCGCCCATGCCAGCAGGACCTGTGCCGGTGTCTTTCCAACGCGTGCTGCAATCGCCAGAATGGTCGGGTCTTCCAACGGCCCAGGCCTCAATCCGTGACCCAGAGGTGCGAACGCTAGCAACACGATTCCATTCTGTTTGCAGAACTCGAAAAGTTCTGTCTCCGGTAGATAAGGGTGTGACTCGACCTGGACGACGGCGGGCTTGATTCTTGCTGCTTCGTAGATAGGCCGAAGTGCGTCCAGCGTAATGTCCGATAGCCCGATCGCCCGGCACCTGCCGTGGTCCACGAGAGTCTCCATGGCTCGCCAGGTATCGAGCAACGTCACTCCCTTGTCGTAAAGAACATTGCCGTTTTGATCTCGGGGATCCTGGTCGTCTCCAGGCTGAAACGCGAACGGAGTGTGAATGAGATAAAGGTCGATATACTCAAGCCCAAGCCTGTTTCGGCTTGCTTCAAATGCCGGTTCGACACGTTCCGGTCGATGATTGGTATTCCATAACTTTGTGGTGACGAAGATATCGTCGCGCGTGGCTTCACCGGCGGCGAGCCCGGCGTGTAACGCCTCGCCCACCTCGCGTTCGTTCCGATAACGCTCCGCACCGTCGAAATGCCTGAACCCGGCTTGCAGCGCACCTCTGGTTGCACTCACTGTTTCTGCTGCATCAGGAATCAGAGTGCCGAAGCCAAGCGCCGGCATACGGCCGGCGCGGTTCTTGAGAGGGATACGGGACAGCCGGAAATCAAGAGAGTCATTCATGGGGCACCTCTATGCATCCATTAATGCTTCTGATGCCGGAGGGCCATCAATTAGACCAAGGTTATTGGAGGCCGGTGCCTAAATGGCGGCCAGCATTCCACGATCACGAAGGATTTGCAGGATGTCCTGATGTGCGAGGTAGACAAGCACTTTGGGCGTATCGCTGGCCATATCAATCGTGAAGGTGGCAGATACCGGTATTGTGACCGGACCATGTGTCTGGGTCTTGAAGTCCATCTCCCAGGTGTTGTTGACGACGACGTGGCGGTCTGTCGAAGCGGTCACATCGAAGGATTTGAGTGAGGTATGAACAAGACCGGATGCTTCCAGGAGCTGGCGTCTCTTCGGCAATACCTTCGCGAAATCTTCAACCTTGACGATAACGTTACCAGACGGACCAGCCGCAACGAAGACATCGGCAAAGTGTGAGATTTCGGCCGGTGTGTCTTTGGAATTGCTGCTGGCCGCAAACTTCTGGAAGAACGATGCAACAGCGTCGTGTGAGATAGGCATGAGACCTCATAGTAAGTTCTGACGTGAAGTTACCTTTAGTATTATATCACACTTACTACTGTGGATTCAACCCTTGTGGCGTTCTGGCCGCGTCCAGTGGTTGAGAGGTATCCTGCGACAGGCTTGGGCCTGGCCCAAAACCAGGTAAGCGGAGATACCAAGCTGAAGCGCAACATGTAGGCGCATGTCTACCTTGGCAGGGTTCTACGAGCGATGTGGAATGCTGCAAAATGGTAATTACGCTGAGGACATTGACGATGGATGCACGTGAGTTTATTGAAGTCATACAACGCGACGCGATTGACTATCCGTACAAGCAAATACTGAAGCAGCTACTGCAGCCGAAACCGACCATCCCTATGGAGGCCTGGACCTCTGAGATCGACAAAAGCGTCGGCGTGTCCCTGCATGCTCGAGCAGAAATCGAAGAGCGTCGGGCGCGCTGGTTCCATGATCTCGACGACAATGGCCGCGAGTTGGTGAAAGAACTCCTGCGGGAGTGCGCCGAACTCTCGGCCGTTACGTTCCTTAATGTGTTGGACGGAATCGGATCGTACGAGGGCTCATTCAAGCTGGTTGCGATGGATGCGAAGGGGAACCGAACCGTGGTCAATCCGGAAAACGGGGAGATGCTCCATGATGTGTTCTATGACGTTATGGCCGAGTCGGAAAGAGCTGCCAGTGATGGTGATCTGCAGTCATAGTTAGGTGCCCCATCCATCTCAACGCGATGGGTATATTCGAGCGAAGCTCGAACCGGGTGGGAGCAGCGGGCTGAAGCCCGCTGCTCCCACCTGAGAAGGTGCAACCTTTTGGTGCTTAGAGCTAATACACCAAGTGCAATAACAAAAGGGTGAGGCTTTGGCCTCACCCTTTGCTTCTTTCTACGTCCGATTACTTCTTCAACGGCTCCGGTGTTGGGATGCGGGGCAGCATCTCGGCGCGGGTGGCTGCGTTGTAGGCAAACCAGGCTTCGACCAGGGAACCCTGCATCACATCGTCCTTCTGCACGCGGTCATAGAGATCCGCGTTGGAGTGATGGGTGCGGGTGCCGTACTCCAACGAGTCCTGCTGGAAGCCGATGCCGTTCAGTCCGATCCACGAGAAGCTGGTGGAGTCGGTGCCGCCGGGTTGCGCCGTGGGCCTGAACTCGGTACCGCCGGTCACAGCAACGATGTGCTGGTCCTTGATGGGCTCAATCCACGACCTGAAGATCGTCGCAAGCTGCGGATTGCCCAGCGCCGATACGGCACGGAAGCGGCCCGAACCKGAGTCGTCGTTGAAGTAGACATCCAGCTTGTCGTACTCCGGAGTCTTCTTCATGGTTTCGCGCTGTGCAAAGTGCTGCTGCACATAAGCGATGGAACCGTAGAGTCCCTCTTCCTCGCCGCCCCACAGGGCAACGCGAACCGTACGCGCCATGGGCTTGTGCATGGTTGCCAGAATGCGTACCGCCTCCAGGGCGACAGAGGAGCCGGTGCCGTTGTCGGTGGCGCCGGTGCCGCCCTGCCAGCTATCGAAGTGGCCGCCGAGCATGACCACTTCGTCGGCCTTGGTGGTACCCGGAATCTCGCCAACAACGTTGAAGGCCATCTGATCCGTCTTCTGGTAGTCGACCTGGATGTCGAAGGTCAACTTCGGCGTGGTTCCATGCTGCACCAGGCGAACAACGCGGTTGTACTGCTCAGGAGTAACGGCGACCATCGGAGGCGGAACCGGATCCTTGGGATCTTCGGATCCACCGTAGGTTGAGAAGACCGTGCCGCCGTCGCCGTTGTAGCCCGGCGTCAGCACCACGGCAGCGCCCTCTTCCTTGAGGAAGGCATTGACCTCGTTGCGAAGAGTGCGGCCCTTCGGTCCTGATAGTGCAAGGGAGGTCGGGGTGTAGTCCCACTCTCCTTCACCGGCGCGTCCGCGGCCGCCTCCACCGCGAGGGCCGGTCGGAGGAGTCTTGGTGCGCGCCTCGACCTCTTCATCGGTCGGGCTGGGCGCCGCTTCCGCAGTTGAGTGCAGCTTAAGCTGAGGCGGATCGAAGATCAGCACAACTTTACCCTTCAGCTTGCCTTTGTACTTGGCGAAGTCGTCCTTCGAATGGATGGGAGCCCATACGGCATCGGCGGTGATGGGGCCGTCGGTGCCCGGTGTCCATGCCAGCGGGAAGCCGGTCAGCGCGGCATAGGCGGGAGACTCCAGCGCACCGTAATACTTCTTGATCTGCCAGCCATAACCGAAGGGGCCCCATGCTTCCAGGTGGACGTTCTTCAGTCCCCACGCCTTCATCTGCTGCATGGCCCACTCGGCGGCTGCGCGATGATTGCGGCTGTTGTTGACGCGCGGACCATATACCTCAGAGATGTAGTACAGGTTTTCCATCACCTGCGAGTTCTGGAGGGCTTCGTGCTTGATCTGTGCCAGGACGTCGAGATCAACCTTGTCACCCGCCTGTTCCTGCGCGGCTGCGGGCGGAATAACCAGCAGCGCCGCGGCCAGGGCGGCAGCCTGCGTGATGCGATACAGATTCATGGAGCTTCTCGCTTTCGAAGAGAAATCTGATTAAGCGTTTTCCCTGTAGGTGTAGACCAGGGCATTCACATCTATGGGCGTTTTCCGCAATGAAAACGCCGCTGCACGCCCCTTCCGGGAAACCCAGGAACAGGGGAAATGCTTTGAGCGGACAAAAAGGAATCCGAGGGACAGAAGCTGGAGAAATCCCCTGCAAGACCAGCAACGCATGCCGTCGCGGGACGATTTTCAAATTGTTGTAATGGGACAAACCTATCGAATCTGCGTCTGAGACGCAACAAGGGGTTCTCACCCACAACCCAATCTGTGTTGGTTTGACAAGGGTTTTGATTAGTATCGCAATGTAGTTCTTATCGACGGCGGGTTTGGATACGACCTCAAGGAGCATCACCCATGGCAGATCAGCTCACCCTCAACGTCAACGGACAGGAGCATCCTGTCCACGCAACCGCTGAGACGCCCCTGCTCTACGTGCTGCGGAATGAGGTGCACTGTACCGGTCCGCGTTACGGTTGCGGTATGGCGCAGTGCGGCGCCTGCGCTGTTCTGGTTGATGGAGCAGAGGTTCGCTCCTGCATCACGCCTCTTGCCGCCACAACCGGCAAGAAGATCGTCACCATTGAGGGGCTTCCCGCGCTTTGGGCACAGAACAAAGGTGCAGCCGTGGAGGCAGAGACGCTTCACCCGGTGCAGCAGGCATGGATTGACGAACAGGTTCCGCAGTGCGGCTACTGTCAGAGCGGCATGATGATCGCGGCTGTCGAACTGCTTGCAACGAACCCCACGCCGAGCGTTGCCCAGATCAAAGACGCGTACACGAACAAGCCTCCATCACCCCATCTCTGCCGTTGCGGAACCTATGCCGCGATCATCCGCGCGGTGCAGCGAGCGTCGACGGTCATGACGTCGGATCGGAGACCGGCATGAAGATCATGCTTCCGGTTTCGAGCCCCGTTCCTTCTCAAGAGTTCCTGCCTCAGCTTACCCGTCGCGGTTTTCTCAAGACTGGTGGCGCGCTGGTCGTCTCCATGGCAACGCCGCGACTTACGGGGCAGACATCACAGACGGCACCGCCGCGTGGGATGCCGGCTACCTCCTGGCTTGAGCTGCACGATGACGGCAGCATCCTCGTACGTACCGGCCGCGCTGAGATCGGCACCGGAATGAGCGGTTTCTATCCGCAGATCATCGCCGACGAGCTCTGTGTCCGTCCCGAAACCATCTCTCTCATCATGGGCGATACCGACCGCACACCCGACGGTGGTTACTCCGCCGGCTTTCTTACCGGGGCAGAGAATCTCCGCAAAGTGGCCGCCTATACCTATCAGGCCCTGCTGCGCCTGGCGGCGGAGAAGCTGCATCTCCCCGCAGACCAGCTCACGGTCAGCGACGGTATCGTCTCCGGCGATGGACGAAAGATCAGCTACGCCGAGCTTGTTCGCAACCAGCAACTCGATCTCACCATACCTGTCTCCGGCGAAGCCGCACGCGTTGACCCAACCGCGTGGAACGGACTCTCCGGGCTGGACGGTATCGTCGTGCTGGGAAATCCGCCGATGCGGCCGTTGAGCGGATATAAGGTCGTAGGCACGTCATACCCGATGCCCAGCATCCCAGACAAGGTGACTGGACGCACGCAGTGGACGTGCGATGTCATGCTGCCGAATATGCTGCATGCCCGCGTCGTGCGTCCTCCGACGTTGGGATCAACGTTGATCGCTGCAGGCGCACTCGACAAGACGAAGTTCCCCAACGCACAGGTGGTCGTGAAGAAGAACCTGGTTGCGGTGGTCTCACCGAATGAGTGGGAAGCTATCAGCGCTTCTCGCGCCGTTGCCTCCGCGACCAAGTGGACAGAGTGGGCGGGGCTGCCTGGCAGTGACAAGCTCACTGGGTTTCTGCGCAGCTATCCGTGGAAGGCTCCCTCGGAAGGAAAGGGAAGTATTGAAGAGACGACAGCCGCGCTCAGCACTTCCGCAAAGCAGGTCTCCGCTGCCTACGAGCAGCCCTTTATCAAGCACGCGCCCATTGGACCCTTTGTAGCAGTGGCCGACGTTCGTGCGGATGGCTTTGCTACCGTCTGGTCTCACTCGGCCAATCTTCAGGGGTTGCGCGCGCAGATCGCCAATACGCTCTCCACCTCGATGGATAAGGTCGTCGTGCGTTGGTTCGACCATGCCGGACAGTTCGGCCGCACGACCTTCGGCGGAGACGGCGCCGAAGGTGACGCCGCGATCCTTTCGCAGATGCTGCACCGGCCGGTGCGCGTGCAGTGGATGTTGCAGGATGACTTCGCCTGGTCCGCCAGTTCTCCCGGCTGGGTGGAAGACATCGCTTGTGGTCTCGATGCGAACAACCGGATCACTGCTCTTAAAAGCTCGTTCTATTCGACGCAATCAAACGACGCACGCATCGTTGGAGCGATCCTTGCCGGCATGCCCACCAGCGATCCGAAACCGGGTTATTGGATTGCAACAGAGTGGCCCTATGATGGCATTCCGCATCGCCGGGAGGAGGTCTACGGCACGCCTAACCTTGGCAGCGATGCACCGAGCGGAGTCGGCATGCGCGGACTCATCATGCGCACTCCCGGACAGCGGCAGCAGAACTTTGCCCTCGAATCGCTTCTCAATGAAGCAGCCGCGGCGGCTGGTATGGATCCCATCGCGTTTCGCCTTGCGCACACCTCGGATCAACGTCTTACCGAACTGGTGCACGCGACGGCAAAGGCAGCAGAATGGCAGCCGCGGCCATCGCCGAATCCCAAGGCTCGCAGTGAAGATGGGAATCAACTGCATGGGCGCGGAATGTGCTTGATGATGCGTCAGAATGGCTACTGGGTCGGCATCGCAGAGATTATCGTCACGCCCGCTACAGGTGTGATTCAGGTGACACAGTTCACCATCGGGGCAGAACCGGGCAAGATCATCAATCCCCGCCAGCTTGAGCGCTGCATGCTCAGCGGCGTTGTGATGGGTATCAGCGAAGCTCTGAAGGAGGAGGTCACCTTCGATACCGGCAAGATCACCAGCACCAACTGGAGCAGCTACAAGATCCTGACCATGGCCGAGATGCCGGAGATCAAGATAGTGCAGATCTCCCGTGATGACAAAGGCTACGCCGGAGGCTCCGAGCCGGCGAATGCGGTGTGTCCGGCAGCGATTGCCGCTGCCTTCCACGACGCTACAGGGATTCATGCCAGGCGAATCCCGCTTACACCGGCTTATGTCTCCGGGCTGCTGAAAGCGGCGATAGCGACTTCGTAGGGATTTTATGTACGAAGTGAAGGCCATAGTTGAACTCTATGGATTGCGCGTACCTGGGTGGGAGCAGCGGGGACCCCGGCCAGTGCCGCTGGCTGGGCAAAGCGCCAAAGGCGCTCCGTCTTGCTTAAGGGGACGGCTTTAGCCGTCCCGTCTCGGCTCGAAAAGGAATGCGGCTTTAGCCGCTGAGGTACCGCATCTCCTGTGTGTGTCTGATGTTCTTAACCATAACTAACGACTTATATTTTGACCTCAGCGGCTAAAGCCGCGTGTTCTCTGCTCCCTGTTCGGCACGGCTAAAAGCCGTGCCCTTAAGCAAGACCAGATCGAGCTTCGCTCGATGCATCATCCCTTGCGAGTCGTGAATAACGCGGGCTCGCCGGTTTGACATAGACATCGATGTCATTCATGATTCCGGTACCTTTCTCTCGTATGGGCTCCGGTCCTGTTGGGCGAGAATAGCTATACGAGATGAGCACCGCACGCATCATGACCGGAGGTTGGGTAGACCGAAAATCGATCCCCAAGGGAGCGAACGGTCGCGGTCTATGCCGCTGGTGCAATTTAGAAGTTCCTCGAGGCCGATTCACGTTTTGTTCAGAGTTCTGCGTGCATGAATGGAAGTTGCGATCGCAGCCTGGTTATCTGCGTGAGCAGGTCTTTCTGAGAGACGTAGGTGTTTGTGCGGAGTGCTCCGTCGATACAACCGTTGCCGAGCGGACTCTCCGGTACTCGCGCGGAAATCGCCGGCAGGACCTGTTGCAGCACTGGGGGCTTCGCACCCGCTCTCGTAAGAGCCTTTGGGATGCTGACCATATTCTGCCGGTGAGCGAGGGCGGGGGCGAATGCGACCTCGACAATATCCGCACACTTTGCCTGCGCTGTCATCGGATCGCCACCGGGAAACTCCGCGAACGTCTGCGACAGGCGAAGATGGCCATTGACCGCCAGGGCGCTTCGAATATCGCGTCGTTAGCATTGTGAACGCTACTGCATGACCCGTGCTAGAGCATTTTCCCTGTTGGCGAGTAGCCCGAAAAGGGTGTGCAGAGCAGGGTTGCCGATATAAGACTCATCGGTCCTGGTAAATCTTTACATCACAGATCAATCTTTCCCGGTTGCCGCCGATATGCCGTTTAAGGGTTCCCGGGATGACGCGAAAATGTATCGTCGCTGCACTGTGCGCATGCCTTTTAGGCGTGTTGGCCACGATGGCGGCGGCGCAGCATTTTGCGTTTCGCACCTACGGTCTCTCGGAGGGGCTGAAGAGTTTAAGCGTCCGCTATATCGTGCAGGACGTTGAGGGATCTCTCATCATCTGCGCCGAGGGTGGCGTATACCGGTACGACGGCGCCGACTTCAAGCGAATTGTGTTCAACGCATCGGATGAGCAGTACGTTACCGGCGCGGCCCGCGACAACGAGGGCCGCGTCTGGTTCTCGACGTTGCGCTGGCTCTATGTGATGGATCACGGCGGCGTGCACGCCATTCCGGAGCCGCCGGGCGGCTTCGACTTCGATCTGCACACAACGCTGACCGCGCTGCCGAGCGAGCATGACCGGCTTTATTTCGTCAGCCGGCGAATGCTCTATGTTGCGGAGCAGCATGCTTCGACGTGGACGGTTGCTCCGGGATTTTCTCCTGAGCTTGTTCGTGAGCATCCTCAGTTGAAGGACATCACCTTTGTCGCCGGCCAGGACGATCGCCTCTGGGTAGGGTGCGGATTCGAGATCTGTTCTTTTTCAGCGGCGGCGGGATTGCATATCTACGGAACTGCGGAGAACCTGCCGCAGCAGCGCTGGCGCGTGGCATTTGCAGACAGCAAACATCGGTTGTGGGTCAGAAGCGAGGGCTCGCTCTACCGGCTGGACCGTGATGCGAAAGCATTTGTTCCTGCCGGTCTGAGTCTGCCAAGCGGCGCTCTTGCAGCGCGCGGAACCGCGATCGTCGAGGATAAGCAGGGACGCATCCTTATCAACCTGGGCGAAGGTCTGGCGCGCCTGGAAGGCGGCAACTGGAACGTATTGCAGGGAGGCGCGGATCTTCCCGTGCGCATGATCGATACGCTGTTTGTCGATCGGCGGGGTTCCGTCTGGGTGGGCTGGAACGGCAAAGGTCTGGGACGGTGGCTTGGATACGACAACACCGTGAACTGGACAACCATGAACGGCTTGCGATCGGACATCGTGTGGAACTTTGCCCGTGATCGCAGCGACCGCATGTGGATTGCAACCGAGAGCGGTCTCGAGATGATTGAAGCGGGAAGCCGGTCGATCAGAAAGCGCGCTGCATCCAGCAGGCTTCCTCTTCATCGTGTGCAATCGATTGCGATGGCTGCCGACGGACATTTCTGGACGGGAAGCGACGACGGCAGTGTCTTTGACTACGATCCCGCGACCGGCGAAGGCCATAAGGTAGCTCAGCTTACAGGCGTCTTTCAGATCCTCCGCGACAGTTCGGGACGTATGTGGATCTGCACGCTGAACGGACTCTATGTCGTGGCGCCCGATGATCCTTCGCGGAGCGTACAGAGGATCACCGGCAAAGACGCTCCGTCAGAGCAGGTCTATGTCGGTGCGGAAGACAAGCGCAACGCTCTCTGGTTCATTGCCGGTGGCGGTCTGTTCCGGCTGACGGGCGGGACCTGGAAAAAGATTGAGCTTCCGGCCGCATACCATCCCACGCTTTCTGCGCAGCTCAGCATCGGCCACGACGGCACCTTCTGGATCTCCGGCAACGAGCCGAACCTTGTGCATCTTCGTGTGCGCGGCAACAAGGCAGAGCTGCTGGAGCCGATACCGTGGGCCAGCGGCGACGCCAAAGTCTTCCTGGTAAAGACAGACAGCCGAGGCTGGGTCTGGGCCGGGACGGGAGAAGGTCTCTACCTTTTCAATGGCAGCCGATGGAGCCATTGCGGTGTCGAAGACGGGCTGGTCTGGAACGATATCAACAGCAACAGCTTCTACGAAGATAAGGACGGCACGGTCTGGATCGGCACCAGTGGAGGCATGACGCACTTCGTGCATCCGGAACACCTGTTCACGCAGGAACCGCTGACGGCGCAGATTGCCGAGGTAAAGATCGGCGAGAAGCTGTTGACGCTCTTTCATGAAGGAGAAATACCGTGGGGCCGCGACTCCTTGACAGCCCATCTTGTCTCCACTGACTTTCAACGCGAGAGTTCCATCACCTTCCGCTATCGCATGGTGGGTCTGGAAGAAGACTGGCAGGATACGCCGCAGCACGACCTGCGTTATCCGGCACTGCCCGCGGGCGAGTACCGCCTTGAGGTTGTCGCGGTTGATGAAGGAACCGGACGCAAGTCCGAGACGGCGTCGGCTGAATTTCGGATTCTTCCGCCATGGTGGAAGACGCGGACGATGTGGGCGGTCTATATCCTGTCTCCACTGTTGCTATGCCTGCTGGTGTGGCGCTGGAGTGTGCGTTTCTTTGTCCAGCGGCAGCGCCATCTCGAAGCGATTGTGCAGGAACGCACGCGCGAGCTGGAGCAGGAGAAGCATGAGCTGCTCAAAGCGCGGCAGGAGCTGCAGATTCAGGCAACACACGATTCGCTGACCGGTCTTCTCAATCGCGGGGCAATCATGGAGCACCTGGAGCAGGAGGTCGAGCGGGCACGGCGCGAGGGCGCCACCTTTGCTGTGCTTCTCCTGGATATCGATCACTTCAAGCGGGTGAACGATACCTGGGGACACTCGGCAGGCGACTGTGTGCTCCGTGAATATGCGCGGCGCCTGGGCGCGCTTGCACGACCGTACGACGTTGTAGGCCGCTACGGCGGTGAAGAGATGATGATGCTGCTTCCCGGTCTAACGCGGCTGACAGCAAGTACACGCCTGCCCGAACTGCATGCGGCGCTTTGTGCGGAGCCGATTGGCTGCAGCGGGCACTACCTCAATATCACCTGCTCGATCGGAGTGAGTTGGTATGAGCTCGGACGCAGCACCGTACAGCGGCTGATCGATCTTGCCGACGACGCCCTTTATCGTGCGAAGGATGAAGGCAGGAACCGGATCGTCTTCGCCGACGAGGATGTGCTCGATATGGCGGAACTAAGCGGCAACACTAAACCCTGGTAAGGGCGGGGTGCCCCATATCTGGCGGCATTATCGCCAGATGTGGGAATGAAATACCACGACAGTCGCGGTCATCCCCACATCCTGCAAACCCCACATCTCGGCTACGCCGAGATACCACCCCAACGAGCAAGCCCGCTGGGGACCCCGGATATGGGGCACCCAATTGTTCAGGGTCAGGAATGGATATCTACGAGCTACTTCTTCCACGCATAGAAGCGCCGCTGGCAGCTTTCGCAGCGATAGGGCCGCAGCAGCAGAAAACGCGAAAGCAGGTCAAAGAGACGCGGGTGTGATTCTCGCACCGCGTGGGATGACAAGCATTGGGGGCACCGATACGGAAAGAGCGACATGGCAGAACCTCTACCCCTTGCGGGAAAAGGAAGACAGATTTTTAGCTTTTGTACGTGCAATGTAGCACGGATTGATTCCGGCCCGGTAAAAACACATCCCTGCATAGACGTACGGCACCTTTATCTGCCTGCTGAGGCCTGAATGTTCTTGGGCCACATAATACGGGCGAAGATTCATCGGATTGACGCGTGACGGCGGAAAATCTCGGCAATCCTATCTTTCTGCGCAGCAGGGATATCTTTCAGCCGATCGATCCATCGCAGCCAGGATCCCGGGACTTCTGGACCTCGTATTGCCGCGCCTGCTGCCAGCAATGCTTCAAAGGTTGCCGCGAAGTCGGCGTTTGCGGTGTTGTGTTCGAGGCCGTATCCCGCATGTTCCAGAACCGTGCCTCCCCAGCGGTTGAACTCCTCCAGTGAAGAGCCGGCAAGCAGCAGATGTTTGACGATGCCAAGATGCGCTCCGCCGGCCGCCCAGTGCAGGCCTGTCGCGCCAGTCTCTGCGGGATCGCGCACGTCTGCTCCATGCTCCAGCAAGAAGACGACAACTTCTTCCCATCCGTACATGCAGGCCCAGAGAAATCCCTTTTGAAGTTGGCGTTGGGTTGCAGACGGCAGCAATCGTCCGGATATGTCGAAGAAGGTCTTCACCGTATCGAGCCTGCCGATACCGGCTGCGCCGTCAAGATCGAGGTGGGCGCCGCGCGAGGCAAGAAAGACAGCGGCCTGCAGGCGTCCATTCGCCAGGCAGGAGACGACAGCGCCTGTGCCGTTGCCGGCGAGGTTTGGCTTTTCGATCTGCGCTCCGTGATCGAGAAGGAGCTGCAGCAATGCCTCCTGCACGCCCGCCGTTTCGGGATGAACACTGGTGGCTGCCAGGCCAAGCGTGGTGCATCCGCCGCCGTATACGTCGGCCTCAGCATCGATCTGCGCGCCGGCTTCTAGAAGGAACTCCGCGATGGCAACAATGTTGGCCGGTGTTCGCTGGCGATAGCCCTCCACACCATTGGCTGAGGTGTAGTGCAGCAGGGTCGCGTGATGTTCGCGGGTGGAGCGTTGCCGCGCCAGCCCAGGGTTTTTCTCGATCAGCCGTTTCAGCGTTGCCTGGTCGCCGAAGATGATGGCGTCAGCGGCTGCTTCAAACTCCGCGATCGTAGAGGTAACGATACTGGCCTGCTCGATGTGTTGCACGAACCTGGGCCAGCTTGCGAAGCCGTGGCAGCGTGCAATCACGAACTGCGCATCGGTCAGCGCGCAGGTGCGTTTGCCCTGGAGCAGTGTTTGTATGGTGAAGGTTGTGACCTGGTCGATCCAACCTTCGACGGCAACCGGAAGGGTGGGTGTGAGGTTGAGGTCGCTGTGCCGCGCCAGCTCGCGAATCCATAGGGTGATGCGGTTGCGGATGGCTTCTGGGTCTGCGGTCTTGCAGACCTTGACCAGGTCCTTGGCGAGCTTGCGGTATTGTTCCAGGCTGAGGCGGGCGGGTTGGGGAAGCGCTTCCTGCGGATTGGGAAACATGCGAATCTCCTTTCACGACATGCCTGGAGTCCGCACAGATCAGGCTGAAAGAAGGTTCGTCCTTCAGTTGTGTAGATGGGTGGGCACGGCCCTTTCCGCGGACTGGATGCGCCCCTCGCGCTGGCATCAGCGTAGTGCGGGGGCAGGCGAACGTCAAGCATTTGCAAGGGGATAGTTGAGTGCGTGTACCATTGATTTCCTATGAAACCGTCATTTGCCGCCCGTGCCCTGTTGCTTCTTCTCGTGCCTGCCGTCTACGCGCAGAACAACACCCTTTCTCCCAAAGAAAAGGCCGCCGGATGGCGCCTGTTGTGGGACGGCACGTCGATGCATGGATGGCATAGCGCCAAGGGTGCGGATGTACCGGTGGACGGTGCAGAGATCAAGGAAGGCGTGTTGCATCTGCGGTCCTCGGAGTCTCACCAGGGCGATGTCGTTTCGGACGATATCTTCGGCGACTTCGAGTTGAGCGTTGACTTCAAGCTGACGCGCGGCGCCAACAGCGGCGTGAAGTACTTCGTCAACGACAAGGTGAATGAGGCGGCGAAGTCCGTCATCGGCTTCGAGTACCAGCTCCTGGATGACGATGTGCACCCCGATGCCAAGCTGGGCCGCAATGGTGACCGCAAGACGGGGTCGCTCTATGACATTCTGCCGGCGGCGGAGAACAAGCCGACGCGTCCGATCGGTGAGTGGAACACGGCTCGCATCGTAGTACGCGGCAATCATGCTGAACACTGGCTCAATGGTGTGAAGGTGCTGGAATATGACCGCACCTCGCCGACCTTCCGCGAAGCCCTGGCGCAGAGCAAGTTCAAAGACTTCAAAGGCTTCGGCGATGCTTCGGATGGACACATCCTGCTGCAGGATCACGGGGACGTCGTCTACTTCCGCAATATCAAGATCCGCCCGTTGACTGCGAATAGTAAGTAAGTTGAACGATCGGGTGCCCCATATCTCGGCTACGCCGAGATGTGGGTTTGCAACGTGACACGCGTGTCGTGCCACCACTCCCACATCTGGCGATAATGCCGCCAGATATGGGGCACCCAATCCCTTCACCAGTCGATTTCTCACGCAGAGTAGTAGACATGAACCTCAGGTCCGAAGACCTTGGTTCCACTCAACGTGACTCCGGGCAGGTGGTCGAGGTGGACTTCTCGCAGTCGTGGCAGTTTAGCGAGGAACGGCAGACCGGCATCGGTGACCTTCAGACACTCGTAGAGTTCGATCTTCTCTAACGTCTTGATACTGCTGAGAGATTCCATGCTGCGGTCGGTGATCTGTGTCAGGCCGGCGTAGTAGTACTTCAGCGGCAGTGCTTGGATCGCTTCGGTGGCGGCATCGCCGGACTCGCGGCAGTACATGCAGGTCAGGCGTTCCAGAAGACGGCACTGGCCGATGTGGCGGAAACCGCTGTCGGTGAAGCCGATCGGCGTGAGCTCGCGCAAAGCGGGGAAGTCAGGCAGCGCCGCAAGCGTGGCATCATCGACATTCCTGCAGCCAATGCCGAGGTTACGCAGGGCTGGCATCTTCGAGAAGGCGAGAAAGCCGCGGCCGCCGAAGTGCTCACAGACGCGTCCCCAGATCTGTTCAATACTCTGCGACCGTGCCAGAGCGGTAAAGCCATCGTCATCGGCGGCGGCCTCCTGGATCCGCAGGCGTTTCAGCCGGGGCATGGTCCCGATGTGTTGCAGCGCGATGTTGTCGCTGAGCCGTCCATCGCAGCCCAGCGATTCGAGATGAGGCAGCTTGAGCAGGTGTGCAAATCCGTCAGTCGTGATGCGGTCGACGTGCCAGAAGAGATCGAGCTCCAGCAGGCCATCGAGCCCGGCAAGCGCCTGCAGGCCTGCATTGGTGAAGGGGCCATCAAGCACCAGCTTCGCCCGTTCGCCGGTGTGCGTCTTGAGCAGAGGGAAGTTGTGCAGCAGTGGAATGCTCGCATCGGTCACGTATCTTCCAGTACTGAAGCGGAGAAGATGTGGTTTTCCCTGCAGGGCTTCGACGACGCCGTCTCCGGTGGGAGAACCCATCAGGTTGACCTCTTCCAGCAACTCGCAGAAACGGAGGTTAGCAGCGCCGCGATCCGTGATGGCTGACTGCCACGTCATCTCGAACCTGCGCAGGTTGGGCAGATGGCGCAACACCTCGAGGCCGCGGTCAGTGAGCTTGCCTCCGGGATACTCGCTCAGGTTGAGCTGTTCGAGTTGAGGCATATGCACCAGATGCAGCAGGCCATCGTCCGTAAGCTCGCGAGAGCCGTCGAGGTTCAGGCCGGTGACGAAGTCGAGTGAGGCGATCTTCGCGAGCGCGTCGTCGGTCATGTGTCCGTTGGCGTCGAGCGTAGAAATGCGCTGCTCTCGCATGACGGCAATCAGAGCGTCCCAGTCAGCTGCAGACATGCGGCGCCGTGGTCCGATCCTGTTGTCTTTGGTATCGATCGCGTACGGCGCCCCCTGCGGAGACTGGCCTGTGTTGACGGCGCCGATCAGTTTCTCCCAACTGCCGAAGCCTGCATCCTGCGCCAGTAGAAGCTGCGCTTCTTCGATGGGGAATTCGTTATCGCCTTCCTTCCCATCGGCGCGTTTCCAGGCACGCTGACGAAACGCGTAATCGCGCCGCCAAATTTCTGCCTTAAGGTCGGCCAGAGTGAACTCGCGGTGATAGTAGCGGTTCAGGCGTTCCAGGGCTTCGGCGTCGCCTTTGTAGGCAGCGACAAAATCCACTGCGGCCTGTTGATGCATGGAAAGTGTCCGGGACTTTGCCGTCTCCTGAATAGCAAGCTTCAACTCGCTCCAGCCCGCAAAGTCGAACTCGCGGGCAAGCGCATGCTGCACATCGCGCAGGACGATCGTTCCGGTTTGTTTGGGATGAGCGTGGGTGAAGCGTTCGAGCGCGGCGGAGTCCTGTGCACGCAGGGCGGCAAGCCATCGTTTGGCTTCGCGGCGCAGGTTGTCGAGTGAGGTAGCGGGCGTGATCTGGCGGGACATAGTACCTTCCTTCCGTGATTGCCCAGGTCCGCTGAGCTCAGGGCCGGATGAAAGGTCCTTGCAGAAACACAGGTTGAAAGTGGGTGGGAGTACTCTCCCTTGCCGCGGACAGGAGGCGCCCCAGAGCGCGCTACCGGTACGGTGTCACAGCGCGGACGGCGATGTCAATGATCATGGGGCATCTGACGGAACTTCTCGTCTGCCGGTTATTTTCCAGATTCCGGGGAGGCCGCGGGAACATCTAATCTTCTCAACAGATCGAAAGGATGGTGTTCAGGTGCCAGATGTGGGCAAGGTGTACTCGGTCAATGTGGGCAAGCGGCGTGACGTTGAATTCTTCGGGAAGGTTGTGACCACCAGCATCTTCAAAGAGCCTATTTCCGGAAACGTCTCTGCCCGCCACCTGGGATTGGATGGAGATGTGCAGGCAGACCTGACGGTTCATGGAGGTCCTCAGAAAGCCGTGTACTTCTATCCGCATGAACACTATGCGGATTGGGAAAAGCTGCTGGGTACAGGGCCGCTCGCTCCCGGGGCATTTGGGGAGAACATTACATCCGAGGGGTTTTCAGAGGCTGAGCTTTGTATCGGCGACGTGATTCAGATTGGAAGTACGTTGCTCCAGGTGCTGCAGCCGAGAAGCCCCTGTTACAAACTGCAGATCAAGTTTCAGCGGCCGGATATGGTTGCGCTGTTCGTGCGCCAGGGCTTCCCTGGCTGGTATGCATCGGTTGTGCAGGAAGGCACACTGGCCGTAGGCGATGCAATCACGGTTGTGAGCCGAGCGCCGGAACGGATCAGCGTGGCGGATATCTGGCGATACAGCCTGGTTGAAGATGCGGACCCGGAAACGCAGCAGCGCGTACGTGCGCTGGAACTTTTGCCGCGGTTCTGGAAGAGGCAGATCCTGCGGGATGAGCTTTCTTCGGTCGTTTGAGGTTATGGGTATTCCTAACCCACCCTAACTCCGCGAGGGTGGGCGGGAACCCCGTAATCCCTGACAGAGCACAAACGAATCTGCCACTACACGATATCGCCAGTCGCACACGAACTACATGGTCAGGAAAAGTTGTAGCGCAGGTAGACGCAACCTTTATCCAGAGCTTTGGTCTCGATCAGTTTGGGCGAGAGCCGCAGGCCTGTGGCCGGAAATAACGGTACGCCTCCGCCGATGATCTCCGGCATCACATAGATCTCGATGTCGTCCAATGCGCCGCGCTCGAGAAAGGCCGCCTGCAACCGCCCTCCTCCAAGCATCCACACGTCACCGTCATCGAGCGCTCTGAGTTCGGCAATCAATGCCTCCACATCATGACGGGTTTCCAGTTCGCCCGGCGGTGAGGAGATTGGACGAGAGGTAACGACGAGCACACGTTTGCCCTCGTACGCCCAGGGAGTTGGTTGGGCCGCGATGAAATCGTACGTGTCTCGCCCCATGATGACGGTTCGTATCGACGTGGCAAATAAGCGGTAGTCATGCTCGCCAAGATCCATATCGTCATACTTAAAGAGCCAATCAAGCCCGCCGTTCCGATCGGCGATATATCCATCCAGGCTGGTTGCGATATAGCCTCGAATCCTTGCCATTCGATACCCCCTCTACGAATGCTCAGTTTAGACCTTTACTTTGTGTCACTTCCCGCGAGGTGTGCAGAGAGTCGGTTCTGTGCAGCCAGATTCGTAGCAAATGCATCTCAATTCCGGAGGAGGGTTTGCTATGAGAACTCCTGTCGTATTCCTGTCGGTGGCGCCGCTGGTGTTCGGGCTTGCTGTCATGGGGCAGAACTCTACTCCGTCGCAGACTCCGCCACCCCAGCCATCGCAGTCTCAGYCTCATCAACGAAGTGCAGGTGGTGACGTTGGTAGCGGTAGCGGCGACATCGGCAAAGGCGCAGGTAAGGGCGCAGGCCACGCCGCCGAGGGTGTTGGCAAAGGCGCCGGTGACTTGGTGACGCTGCACCCGATCGGCGCGGCTGAGAATGTGGGCAAAGGCGCCGGCGAAGCCGGTAAGGATGTTGGTGTAGGCACGGTGAAGGGAACAGGCAAGATTGCGAAAGGCACCGGAAGAGCCGTGGCGAAGCCGTTCCATCATTCGAAGAAGAATGAGAGTAAAGATACGCCTCAGCCTCAGGCAGAACCGCAGCAATAAGTGATGGAGCAGGAATAGAGCGCGCCTTCAGCGCTTATCCCGGTGTCTGTCTTGACTGCGGTGCCCGGCTTGAACTCTCGAATTTCATCGATACTCCTAATCATGTCTCGCCGCCGAGAGAAGCTTTTGAAACTCCTCCTGTGACATCTTCAGTTTCTCCGGATGATCTTTCACCCACGTGCGGAAGGCCTGGTACTTCGCTTCCGTCCAGCCACCTTCAAACTGGCCGCCGTTGGAGCCCTTCGCGTTCTGCTCGAAGTTGAACTCATCCTTCAGTTTGGTGAACTCGGCGCTGCTGATGGCCTCTTCTGCAAGCTGTGCGGGAACAAAGACAACACCGTCCGCGCGCGCCAGCACCAGGTCTCCGGGAAGCACCACGGCTCTGCCGATGCGCAGGGGAGCATTGATCGCGGTGAGCGTCATCTGCGCCCAGGCCGATGGATCATAGCCGCGATAGACGCCGTTCAATCCCGTAATCTCGCGGTTCTCCTCCTGGTCGCGGATGCCGGCATCGAAGACGAATCCGCCGTGGGTGTGGGCCGCAATGCCGCTGCCAAGGTTCGAGCCAATCAGTGTGCCCTCGATGATCTTGCCGAAGCCGTCGGCGACATACACATCGCCCTGCTCAAGCTGCTTGATGGGCCAGCTATTGGTGTCGCCGACGCGCCCCTCAGCCTTGCCTTCAGCTTTGATGGCAGCAACCATGTCCGGCCGCGATGGCATGTATTGCGCGGTCAGTGCGCGTCCGGCGAAAGGACGGTCGGCGTGCAGAGACTGCCAGCCACCGTCAAACTGACTCTTGTAACCATGCCCCTGCAGGAAGTCCCACACATCTTCAACGGTGACGTCCAGCGCGCGAGAGAGCAGTGCGTCGGGCAGCTTTGGCCGGCCGTCGGGAAAACGCTCGCCATGCCAGTCGCCGGTGTAGAAGAGAATGCGCTCCCGCGAGGTAGTGACCTGCGCGGATGCAGCACAGGCAAGCACGAGCAATACGGCGACAAAGAAGGAACGCTTCATCAGAACTCCAAAGTGAAGAGAGTGCAGGCAGCCGTTGCAACGGCTGCCTGCAGTGAAGCGCTAGTATTGCACGACCGTGACTAAGGCTTCGTCGCCAGGATCAGCGGCGAC
Source organism: Terriglobus sp. 2YAB30_2 (assembly GCF_052114765.1). NCBI lineage: Bacteria > Pseudomonadati > Acidobacteriota > Terriglobia > Terriglobales > Acidobacteriaceae > Terriglobus > Terriglobus sp. 2YAB30_2. The sequence goes on from NZ_JBFRFJ010000019.1 coordinate 113,188, forward strand.
GGTCCGGGGGCATCGAGCAGGCGGGCATCGACGAAGCCTGCTGCCGTGAGCCACTCGCTGATCTCTTCGAAAGAGAAGGCGTCGCCGTCCTCTGTGTTGACCAGCATGTTGACGGCAAAGATCAGCGGCCCCGGAGGTCCGGTGCGATCGGCGTTGACCAGGAACTCGGCAATGACGAGGGTGCCGCCCGGCCTCAGGGCATCGAAGGCCTTCTTCAGCAGCGCCTGGCTGTGAGCCGCGCCCTCGCTGTGCAGGATGTGGCCCAGCGTGGCAACGTCGTAGCCGCTGCCGAAGGGTGTCGTGTTCAGATCGCCGGCAATAAAGTTGTAGCGTGCGGTGAGGCCGAAGCGCTCTACCATGGCCCGTGTGGCGGGCAGCACACCCTCCCAGTCGAAGGCTGTTGCTTCCACGTTCGGCGCGCTCTGCGTTAGTCCAATGCTCCATACGCCGGAGCCTGCGGCCAGGTCGAGTATGCGCACCGTGCCCTCACGCTGCTCCAGAGCGAGATGACCGGCCAGCACCTGCGTCGCCGGATAGCTCATCGGGAAGATGTCATGCACGAAGGCCTGAAAGAAGGCGGTGCCATCGCCCTCCGAATTTACGGAGCGCGCCGGCTTGCCGGTGGCGACCACTTCATTCAGCCCCAGCCACTTCGGCAGAAGCTGCCGGCTGATGTGTTTGAACATGCCGCCCTGGAAGCTCGGCTTGGTGCTCACGAGAAAGGCTTCGCTCTCTGGCGTGAGCGTGTACTTGTCACCGCTGCGCGCCAGGAAGTCCAGACCTACGAGGACATTCATGATGCTGCGCAGTCCGCGCTCCGAGGCGCCGGTGGCGGCAGCGGTTTCGGCGAGGGTTTTGGGTCCGCTATCGAGAACGTCGAAGACGCGATGATGAATGGCGGCTTCGATCGCAAGCGTAGGGGCGTATCCCCACCCAAACTGCATGAGGCGTTCAGGGGTGACGGGTGCTGGGGTTGTACTCATGGTCAATCATCTCCTATGACAACGTGATGGTACTGCATCCCATGGGCACAACCGCAGAGGGATGAAGCCGAGCAGAAAAACAGAGAGCCGCCATTCTGTCACAAAGCACGCATGGCGAACAAAGGTGTTTTCGTGAAGCTTCGATAAAGGTTCTTTGGAGTGATGGGAAAGTTGACGCCACGTTTGTCTGCCCGGCATCAAACCATGCTGTTAGGCTATTCTGCGGTTCCAGGCGATTCGCAAACATACAAGGAGCATGTCCGTGGCAAAGACGATGAAGGTTGCGCAAATCAGTAAGCCGGGTGGGGATTTTGAGCTTGTAGAGCGTGAGATTCCGCAGCCAGGCGCAGGGCAGGTCCGAGTGAAGGTCGAGGCCTGCGGCGTCTGCCACAGCGATGTCATGGTGAAGGACGGGGCCTGGCCCGGGCTGCAGTATCCCCGCGTACCGGGGCACGAGGTCGCCGGCCGTATTGATGCTGTTGGTGATCGCGTTACGACCTGGAAGGTTGGGGATCGCGTCGGTGTCGGCTGGCACGGTGGACACGACTTCTCCTGCGACCAATGCCGGCGGGGTGATTTCACCATGTGCGCCAACCGCAAGATCACGGGCATCGACTTCGATGGCGGTTATGGAGAATACATGGTTGCACCGGTGGAGTCGCTGGCCGCGATTCCCGACGGGCTCCCGGCGGAAGAGGCTGGCCCGTTCATGTGTGCGGGTGTGACGGTCTTCAACGCCTTACGCAATGCCGGCGCACGCGCCGGCGATGTGGTCGCGGTGCAGGGCATTGGCGGGCTTGGGCATCTGGGCGTCCAGTACGCACGCAGGATGGGCTTTGAGACCGTGGCGCTGGGCCGGGGCAAAGACAAGGAAGCACTCGCGAAGAAGCTGGGCGCACATCACTATATCGACTCTGATGTTTCGGATACGGTTGCAGAGCTGCAGAAGCTCGGCGGAGCGCGCATTATTCTGGCAACCGCTCCAAGTGCGAAAGCGATCTCTTCGGTGGTGGACGGGCTGGGCATCAATGGAAATCTTCTCGTCCCGGCTGCCCCGAACGATCCATTGAGCATGAGCGTATTTCCGTTGATTATGGGACGCCGCCAGGTATCCGGCTGGTACTCCGGCACCGGCCGCGATTCGCAGGACACGCTGAAGTTCAGTGCCTTGAGCGATGTTCATCCGATGATTGAGAAATATCCGTTGAGCGACGTCGCGGCTGCATATGAACAGATGCACAGTGGCAAAGTGCGGTTCCGTGCTGTTTTGACGATGGGGAGTTAATTGCGGGCGAGAGCAGCGCGCTTCGTAATGGCAAAGCAAAAAAAGGCGCCATAGTCTCGAGCGCTGAAGGCGCGTCCTATACCAGCCTGGGGCATCGCCCCAGGTTCACGATCCCAGAACGCCTCAAAGGGCTGAAGGCCCGCTCTATATTCCTGACGGAAGGGTTAGGACCTATACCGATACCTGGTCTGGAAACGATCTCTTCGGTAGTAGAGGGCTGAGCATCATGGGAACCTGCGCCCGCTACGCAAAGCGATCGATTAAGCCCTCGAACATCGAGAAACCAGCTTCACCATTCATCATTTTTCGGTAGCGGTATGCAGAAGCGGTCCCAGCACGTTTGAGTATTTATAGTTCTCGCGCCGGTCCGCATCGATCGTCCAATACATCGCTCCCAGCAGACCTGGATAGCCTGCCGGATGTACCAGCTTGTAGGTTGCATCCGCGGGTTTCTTGCCGGTAAGCAGATACTCGACTCCCGCACGCATCGTTGCAGGTTCTTCATATCCGGTCAGAAAGCCCACGGCCACTTTGTCCGCCGGAATCGGAGGAAACATCAGGTTCGGGTTTCCAGCTACAGGAAAGCCATGCAGCACCAGCTCCGTCATCATGGCGTGATAGTCGGTTGTTGCGGCTTGATAGATCTCGCCATCAAGGCCTTGCAGCGGAGGCGTGTTGTAGTCCTGCACATCGACGAATGACAGGATGTCGCGCAGCCCATAGGCCAGCGGCAGATAGCTGCCGAACTGGCCGCCATAGACAACGGCTGCGGCCGGTATCTGCGTGCCCTCGGGCACGAGACTGATCATGAACCCAGATCCAAACTTATCGTGCAACTGCCGCAGACCTTCGATCAGATGGACGATCGAAGGCGTGGTGGGATGCCGGAAGTCATGGTCATTGGCATCGATATCCAGCGATGGCGTCTCGAAGTCGATATCTACACCATCGAAGCCATACTGCGAGACGATCTTCGAAACCGCATCCACAAAGGTGGTTACACTCTCGGGCTTTTCCATCGAGAAGAACTGGCCGCCGCCACCCAGCGAGATCATCACCTTCTTGCCCTTCGACTTCATCTGGGCGATATCGGCCTGTAACTGTTCCGGCGTGTAGCCATTCGGCGGCGCGAACCGCAGCGTGCCCTCCGGAGCCGAGTGGTCCGGCACGGCGAATGCCTCGATGATGATGTCCCACTGCGGGGCAACCTCGGTCAGTTTGAAATCGCGCGATCCATTCCAGTAGCCGATCAGCCGGTGCGTACCGGGATGATCGTTCGGTATCGCAGCGGTAGTGGGTACGTTTCCGCCGGTGGAGTTATCCGGACGTCGCGCGCCGCATGGCTTCGCCGGAGCCGGCAGAGCGTTCTTGTCGGGAAAGCTATAGGTCCCGCTTCCACCTGTGTACCAAGGAACTAGCGCGACATTGCTCAGATGGTATTGCTTCGCGGCGAACGGTTCAGCGTATGGAAAGTTGTTCTTGTGATTGGTGTTCGTCGGCTGCAGTAGAAAGTACGCTGAACCGATCCCGCGGCCTCCGCAGGCGCCTGTCGCCATGGTCCAGCCCGTCTGCACAACATTACCGGTCGGCTTGTTGCCCTGCGTCAAGGGATCGTGCAGCGGGTCATTGAAGAACTCCGCAAGCTGCTGTGTCAGCGGCTGGATATCGCGCTCGCGCACGATGGCAGGTGTCTTCGCAAAGTAGGAGCCAAGAACGAACGAGGTTCCAGTTGTCTTATCGACACCATGTGTCCCGGTCGCGCAGCAGATGGTGTCATCCGCCTCTGCAAAGAAGGTCACGTTGTGGGTCACGGCCAGCACCAGGCGGCCATCCTGCTTCGGAAGCTGCTTGAAGAGCTCGTGCTGCACATACTGCATGTCGACGACGGCAACTCTGCCGCCGTCCTTCTTCGAAGACAATACGTAGCCATGGCCGGCGGGGATCTCGATCGAGATGGCCTTTACGACTGGCTTTTCCAACAGTGTGTGTCCGGCAGGTGTGCCTCCGACGGTGCTCCGCAGCAGGGCATCGGTGTACTGCGTGTCACCGCCTGCGGGAAAAGCAAAGCTCTGAAAGATGGGCGAGGCGGTGATCGAGGGGAGATCCGCGGTGGCGTCGAGTACACGCGGCTGCAGACCAGGGCGGCTGCTGGGGAAGCTGAGCTTCAGCGGCACCAAAGTGACAGGAATGCGCGTCGTTGTTGCCTTCGCGGGATCGCCGCCGGCAAGCGTAAAGGTCTGGTTACCTGTCGTGTACTGAAATACCGGAACCGTTCCCTGGGCTTGCGCGATGACAGAAAGAACACCAAGCAACGACAGACACATCCACTTCGCTCGCATACGGGGGCAACCTCATCAGGTCAAAATCGCAACCCTGCAAGTATGCAACATCGGAGAAAAGCGCTTCATAGGACAATTTGCTTATCCGAAGCGAGTCCTGCCCAAGCCAACGGGAGCTAGTCCGCACGAAGAGCGGTGGAAGGATCAACACTACCGGCACGGCCTGCGGGCAGGCCACTGGCAGCCAGCGCAACGATGGTCACCCCAGCGATCGCAAAGAGGTAGCTGGCGACGTCCAGGGCTTTGACTCCGTACAGCGAGCTCTCGATTCCTTTGGAGGCTGCGATCGCAGCCGGAATTCCCGCAGCGACACCGACTGCCGTAAGCAACAGGCTTCCGCGCAGGACCATCCACACGATCTGTTTGCGCTGTGCACCGAGCGCCATCCGGACACCTATCTCCGCATTGCGCCTGCTTACCCGGTACGAAAGCGTTCCGTAGAGGCCGGTAGCGATCAACACAACAGCAAGCACACCAAAACAGCCGGCGAGCCGGGCAAACATGATCTGCTGCGAGATGGACTGCCGGAAGACTTCGCTCTCCACCATGGGATCGAGCAGCGCCATATCCGGGTCAATCTGCTGGATGAACCTGCGTACGGTGGGGATCATCGCCAGCGGGTCACCTTGCACGCGCATCTCGACGTCAAGCTGGTTTTCGCGGTCGCCTTGCATGAACACGGTCCAGTTCATGGGCCTGGCCTTTTCGGTGATGCCGGTATATTTGTGGTCTTTCACCACGCCGACGATCAGTTTTGGCCGCAATCCCTTTGAGTTGGTCAGGACATGGCCCACCGCATTCACGGTGCCGAGATACTTCTTTGCAAAAGTCTCGTTCACGATAACGGTCTGGGGGGCAGTAGCAGAGTCGGCATCGGAGAAGTCTCTGCCCTGCAGCACCGGGACTCCCATCGTGCGGAAGTAGTCACTCCCAACGGTGTTATGTCTGTAGTTAGCCTCTTCCGGTTCAACCCCATTCGGTTTATGGCCGTCGATGCGGACACCTCCGTTGTTGCTGGACCAGCCCGATCCCGGTCGATTGGCGGCGAAGGAGACGGCTTCGACTCCAGGCATCGCCCGCAGCCTCTGCTGCAGATCGACGAAGAAGGCGATACTCTCCTCTTTTGATGGAATGTGCTGCGGACGAACACCGAAGACGAGCACCCCTTCCGGCTTCTGGCCGAGAGGAATATTCATCAGGTTGCGCAGCGTTCCCAACAACAGCGCTGCTCCTACCAGCAGCACGACGCACATCGCGACCTGCATGACGATCACGATGTTGCCCGTGCGCACGCTACGGGTAGTTATTTGTGAGGCAGTCGCGGAGCTCCGCAATGCCATCTCCGGCCCAGAGGAGATGGCATTGCGAAGAGGCGCAAGGCCGAAGACCAGAGCCGAAACGATCAGCAGAGCTAAGGTGAACCAGAGCACGGCCGAGTCTGGTTGTAGATTGGAGTCGATGCGCGCCCAGGCGCCGAGTGCGCGTGTCGCTCCCAAAGCGAAGATCCAGGCGGCAATACCGCCGAGCGTAACCAGCAAGAAGCTTTCAGTCAGCAGTTGCCGCGCAATCTCCTTACGGCCCGCGCCGATGGCCAGGCGAATGCTGAACTCCCGTTGGCGATTGGCATTGCGCGCCATCAACAGCATCACGATGTTGCAGATGGCGATCAACAGAACCAGGCCGACCATCGCCATCAATGTTTTGAGGGAGCGGGCAAAGGACTCGTCCTGTTCATCGAACTGCTTAGCAGGGAGGAACGAGAGCTGCGGGATTCTTTCTCCGGCGCGTTTTTGCGCGATGCCAAGATAAGCCGCTTGCTGGAAGATGCCCTGAGCCTTGGCAAGCGCCTGCTCCTGAGTAACGCCTTCCGGCATGCGCGCCATCAGGCGCATGCACCAGAGGTTCGGAATCGTGAGATAGATTCCGTCGTTCGCAGGATTACCCCACGCGTTGAACTCCGGATCGCTCTGGAGTGGAATCCAGAAGTCCAGCGGGATACGGCCTTCGGTGCCTTCGAATCCCTTTGCCGCAACGCCCACTATGGTGAAGGGTTTCGATTTGATGAAGAGCGTCTTTCCAAGCACGTCCGGACTGTGCGCATAGTGTGATGCCCAGAACTGCTCGCTGATGACAGTGACGGCCGCATGGTCGTCTTCATCCTTCTGTAGGAATCCGCGGCCCAGTTCGACACCGACGCCTAAACCGCTGAAGTAGTTCCCACTCACCATGTCGCCGGCGGCTTCCTCGGGAATGGTTCCAACGCGCACCGGCGCCTTGCCGCTTGAGGACATGGGGATATAGCCGATGACTTCCTGCAGACCGCTGTGCTCGCGAAGCTCGCGGTAGGTGGCGTAAGAGAAGGACGTAGCCTCGTCGCCGGTGTTATGAGCTCCCGTAGGAAAGCCAGTCGTGTGTATGTAAACAACCCGGGAAGCATCGTGCACGGGCAACATCTTCATCAGCACGGCGTGCATCACGCTGAATACGGCCGTGTTCGCCCCAACACCAAGTGCCAGGGTCAGGACGCAGACGAGTGTAAACACGGGCGTCTTGATAAGCTGACGCACGCCATATCGCAGATCACGCGCAACGTTGGAGAAGAACATGGTTGTTCTCGCTTCCTTTCTCTTCTGAGTGAGCAGGGTTACGTTCCCGAACTGTCGCCGCGCAGCCAGCTTTGCTTCTGCCGCGTCCATTCCCTGGCTTCGGTAGTGCTCGGCCAGCATCTCAAGATGAGCTTCCACTTCTTTGTCGAAGGCAGCATCGTCAGATGACCGCAGGAAGAGCGCCTTGAGCTTCGCAACGAAGATGAGCAGGCGGTCCATCATGGCTCGACCTTTGTCTCAAGCGCGAGCACGCGGCCGATAACGCCAGAGATCCTCTCCCAGTTCTCGGTCTCAATGGCGAGCTGCTTGAGTCCTCGTTTGGTGATCCGGTAGAAGCGGGCGCGGCGGTTATTTTCCGAGACGCCCCATTCGCTGGCGATCCAGCTCTTCTGCTGCAGCCGCAGCAGTGATGTGTAGACGGTTCCTTCATTCAACGTTAGGACGTCGTCGCTTAGTTGCTCGATACGCCGAGCAATACCGAAGCCATGTAGAGGGCCCAGGGCGTGCAGGGTCTTGAGGATCATAAGATCCAGGGTTCCCTGAAGAACTTCTGATTTGTCCACGGCCATCTCGGAGCGCTCCTTTGGGTATGCCAAAGGAATATCACCACTCCTTTGCAATGTCCATAGGAGAAGTGGCGATTTCAGAGTTTATCGTGTCATCAAATCGGCTTGCCAGAGGTTGTATCGTGTCTGCTAGAGCAGACTTCGCTGTAGATGTAGAGTAGGGCTACCGTATCTATGGGCGTTTTCCGCAATGAAACGCTGCTGCGCCCCCTTCTAGGATATCCAGCAACAGGGAAAATGCTCTAATATGCCTGCAATGAACAAAGTTGCGCCTTTCCTCTGGTTCAATGACAACGCTGAAGAAGCAGCCGCGTTTTATCTGAGTGTTTTTCCCCACGCGCGCAAGATCGACGAAGTGCGTTCGAAAGGAGTGGGCCCCTGGCCCGAGGGGAAGACTGCCACCATCACGATCGAGCTCGAAGGACAGGAGATGGTCTTTCTAAACGGCGGTCCCGCGTACCAGCTCACGCCGGCGATCTCGTTCTTCGTCCGCTGCGAGACTCAGCAGGAGATCGATATCTACTGGGATAAATTACTGGAAGGTGGCGGGAAAACCATGGCCTGCGGCTGGCTTACGGATCGCTTCGGGCTGTGCTGGCAGATCGTTCCGCGCCATATCAGCGAGCTGATCAGCCACCCCAAAGGGATGGAAGCAATGATGGGGATGATCAAGCTGGATATCCCCACACTGGAAGCCGCCGTGAGCGGCAACTGACAGGCATGAAGGCTCTCAAGGTCGTGCTGATCGTCGTCGGAATCATCTTCATGGCGCTGGCCTATCCCATGGTGATCTTCATACGGGAGGAAGCAGCGCTCTCAATGATGCTGTCCCTCTACGTCACTCTTGGTGTCTTCCTGCTGATCGCGGCTCGTAATCCTTCCGCACATCGCAGCCTGATTGCGTTCACGGCCTGGTCAAGCCTGGTACACGCTGTGCTGATGGGCACCCAGGCGATGCGCCACATGGTCGCACGTGGTGAGCTGATCGGTGTGGCTGTTCTCATCCTTATCGGCGTGGCGCTTCTCGCGCTTGCGCCTGCCGAGCAGACTTTCAATTCCTGACGGATGCCGACTTGAGCTTCTTTCCCTCGGCGGGCGATTTTTTGATTGCGGCGGCGATTCCATCCGCACGCAGTTTGGCGATCCGGCGGATGAGTTTTACCGGGACCGGCTGGTCGAGAGGGAAATGAATCGTTCCTTTTCGCAGTTCATAGCCTTTGAGCTCCTCTCCGATTGCCGCAAAGAAGGTTCCCGACGCGGCGAACAGGGAGTAGTGCGCCTTGAAGCCGGCGAAGTAAAGCATAGGCTTTCCATGTAGCTTGTATCCGGGCATGCCATACCCTATGCCCTCCACAGCTTCCGGCACCGTCGCCCGGATTGTGCTGCGTACCTGCTCAAGCTTCGGCCGAATCGCTTCGGGTTGCGCGGCAATGTACTCGTCAACCGATTTGGGAGCGCTTTGTTTCACGTCGCGCAATTCTACGTCTCGGTATATGGTTTCACCAGTTGATTTCGCACAGTGAGAAGCGCGAGAGCTATAACCTGCGGGCGGATGCAGGGTGTTCACTATCGGACACCTGTTTTCGATAGCGGACACGTCGTCAACCGCTGTATGCCGGCGGCTTTGGCAAACACGCTGCTTTCCGGATTGGATGGATGGCCTCTTCCTTGCTTGTCGTCTTCTGGAAAGAGTCTGGCTTCAGGGAGAGCTTGATGATCAACATCGTTGCGGACGTGCGTCATGGAATGCGGAGACTGAGGCGTTCGCCCGGATTTACGGCGACAGCTCTGCTGACTCTGGCGCTGGGAATCGGTGCGACCACGGCGATCTTTACACTGGCCTATCAGGTCATTCTGAAAGCGATGCCGGTGCAGCATCCGGAGCAGCTCTATAAGGTCGGGAAGGAAAGCGAGTGCTGCATCGGCGGCGGCGATCAGGGTCACTGGAGCATCTTCTCGTACGACATCTACCGGACCATCCGCGAACGCGTCGGAGGCATGGCCGACATGACGGCCATGCAGGCGGGCGCTGCTAGAGTGAGTGCACATCGCCAGGGCGACACTTACGCCCAACCGCTCGACATAAGGCATGTTGCGGGCAACTACTTCGAGGTTCTCGGAGTGAACCCCTATGCGGGAAGGATGCTGACCGCAGACGATGACCGCGAAGGCGCTCCCATTGTCGCCGTCATCAGCTATGCGATCTGGAAGTCGAAGTTCCATAGCGATCCAGGCATTGTGGGAGACACCGTAATCATGACCGGACATCCGGTCACCATCGTCGGCATCGCGCAGAAAGACTTTCTTGGCGAGCGGAATATGAGTGATCCGCCCGGAGTCTGGATTCCGCTGGCGCAGGAGCCCATCTTCAACCCCACGCGAAAGCTCTACAAAGCACCGAATGGCCAATGGTTGCGGATTATGCTGCGCATTCCCGAGAAGAAGAATGTGCCTATCGTGGAGAGTGCCGTCCGCAGCGGCCTGACCGCATGGTTGATGTCCAATCCTGATGTCCGTTCAGGTCATACGCTCGCGGAGATCGCGCGGGAGTCGACAGAGCTTGCTCCGGCAGCTGACGGCATTAACGAGCTACGCGACAGTTATGAGACGAGCCTGCTGATGCTGCAGTGGACCGCGGCCTTCGTGCTGTTGATTGCCTGTGCGAATCTGGCCAACCTGATGCTGGTGCGCGGTGTGGCCCGCAGGCAGGAGCTGAGTGTCCGCGCCGCCCTGGGCGCCTCGCGTGTGCGCCTGGTGCGGGAGATGCTGATCGAGGCAATGCTCCTTGCCCTGATGGGAGGAGTGATGGGAATTGGCGTCGCCTATCTCGGCGTGAAGGGAATGCTGGCGCTGGCGATGCGCGGCGTGACGATTATGCCGCTTTCTCCGCTGCCTTCGCTGCCGGTGCTGGCTTTCTCTATCGTTGCGTCGACGATGACCGGCATCCTGTTCGGCATCGCGCCGGCCTTCATCGCCTCGAATGCGGATCCCGCTGATGCACTTCGTGCAGCCAACCGCGCCACCGGAAACTCGGGTGGTCTGCAGCGGGCGCTCGTGATTCTGCAGACGGCGCTCTCGGTGGCGCTGCTCAGCATCGCGGGCCTGTTCCTCCGCAGCCTGCAGCGCCTTGAACATCAGGATCTCCGCTTCGAAACCACGGGTCGGCTGATTGCATTCATTGACCTGCCGGCCGCCGGATACACCTATCCGCGGCTCGAAGGGCTCTATCGCCACCTCGAACAAACGTTCGCGGCTGCGCCAGCCTTGCACGATATGGCCTATGCGACCTACGGCCCGATGACATTCATGGGATGGGCAACGGGAGTAAACGCCGCCGGGCCGCATCCTGAGCGTACGGTAAGCGCCGGTTATAGCCTGAATAGCCCTCGATATTTCAGCGCGATAGGGACTCCGCTGCTGCAGGGCAGGACGTTCACAGAGCATGACAATCCCGGCAGCAGGCATGTGGCGATTGTGAATCGCGAGTTCGTCCATCAGGTACTGCAGGACGCGCCGGCGCTCGGCATGCACTTCGGTCCAGGCGTGGATATGGCCCAGGAATATGAGATTGTCGGCGTAGTCGACGACGCCAAGTATGGCGATCCGTCGAGAGGCCCCCAGCCCATGTACTTCATTCCGATGTCACAAATTACGACCTTCAATAACGAGCCATATACCGCGGCGATCATTGACCAGTCGAATAAAGCGGCAGAGTTCAAACACTTCGCCGCGAACATCATCGTCCGGTATGAGGGAGACTCCGCAGCGGCGGCGGTGGCCATGCGTCACGCCATCGAACAGGTCGACCCGGGAATTCCGGTCACACGTATCACGACCTATCAGGATCAGATAAGCAACTCCTTTACGCAGAGACAACTGGTCGTCCGGCTGACGGCTATCTTTGGCGGACTGGCGTTGCTGCTGGCGTCGGTTGGTCTCTACGGAGTCACCGCCTATGCCGTCGCGCGCAGAATCCCGGAGATCGGTCTTCGCATCGCTTTGGGCGCAGACCGCAGCCAGGTGATGAGCATGATCTTGCGTGGAGCTCTACTGCAAACCGCAGCCGGCCTACTGTTGGGCGCTCCGATTGCATTCCTGAGCGGACACTATCTGCAATCCCAGCTCTACCAGGTCAGCGGGTATGATCCGGCGATCTTCCTGCTCGCATCCGCGGCGCTGATCCTAAGCGCCTTCGTCGCCAGCGTGATTCCGGCCCGGATGGCATCCAACACCGATCCGATACGCGCGCTGCGTATGGAGTGATTGTGAAAGTACAGTGAATCCAGGAAAGCGCTCCGAGGACGGTGCGCAGCACTGACCTGCCGCAAGGGGCTGTGGCAGAACGGCAGATGTTAGAGCATTTTCCCTATGCTGGATATCCCGAAGAGGGTGCAGCGGCGTTTTCATTGCGAAAAATGCCCTATTGGACGCAGAAGGCTCTACGCCGCGTTATTGGATGGGGAAGCGCTCACGTTTGACACATCCGCAGTCCTGGAAGAGGCGATCTCCTCTGCCCCTGCGTTCTCCAAGGCCGCGACATTGAGCATGACCGAACGCTTGAACTCAAGAAGTGCGGGATCATCGGAGGTTAAGCCCGCTTGGCCCTCCACTTGTGTCATGGCGGCGCGCAGCATTTCAATCATTTTTGGAGATAAAGCCATTAGTCCCAGTACGATCTGATGGCAAGAGCAACGTTATGGTTGCCCGCGATCGGTCACGATCCATTTCGCGGTTCCCGCAGTATTCCGGAAGAGCGGTGCTGTGGCGTTTTCATTGCGGAAAACGCCCATAGATGCGAAACCCTACACTGCCCCTGAAGGGAAATGCCCAGCCGCTACTTCTTCGTGTCGCCGCCGATTGCAATGACCACATATTTGGCGGGTATATCGCCAACATTCTTAATCCTGTGAACGGTTCCCAGGGCGACGTACACTAAACCGCCTGGCCCTACCCGCTCCTCTTTGCCGTCATGCTCGAATGCCACGGTGCCTTCCTGCACTACGATCAGCTCGGAATGGCCGATTCTGTGAAGCTCCACCGGCGCCGTCCCCGCTGGTTGCATGGATTCATGCACGGCCACCGTTTCTCCGGTAGCCAGGGTTCCCGTGAAGGCGTTTCGGCTTTCGGTTCCATTGGCAGTTTTCCGTACCGTCATCTGGTCGTACGGAAATATACCGGCGCTCGCCAACGGGTTCTGAGTCTTTGAAGGGGTTGCTGCTGCGGTGGCTGCCGTTTGCGCATTCACGATCCCACATCCAAACAACAGTACTGCGAAGCCACAGACAACTTTTGCCATAGTCCCCCTTCCGGAGCGGGGACCAGAATACTTTTACTGTTGAGCGAGCCGCAAGTACAGGGAAAATGCTCTAGATTCCGCAAGGTCATTCATTAAGTCTTTGCAGCTTGCAAGGATGATTCGATCAGCATGGTCGCCACACGCGCGCCGGCGGTCAAAATTGCTTTTGAAAGGGAAGGGTCATCCACGGCCCGGGAGAGCTGGATCGTGCCAACGAGCAGGCCGAAGAGGCCGATGGCGATTTCGCGCCCCTTTGGCCCCTTCGGAATACTGGGTAATTGCTTCTCCACTGAGCTCAATAGCCTTTTCACCGAAGCAGTGTAGCTGCGTCGTGTGGCACGATCCTGGCGCGAGATTTCAGGAAGCAGCGCAGCCGAAGGACACCCGGCATCGGCATGATCCCGATGTCCCTCAGACAGATAAGCACTTACGATCTCCATCAGGCGTCCCGCCTCCAGAGCTTTCTCGAACTGCTGCCACTGTTCGTCGGTGGTCCGTTCGAGGCTCTTCGCGATCAGGTCGTTCTTGGACGCGAAATGGGCGAAGAAGGCCCCGTTTGTCAGACCGGCATCGGACATGATGCCCGCAACGCCTGATGCCGCGATACCCTGTTGGCGGAATTGGCGTGCAGCAACGTCCAGGATGCGATCGCGCGTGGCATCTTTGTGTCCCTTTTCGTATCTCATTCTCTTCACTGTCCCTACTCTTCATATTACGAACGTAAGAGAGGACCCGGAGTGTGACGCAAGCGCGTCACGGAGTCATGACGCCTTGGCCGGCACAAGAGGCTTCGACGCCTTCCAGAGCTGCCTGTTGATGAAACTGGGAGCCAGCCGGCTCAGGAGCGCCAGCATTCTGGACTGTCCCGGATGAATCTCAAGGGAACCAGACCGCAGGGCCGAAAACGACTGCTTCACCAGGTCGTCGGTCGTGATCGCACTTGCGCCGCCCTCCACAAGCTCTGTCGTCATATCTGTTTTCACGGCAGGCGGCATCAGCTCGATAACCTCTACGCCGGTCGCTTCTAATTGAAACCGAAGCGAGATCGTATAGGAATGAATAGCTGCCTTGGTGGCACTGTAGATCGGTGCGGCGGGTAACGGCACGAAAGCCAGACCGGAGGATACGTTGATGACCGTACCCTTATTCGCCGTCAGGACGTCAATAAGCGCCGAAGTCGTCCGAATCACTCCACCGACATTAATGTTCACTTCTGTCATCAAGCCATCGAGGTCCGATGCCGGAGCCTGGAGGTTTTTGGGCAGGAAGATGCCGGCGTTGTTCATCAACACGTCGAGACGGGGAAAGTCCTTCTTGATGCGTGATCCGAGCGTGGCAATCTGGGCCGGGTCGGCGACGTCGCTTTGAATGGTGTGAAGGTTTGGGTATTTCGCTTTTACCTCGTCAAGCACCGACTGGCGCCGGCCGGTGACGATGACCTGATTGCCAAGTTCTAAGAACTTGAGAGCGAAGGCCAGCCCAATACCGGCCGAACCTCCAGTGATGAGAATGGTGCGACCGGTGATTTTCATAAAAGTCCTTTAGGAGCGATAGAGTCCGAGCAATACTTATAGGATTATGATCATACTTCTATGGTCGCAATTTTTTGGAGAAGAGTGACAAACGCTCCCGCGCCCTTTCGGCAGTGATCCGGACTTTGCAGCGGATCACTGCCGTGGTGCAGGATTTATGCGGTCTGGAGCTCCGGCTGGAGTGCGGAGCGTTCGTCGGCGCTGGGGCCCCAGCTTGAGGGGACAGGAACGTCGAGCAGGCGAAGGTAGACACAGAACTGGCCGCGGTGCTGGTACCAGTGGTTGAGCATGATGTTGCGCAGGAAGGCGACGCGGGGCATGGCGGCGATCTCCTTGTCGCCGTCAACGATGCGCCAGGTTGCATTCATGGTCGCATCATCGAAGCTGGGTAGAACTTCGCGTACGGTGGCGATGCTCCGGTCGAGAGTGTCGAAAATCTCCTGCAGACTTGCGGGTTGATGGAACTGGAATCCTGGCGGCGGGACCTGGTCTTTCTGCGCGCCCTGGACAACTCCTCCAGGTACGAACGCAAGGTGATAGGCCAGCTGGCCGGCGGTCATCGATTTGTTGTGAGGCTTCCAGGTGAGCTTGTCTTCGGGAAGGCGCTCGAGGAACTTCCGTGTGACCGGCGCCTGCGATTCAAACTCCGCGAGTAGGGATTGTGCCATCGACATGGTGTTTTCCTTTCAAGTCTGTATCGATACGGTGAATGGAGATACGGAATCATCCGGTAGATGAGAGGCGGTGTTATTTGCTAGCGGCGGCCTCAGCCAGTTTGCGAACGCCTTCATTCATTCCAGCCCAGCCTTTCTCCATCCCCGCCTTCACGTCATCGGGAATGAAGCCGAGCGCGCTGTGCCGGAAGGCAATCAGGGTTCCGCCATCGACCTCGCTCAAACGATACTGCACGTTCGAGACCATGGGGAACGATGCGAACAAGGGGCCGGCGAATTCAAGCAGGGAAGGCCGCTTGATGGCCTGAACGTTGGCCCAGAAGTGTCCGTTGTTGTCGCCCAGATCGCGGTACCAGCGTCCGCCCGGCCATGGTTCGATCTTCATGTTGAGAGACTTGCCGTCAGGAGTTTCGTTGCCGGGGCCGAGTTGCTCCAGCAGCGCTGCAAAGGTGACATCGATCGGAGCTTCGACGTGAATCTCCTGATTGATGGTGACGGTCAGATTTTCGAGAGCCAGTTCGGTGGGCATCATAATCTCTATTTCTCCTTAGATTTCGCGGAATCCAACTGCGGTGATCCCTGGCGAGCCATCGCTTCGGCGCGTGCCTTCACGCGCGTCAACTGGTGCTGCCAGTAGCGCTCGAAGGTTGCGGCCCACTGGTGCAATGGCCGTATTGCTTCGGCGTTGGTGCGGTAAAGCTTTTGGCGGCCCTGGCAACGCATCCGGACCAGTCCGACATCCTTCAGCACCCGGAGGTGCTTCGATACCGAGGGCTGCTCCAGACCGAGTGCCTCCGCAATCTCTCCCACCGGCCGTTCGATTCCGGCGAGATAACTCAAAATCTCGCGCCGGCGGGGTTCAGCGATTGCGTTGAATGCGTCCGAGGTCGTGCTCGCTCTTGCCATGAGGAAAACGGTATATTCCGATATGGGAATATGTCAAATGTGACGAGAGCGCTTGGGCCGGGCACCTGTAGGAGGTCAAGAGGTTGTTGACATCTGGAGCCTGCTGATGGGCGGGCGTAGGTTGAGGCTAGCATGAGGTCTTTGTTGGTTGTAGAAGTCTGTCCAAGGGGCGAGTTGGGTGTCTCTTTGTTCTGAGTTTTCCCAGTGA
>NZ_JBFRFJ010000020.1:0-82992 GCF_052114765.1 Terriglobus sp. 2YAB30_2
GAGAAGCCCCGCTAAAACAACTCCTTCCGATACAACAAAGAAAATGTCCCGCAGAAAACCCGATAAAACAACTCCTTCCAGACGCCACAAAGAAATCCAGCAACTAAGGCCCACTCAACAAAGAGAAGATCCCTCACTCACACAGACTCTTTAGCCCTGGGCTCTTCGCCTTAATCATAGAGAAGGCCTAGGGCTAAAGCCAGACATCTTTGTAGCCCATTCAGCGGGCTGAAGCCCGCTGAATACCCCAGCCAGCAAGCTGGCCGGGGACCCCGCTGCTCCCACCCGCGTTCAACCAAACAATTCATTCTCATAAGACCCAACAAATCCACCTCTTAACACCCCCAAAACCACACCTACTACCACCGCTAGTAACCCACCAGAAACCGCTTGTCCCCACTCCACAACCGTCTTATGTTGAAGAGGTAGCCGAGAGCGATACACCGCACCGGCAACCTGGAAGTCACCGCCAGTCTTCGGTTTGACGACCAACACTCTTATGAATACCTCCGTCTCCTCATCGCCCTCGTGCGACGTGGCCGTATTTCGTCGCGGTCAAAGAACCAACTCGCTTCCTTCCACCCACATCCCGCGCGAGCAGGCCAAATGGATGATCGACTGCGGCGCCGCCCGCTGGGTGAACAACCGTTACAAGAGCATCCTTCTGCTGGTGGAACCGGAGAAGGCCAAACTGCACGACCTCTCCTCCGTGATGGGACCCAGCGTGACCTTCCTCAATGCAGCCGGCTCCCGCTATCACGCAGCCCTGGTGGAGGCCTGGCAACCCACACCGATTGGAGCAAACCCATCAAATGCTGGAACGCATGGACACCCTGCAGGCACTGCGCTGCAAACGCTGCCGGCAGGTGATTGAGATTCCCCGCCCCGTGGCCGTCGACCCGGAACTGAATGCACGCTTCGCCGAAGAGGCCGAGCAGATACATCGCTGCCAGAACCGAACGGTCCGGCCCTACGTCGCTCACACACCTACACCACCGCCCACCTTCTCTGACCGTGTCACGGCCGAGATGCAACAGGCCGGTCTTCTTCCCTCCGGCGCCAACAGGAGTTCCTCGAATGGCAAAGCCCGGACGTCCATCCAAGTACAGTGACGAGCTGGTCGAGACCATCTGCGCTCTCCTGATGGAAGGCCAGAGCCTCGTCCACATCTGCTCACTCGACAACATGCCTTCACGCCAGACCGTCGCACGCTGGCTCGCGGCCAAACCTGACTTCCAACAGCGATACAAACAGGCCCGTGAAGTACAGGCCGAATTCATGGCAGACGAACTGCTCGAACTCGCCGACGATGCAACCGAGGACTTCTACGGAGAAGGCCAGCCCAATCGCGTCGCCGTACAACGCTCCAAGTTGAAGATCGATACGCGCAAGTGGGTCGCCTCGAAATTGCTTCCACGCAAATACGGCGACCGCATCGACATGAACGTAACCGGTGAGATCTCGCTCGCCGAGATGGTGAAGGAGGCACGTGCGCGCGCAGACAAACAATCCCGCTGACGCAGCCCTTGCCGCCGACATCGGCAGCTTCACTCACGATCCTCTTGGTTACGTCTCCTACGCCTTCCCCTGGGGCACAGGCGAGCTGGAGCAACATCACGGCCCGCGCCGCTGGCAGCGCGAGAAGCTGCAGCAGATCGGCGAACATCTTCGTACGAATCGCACCGATCCTATCCAGCTCGCCGTCGCATCAGGTCACGGAATAGGCAAAAGCGCGCTCATCGGCATGATCGTCAACTGGGGCATCTCCACCTTTGAAGACTGCCGCATCGTCGTCACCGCCAACACCGAAAACCAGCTCCGCACCAAGACCTGGCCTGAGATCAGCAAGTGGACACGTCTCTCCATCAACGCCCACTGGTGGGAGATCACCGCCACCACCATCAACGCTAAAGATAAGCAGCACGCCCGCCAGTGGCGTGCCGACGCGCTTGCCTGGTCCGAACACAACACCGAAGCCTTCGCCGGCCTGCACAATCAGGGCAAACGCATCATCGTCATCTACGACGAAGCCTCGGCCATCGCCGACCGTATCTGGGAGGTCACTGAAGGCGCGCTCACCGATGCCGACACCGAGATCCTGTGGATCGCCTTCGGCAACCCCACCAAGAACACCGGCCGCTTCCGCGAGTGCTTTGGCAAGTTCAAACATCGCTGGCTTATTAGCCAGATCGACTCGCGCTCTGTCGAAGGCACCAACCTGCAGCAGTTGAAAAAGTGGGAAGAGGACTGGGGCGAAGACTCTGACTTCTTCCGCGTTCGTGCCCGCGGCGAGTTTCCTCGCGCCAGCTCACGGCAGTTCATCGCCAGCGACATCGTCGCCAACGCCCGCCGCTTCAAAGCAGAAGGTTACAGCGCTCTGCCGAAGATCCTCTCCGTCGACGTCGCCCGCTTCGGCAACGACCAGACCGTCATCGGTCTTCGCCAGGGCCGCCGCTACACCATCCTGAATACCTATCGCGGTCTCCCCGTCGATCAGGTCGCAGGCCGCGTCTCTGAATACATTGAGAGCGAACACCCGGCCATGACCGTCGTCGATGGCGGCGGTGTCGG
Organism: Terriglobus sp. 2YAB30_2; assembly: GCF_052114765.1. Classification (NCBI taxonomy): domain Bacteria; kingdom Pseudomonadati; phylum Acidobacteriota; class Terriglobia; order Terriglobales; family Acidobacteriaceae; genus Terriglobus; species Terriglobus sp. 2YAB30_2. The sequence continues at coordinate 2,572 of NZ_JBFRFJ010000020.1, forward strand.
TGGTGGCGTCATCGATGTGCTTCGTTCGCGCGGCTACGGTCGCAAGCTACATGAGTACAACTCAAGCCACTCTCCCGAAGACACAGCTCGCTACGCCAACAAACGCGCCGAATCCTGGGGACAGATGCGTGAATGGCTCGCCGCCGGCGCCGAGATTCCCGACGATCCAGAGCTCGGCGAGGACATCACCTCGCCTGAATACTTCTTCACCGCGAAGAACCAGATCCAGCTCGAAGGCAAAGACGAGATGAAGGCACGCGGCCTCGCCTCTCCTGACAAAGGTGACAACCTCGCCATGACCTTCGCCGTAAAGGTAGCCACTGTGAACCAGCAACAGCAGCATGACGAATACACCGGCACACTCGCCGGAGCACAGGGGTGGATGGCATGAAGAAAGATGTAACTGAAAACCCGGCGCTCCGCCGCATCGCCAACCAGCCCGTCACGATGCGTCACGGAGACAACGGCACTCGCCGCGTTGGTACCGTCGTTCCGCCAAGCTACGGCAACACCCAGGGGATGAAGCCCGCGGACTTCAATGTCTTCACCTCCATCGCCGGGCAGAACGTCAAACGCGCGAAACTCTATACCGCTCCTGAAGCCAACGTTCCCTCGAAGCCACGCAGCGAGGACGCCCCGCAGCAGAAGAAGACTAAAGAAGAGAAACTCCTCGACGTTGCCAGACGCCGCTTCCAACTCGCAGCCGAAGCCGAATCGTCGGGCCGCAAAGAAGCTCTCGAAGATCTGGAGTTCTTCTCCGGCAAGCAGTGGGACGACACCATTCAACGTCAGCGCCAGATGGATGGCCGTCCCTGCCTGACCATCAATCGTCTGCCGCAGTTCGTCCGCCAGGTCACCAACGAACAGCGTCAGAACCGGCCCAGCATTCAGGTCAATCCCGTCGATGATGGAGCCGACGTCGAGACCGCGCGCATCCTGCAGGGCCTCATCCGCCACATCGAGTACGACTCCGGCGCCGACGCCGCGTATGATACTGCCTTCTTCGGCGCAGCAGCTTTCAGCTTCGGCTACTTCCGCATCACGACGGACTACAGCGGCCCTCTCTCCTTCGAGCAGGAGATCCGCATCAAGCGCATCCGCAATCCCTTCACCGTCTACTACGATCCCCATGCCAAGGAAGCCGACTTCTCTGATGCTGACTGGGCCTTCGTCGTCGAGACGATGAGCAAAGATGCCTATCGCAAGGCGTGGCCTGACTCCGAGCTCTCGCATATGGAAGACTGGCAGTCGATCGGCGACACCGGCTGGATTCAACAAGACGGATGCCGCATCGCTGAATACTTCTGGCGCGAGCGTGAGACGCATCCTCTCGTGCAGCTCAGCGATGGCAGCGCCATGCTTCGTCATGACTTCGATGCACTCGCAGAAGAGCTGGGCATCAGCGACGAACAGAAGCAAAGCCTCATCATCGCCGAACGTCAGACCGAGGTCGAACGTGTCCGCTGGGCCAAGCTCAACGGCCTCGAAGTCCTGGAAGAGACCGAATGGGCCGGCCGCTGGATTCCCATCGTGAAGGTCGTCGGCGACGAGCTCGACATCGACGGCAAGCTTCTACTCAAAGGCATCGTGCGTGACGCCAAGGAACCGCAACGCCAGTTCAACTTCATGAAGTCAGCCGCAACCGAAGCCATCGCACTCGCTCCCAAGGCGCCTTTTGTGATCGCCGAAGGCCAACTCGAAGGCTACGAACGTCAGTGGGCACAGGCCAACACCAAGAGCTTCGCTTATCTGCAGTACAAGCCAACGACAGTCGGCGGTCAGCCTGCTCCTCCACCGCAGCGAATGAATGCAGAGCCGGCGATCCAGGCCATCAATATGGCCATGATGGAGTCGACCGATGATCTCAAAGCCGTGACCGGTATCTACGACGCCTCTCTCGGAGCGCAGGGCAACGAGACCAGCGGCAAGGCCATCCTCGCGCGCCAGCAACAGGCACAGGGAGCGAACTTCCACTACATCGACAACCTCACCCGAGCGATGCGTCACTGCGGCCGTATCCTTCTCGACCTGATCCCGAAGATCTACGACACCCCGCGCATCATCCGCATCCTCGGCGAAGATGGCGCACCGTCGATGGCTGCCATCGGACAACAGCAGCAACTCTCACCAGAACAAACAGCCCAGTGGCAGGGCTACGAACGCATCTACGACCTCGGCCTGGGCACGTATGACGTCACCATCTCCACCGGCCCCAGCTATCACTCCCGCCGTCAGGAAGCAGTCTCATCGATCATCGACCTCACCAAGTCCTACCCGCCGCTGATGAACATGGCCGGCGACATCCTGGTAAAAAACATGGACTGGCCCGGAGCGCAGGAGATCGCCAAACGTCTGCACACGATGCTCCCCCCGCAGATCCAACAGGAGAGCAACGGAAACCCACAACTGCCTCCACAGATCCAGCAGACGTTAGCGCAGCAGACCGAAACCATCCAGAAGCTGACACAGCAACTGCAGGCCACGCAGGAAGACCTGAACAAAGGTCTATCGATCACGAAACTGGAGACCGACTCCAAAGAACGCATCGCCGCCGGCGAACAACGGATCCGCGAACTCGAACTATCCCTCGAAGCCGAACGCATCCAGATCGAAGCCTTCAAAGCCCAGGCCCAATCAATGCAGTCATAGAGCGGGCATCATCACTGGGTGCCCCATATCTGGCGGCCTTGTCGCCAGATGTGGGCAATCGCGCAACGCGCGATCCGTCTTCCCCAAGTTTTCCCCAAAGCCCACGGACGGCTTCCTCAGTCCGGCCCTTTCAATCCTTGGAGACCAACCCATGTCAGAAGACCTGCAACCGCAGGAACAACTCGCCGCGCCCGAAGACATCTCGGGTGAAATCGCTCCAGAGTCGGCGGCTGGAGACAACGAACCGCAACCCCCGGAAGAGACACCTCGTCCTCACAAAGGCGGATTCCAGCGCCGCATCGACAAGCTCACCCGTGAGAAGTCCGATGCGGAACGCGCAGCCGAGTTCTGGCGCACTGAAGCGCTGCGAACCAGGCAAGACCCCGCAGCCGTGAACGACGGCAAACCCTCTCCCGATCACTTCGAGACCCAGGCCGGGTACCTCGAAGCGCTGACCGACTGGAAGGTCGAGCAGCGTGAACGAGCCCACGAAGCCCGTCATCAGCAACAGCAGGAGGTTCATCGCCGGCAGGCACAGCAGGACAACTTCCTCGCGCGCGAAGACGGCTTTCGCGATGCAGCGCCAGACTACGACGCCGTCATCGCGCAGGCCATCGCGAGCGACACCCCCATGTCGCCCGCACTGTGGACTGAAGTGCAGGACCACGAACACGGCCCTGCACTTCTCTACTACCTCGCGCAAAATCCTGCCGACGCCGAACGACTCGCCGCGATGAGCTCCAATCAGGTGGCGCGTGAAATCGGACGACTCGAAGCGCGGTTCGTTCCCTCAGCCGATACGCCGCGGCAGCAACGCGCGGCGGCACCCGTGACCAGGGCCCCCAAACCTCCCTCCTTAGTAGGCAGGTCGACACGCACCTCCGAGAAGGATCCCTTCTCCGACGACATGTCCCCCGAAGAGTGGAGAACTTACCGGGCCAAACAGTTCCCCAACCTGCGCTAGAGCACGTATCGACATATCGGTGTTGTCAGAATTTTTCCCCAACCTTACCCACCCTAGCGTTGCGAGGGCGGGGCACCCAGGTAGGGAAACAACTCCCCATGTAGATACCGCTAAACGCACGTAACGGAACAGGAGAGATAGACCAACGTGGCGAATCAGCTTCTCACCATCAACATGATCACCAATGAGGCCCTCGCGGTTCTCGAGAACCAGCTCACCGCAGCCAAGTACATCAACCGCCAGTACGACGACTCCTTCGGCCGCTCCGACGCGAAGATCGGCGACACGCTGAACATCCGCAAGCCTCCGCGTTACATCGGCCGCACCGGCCAGGCCATCAGCATTGAAGACTCGGTCGAGACCTCGGTGCCCTTGGCCCTGACCACGCAGCGCGGTGTCGATATCCAGTTCAGCTCTTCGGATCTGGCGCTGCGTATCGACCAGTTCTCTGAGCGCTTCATCAAGCCCGCCATGGTGCAGGTGGCCAACGCCATCGACCTCGACGTGCTCATCCTGATGAAGAACACGACCTGGAACTCCGTCGGCGTCCCCGGCACCGCACTCACCAGCGGCGATATTCTGCTCGATGCCGGTGCGCTGCTCGATGACAACGCAACTCCGCGCGGCGACCTGCGTTCAGCCGTCTTCGGCGCACGCAGCTCCGCCAACGTCATCAAGGGCTTGAAGTCGATCTTCAACGACGGCAAGCGCATCAGCGACCAGTACAACACCGGCAACCTTGGGCCTCTGTACGGCTTCAAGACCAGCATGGACCAGAACGTGATCAAACACATCGTCGGTCCTCTCGGTGGCACACCGCTGGTCAACGGAGCCAACCAGACCGGCAACTCACTCACCACCGATGGCTGGACCGCTGCCGCGGCCAACCGTCTGAAGAAGGGAGATGTCTTCACCATCGCCGGCGTCTTCGCGGTCAATCCGGTCAGCCGTCAGACGACGACCCAGTTGCAGCAGTTCGTCGTCGTCGCGGACGTGAACTCCGATGCCGCGGGCAATGCCACCATCCCCATTGCTCCAGCCATCACGCCCACCGGCCAGTTTCAGAACGTGACCGTTGGTCCAGCGGACAACGCGGCCCTTACGATCGTCGGTACTTCCGGCGCCGTGACGGAACAGAACGTAGCCTTCCATCGTGACGCCTTCACGTTGGCCTGTGCCGACCTTCCGCTTCCCGGCGGTGTCGACATGGCCGCACGTAAGAGCGATCCGCAGACCGGTCTCTCCGTTCGCGCGGTGCGCGCCTACAACATCACCACGGATCAGTTCCCGCTTCGCCTCGACATCCTCTACGGCATCGCGGCTCTGTATCCCGAGTGGTCATGCCGCATCCAGGCTTAATCCGGCAGGGGCGGGGAGCAATCTCCGCCCCACTTTTTTCAAAGAGCGTCTTCATCACCTCTTATCCGAGGTACGGCTCTGGGTGCCCCATGTCCCGCGTTTGGGACGTGAGTATTCGAGCGAAGCTCGAACCGCCGTTTGCTCCTTCTCTCACCGATATTCCCAGGAACCCCCTTTGACCTATCCCAAGTACAAGTACCACGCGACCGAACCTCCCATCGTGGTTCACACCCGCGAAGAAGAATCCGCGCTCGGCAATGCATGGACGAATTCTCCTGCTGACCACGGCATCATCACCTGCCCATCCGCCGAACAGATCGACGCAACTGTGACGCCGCCAATCGCCAACTTCACACCACAACGCCGCAAACGCCGCACAACACAGGAGTAGAAGATGACCGCCCGCGATCTCATTAAAGGAGCCCTGCGTCTGATCGGTGTCATCGGCAGCGGGCAGGAGCCTTCCGCCTCCGAAGCCGCCGACGCCCTCGTAAGCCTGAACAGCCTGATCAGCACCTGGCGCACGGAACGCCTGATGGTCTTCGCCATCATGCCGCACAGCTTCCCGCTCGTGGCAGGCAAGAAGACCTACACCATGGGCCCAGGCGGAGACTTCGATACCGTTCGCCCCACGCGCATCGAGAAGGTGACACTCATCTACAACCAGGGCAGCAATCCGCCGCTCAATCTGCCCGTGCCGATCCTCAACATCGATCAGTACAACGCCTTCAGCGTTCCTGATACCACCAGCACCCTTCCGCAGTTCGTCTACATCGACAACGAATACCCGCTGCGCAACCTCTTCCTTTATCCCATTCCCAGCCTCGTCAACGCACTCAACCTCTACACCTGGGAACAGCTGACGCAGATCGCCACACTCGACGACGACATCACGCTGCCCGACGGCTACGATCGCGCTCTTCGCTACGGACTCGCCGTCGATCTCGCACCGGAGTACGGCATCGATCCACTGCCGACCGTCATTCAACGTTCGGTCGACGCCAAGGCCTCCGTCATGGCGCTCAACAACACCTACGTTCCGTTGTTGAAGAGCGATGCTGCCGTCACCGGCGCGCCCAACGGTTTCAACTACCTGACCGGTGACTCCGGCAATCAAGGGAACTGATGCAGCTCAAAGGATTCGTCAGCGGCGCCTACAAGCTGCAGAGCACCAACATCAACTGTCAGCGATGCGTAAACCTCTATCCCCAGCTCGATGAATCCGGCACCGGCAAAAACGTTGCTTCCCTGCTCGGCACGCCCGGGCTGAAGACCTTCGCCACACTCGATGCGGGCGAACATCCGGTGCGCGGCATGCTCACCACATCCAAAGATGGCCGCCTCTTTGCCGTTACCAGCACCACATTGTGGGAGGTGATGAGCGACGGAACCAGCATCAGCCGCGGCACGTTGAACTCCTCCGCCGGCTTTGTCGGCATTGCGGACAACGGCGGACAGTTGATGCTGGTCGATGGACCGAACGGCTACACCTACGACCTCGCAGCCAACACGCTGACATCGCTCGCGGACTTCGAAGCGAACGGCGGCGGCAGCACCGTCACCTTTCTCGATGGCTACTTCCTCTTCACCCGGCCCAGGTCGCAGGTCTTCGTCATCACGCAGCCCTACTCGACCGACATCGACTGGACGATGTTTGCCTCTGCCGAAAGCTCGCCCGACGGCCTGCTCGTTGCACTCGCCGACAAAGAGCTCCTCTGGCTCTTCGGCACCAGCAGCGTCGAGGTCTGGTACGACTCCGGCGACGCCACCTTCCCCTTCCAGCGCACGCAGGGCGGCGTCATCCAGTTCGGTCTCGCCGCTGCCAGAACTCCAGTACGCCTTGCAAACACCATCGCCTGGCTCGGCAAGAATGAGCAGGGCCAGGGCATCGTCTACATGGCAAATGGCTTGGCGCCGCAACGCATCTCCACACACGCAATAGAACAAGACCTCGCCACCTACAGCACCATCGCCGACGCCACCGGCTACAGCTATCAGCAGGAAGGCCACGAGTTCTATGTCCTGAACTTCCCCTCCGGCAATAAGACCTGGGCCTATGACGTCAGCACGCAGCTCTGGCATGAACGTGCCTATACCGGCGCACGCAGCCTGGAGCGTCATCGCGGAGAGATGCATGTTGAAGCCTTCGGAAAACACATCCTCTCGGACTACGCCACCGGCAAGCTCTACATCCTCGACCGCTTCTCGTTGAACGATGCAGGCACGCGGATCACTCGCATCCGTAGCACACCGTTTGTGAGCGATGAGCTGAAGAACATCTTCTTCTCGAAGTTCTGGCTGGACATGGAAGTTGGACTCGGAGCCGATGGCGTTCCCATCGGTACGCCCGAGCCGCAGCTGATGCTGCGGTGGTCCGATGACGGCGGCCACAAATGGTCCGGCGAATACTGGCGCGGACTCGGAGCACGCGGCGATACCTATAAACGTGTGATGTGGTGGAGACTCGGCAGAACCCGCCAACGCGTCTTCGAGATCAAGATCACCGATGATGTGCTCGTTGCCATCAACGATGCCTTCATCGAGATGAAAGGAGGCGTCAGCTAGAGCATTTCTCCTCTTGCCGGGTATCCCGGAAGGAGCGTGCAGCGGCATTTTCATTGCGGAAAACGCCCATAGATACATAAGCCCCGCACTACACCTACAGGAGAAATGCTCCAATGCCGCAGAATCCCGACAGCCTCTCCGGTGCCCCTATCTCTACGCCTCTCTTCAGCGCCGACGGCCTGGTCTCACAGCAATGGGCACTCTGGTTCCAGAAGCTCGTCTACCGCGTCGGCGGCGGCAGCAGTACGCCTCTCAGTCAGATCAGCTCGGATGTTGCCGCGCTCCAGACCCATGTAGCAACCGCGGAAACAAACATCACTGCACTGCAAACCGGCGTTGCCGACCTCAACACTCGCGAGCTCGCGGACCGTGCAGACATCAACACACTGCAAACAACAGTCGGCGCTGACAGCGGTACATGGGCACCAACCCTGATTGGCGCAGCCGAAACCGGTGCCGTGAACTATGCGGGCTGGTGGAAGTCGATTGGCGAAGAGCTCTTCTGGGAGGTTGAGATCGATGCCACCGTAGGCACCGTCACTTTCACGGCAGCGCAGATCACCAACATGCCCCAACCCACCACCCGTCCAGGCGCCTTCGCCGCAGTCAACACCAGCGCCTACGCCGACTACGGCAACGGCATGGTCGCCGGCAACACAGCTTACCTGCCCAACTTCACCCTGACCTCTGCCAAAGCAATTTTCAGCGGACGGTATGTGAAGTGATTACCTTTCAGACCGAACGCCTCGCCGATTGCTGTCACGAGATGGAGCCGCTCTTCCCCTTGCACTACGCCGAAACGGGCGAGCTGGAGGGTGGCATCGACATGGCATGGGAACAGTACTTCGCCATGGAGCAGGCCGGCATGCTCTTCCTTCTCACTGCTCGCTACGACGGCAAACTCGTCGGCTACTTCGTCGGTATCGTCATGCCCAATCTGCATAACCGCAAACGCCTCGCCGCCGTCAGCGACATGTACTTCCTTCATCCTGATCATCGCGGTCACGCCGGTATCCGCATCTTTCGCGAGGTGGAACAAGCCTGGCGCGCGATGGGCGTTGAGCTCGCCACCATCACCTGCAAAGTCTCACGCAACTACGCAGCCTTATTCGAGCGCCTGGGATGGCGGCTCGAAGAAAAAGTCTTTATCAAGGAGCTTTGATCCATGTCCTTTGCATCAAGCCTCATCGGCGCTGGCATCGGCGGCGTCACCAAAGGGATTGGCTCGCTGATCGCCGGCAACTCCCAGGCGGATGCCTACCGCGACGCAGCCAATCAGGCAAATAACAAACTCACCGATACCTATAACCAGATCCGCACCGACTACACACCTTATACCTCAGTCGGCACGAACGCAGCGAATAAGCTCAACACCTACCTCAATACTCCGCAGACATTCAAAATGTCCGACTTCTATAGTGACCCGGGCTACCAGTTCACGCTGCAGCAGGGACAGAATGCGGTGAATAACTCGGCAGCCGCCCGGGGAGGGCTCCTAAGTGGATCCGCGGCCAAAGGGCTGACGAACTACACGACGGGTCTGGCGAATCAGACCTATGGGGATGCCTATAACCGCTGGATGGGAAATCGGCAGCAGACTTACAGCGAGATCATGGGAGGCGCGAACCTCGGTGCGAATGCAACCAACCAGGTGAGCAACGCCGGTCTGAGTACCGGTATGCAGCAGGCGCAGAACACCTTCAACGCCTTGACCGGAGCCGGCAATGCGCAGGCCCAGGGTCTCTATGGAATGACCAGCGGTCTGGGAGAAGGAGCACAGGGCACGCTCGCGCAGTATTACAGCCAGACCGACCGATACAAGAACGATCTGGCTCGCAACGGACGAACCTATGGTCAAAACCGCATTTACGTCTAAGGAGCCATGAATGGGAGCTTACGTACCGATTCAACAAAGCCGCGAACCGGGATGGTTCGAGACACTCGGCCAGGCATACCAGAACCGCGCCCAGCAGCAGCTTATGCAGGCCCGCGGGCAGGAAATGCAGCAGCGCGATCTGGATCTTCGGCAGCAGCAACAGGACTTCCACGATAACCAGGAGATCCGTCGCGCCCTTCGTCCTCAGATGAATGCAGAAGGCAAGCCGCAGCCCTCCGAAGCTGCCGGCCGGATTGCAAATCTACGAGGGCTCGGAACACCGGCAGCCAGGAAACAGGCTGACGCGATGGAGCAGGCCGAGTTCGGGCGGCAGCAGCAACAGTACCTGCTCCAGCAGCAACAGCAGAGGATCCACGACCACGACATCGAGGAGGTCTCCTCGCTCGCTGCCTCAGCCATGCACGCTCCTAAAGGTATGGAGCAGACCGCATGGACCGCCTTCGTGAAAAAAGCCCGCGAAAAGGGTTTCGATCTTGAGAATCATCTCAGCGACCTCTACTCTCCCGAGGCGGCACAATACTACGGCAACCTCGGATCCTCCGCCTTGGAGCAGATACGGCAACAACGGGAACAGGATCAAGCCTCCGAAAACACTCGTCATCACAAGTGGCTCGAACAAAATCAGGCGAATCAGCTGGCCGAAATGCAGCGTTACCACAATGGGATGCTCGCTACCCGTCGCGGCTCTAGCCGTGCACCGGCGCCTCAAGCACCGTCCACGCCACAACCCGGCATCAACCTCGGCGACTATCTTCCCGACAGGCGTTGGCAGTAGAGCATTCCTTCCGCCCACAGGAGTTTGATTCTCATGCCGAAGATCCCGGCCATCCCTGATCGGTAGCTGCCAATCGCTTACCTAACAAACGCACAACAAGATGGAGCATCTGACGCATGGCAAATACCGACATCGCATCGCTATTGAACAATCCACAACGAGAAGGCACGTATCGGATGCTCACTCCGGGCACAAAGGGAAACTACATCATGGTTCCCTACGGCAACGTCCCCTCATTGCAGCAACGAGGCTTCGTTTTAGATGACGGAGAGATCCATCGCTACCAAGGGGACTTTGAAGCAGCCCATGCCTCTCATCCTTTGCACACGGGCGGTCAGATCGCACTGGACGTTGTGAAAGGAATCGGAAAGGGCGCACTCACTGGTGTCTCGGTCGGTGACCGATGGGCACGGGAACACCTTCCACCCTTCTTCACCAATTCAAACCTCGGCTTCGGTCATCCAGCGGATCTCGACAAGCTCGACGAGATGAAGACCGCACACAATACCGCGCAGCGCGTCGGCAAAGGCATCGAACAGACTGCAGAGTTCCTCATCCCCGCAGGCGGAGAAGCCGCGCTGGCAGGTGAAGTCGCCAGGCTTATTCCCAGGGCAGCTCCAATCGCCGGCATCGCCGCCTCAGCTCTTGGCTCGGGCCTCGTCAATAAATATCAGGGACAATCTTTTGGAGAGGGCGCACTCTGGGGCGCAGGCGGCCATATTGCCTCAGATGCGATTAAGAAAGCCGCGCCTTATCTGGCGGCAAAGGCTATCGGTTCAAAACTCTTCGAGAGCGCTCGTGATAAAGCAGCCAACGCGAAAGATATCGGTGAAGCAATCCTGAAAGAGACAACCGGTATCGACCCAGGTAAGGTTGTGGACCAAGCCAAAGCACTGCTGACCCACTACCAGGGCGCGCTCGACAGCGCCGCAAAGGATTCGCCGGCGTTCATTGACCTGGATGCAGTCAGAGGCAGGCTGAAGCCTTTTTTCGCTCAGGCCGTCCCTGGAAATCAAGCGAGCGAGCTTAATGATCTGAATACCATCCGCGAACAGCTTTCCTCATATCATGGGTCCGGAGCTCCCATTCCCAACAAGATTCCGGCAAGCGAAGCGTTAGGTTTCAAAGACGGTCTTGATGGCCTATCCCGACAATGGGGAGACGGGAAAGAAGTACAACACCATGCACTCAAGGCAGTTCAGGACGAGCTTCATAACAGGCTCGTGGCTGCACTACCTGGATTCGATGCGATACAACAGCGAATCTCGGCACTGCGGTCTATAGCAGAGGCACCGGGAATCGATAGTCCCTCTAACAACATCAAGAAGCAGTTTGCCGATAACCTGCTTGATCTTGTCAAAAGCGGCGTTGGCTACGTTGGTGGTTCACAACTTGCCGATGCACTCCATGCGGGTCCCCTATCTCACCTTGCCGCCGGTGCTGCCGGCGCAATTCTCCCAAAACTTATTCCGGAATCTCATGTCCTGCTGCCTGCCGCCCGCACCGCCGCCAGCTCCTCACTGCCGGTTGCTATGCGCGCAGCTGCGGGCGCCACACTCGCCACAGTCCGGGGACCTCAGCGATGGATGGACAATGGAGCGCGAAATCTCTCCCTCTCTGGAGTCGATGACGATACCATCAGCAAACTGCGATCGACGGACAAAGGTCAACAAACGCTGAAGGACGCAGGCGATGTTTCATTTGGCTCCCGGCGGCTTGCATCGATCGTCAATGGCCTGCTACAGGGGAAACAGCAGAAATAAGCTGTGCGAATTCCGTTGGTTACTAGTGTCGTGTCTCAGAAGTTCTTGTCTTAAGTGGAAACAAACTGAATCGCCACAGTGAAGCACTCGTTCGAATAGGTGGAGTACCAGTGGGCGCTCTTTCGCAGCCCGCTCGCTTCAGCAACGCGATCTGCACGCTCCACACGCTTTTCCCAGAAGAAGCTTCCCCGATCGCCATAATATGGCGCGAACACCGCGTCCGGTATGGTCGCGAGGATAAGATTCGTCTCCCAATCCCCATCCTCGACAGCAATCACAAACTTCTTGATTCCTTCACCATCTTTGTTTGCCTGCCACCATGGGGTTGGAACACTGATTCCTACAACATATCTCGTAGAAGCCGAACGGATAAAGAAGCCAGGATGCCATGCACCGAACTCCTTACGGGAAGGAATCATATCGAGACGCTTTCGGAAGCTGAAGCCTGAGGAATAAATACCCTCTTGAGTCCAATGGACGAGAGTCCTTCGGTTGCGATCACAGAGGCCAACGACAATCGCCTTGACCCCCTTTTCGACCATCTGCTGCAGGGGCTCCAGTCGATTGATTCCTATGGCTTGCCCGTTATACGCCCGAAACTCATCCTCTGTGATAATTCCGATCCCGGTTAAAACGTAGAAGAACTCGATGCGGAAACTCACTGCAAACGGCTCAAACCGGTTGCGTCCCACAGACTCGTAGTACCAACAACCGCCGAACATGCCGGCAATCACCGGCACCCACGCCGCGTGAGGAAAGTCATGTGCAAGATAGATCGTTACCAAAATGCTAAGGACGAGAAGAAAAAGCGAACGCATACGGTGGGCAGTGTATCACTTCGGAGTATTTCCGACCGCTTCTCTTCTTGCCAGGAGTGTGTCATCAAACTCCTAGACCATCACACATAACATTCGCTCCTTAGAGGTTGCCAACATGCAGGCTTACGAAGATGTTGAGAATGAGCAAACGAACGATACCGCTGCCCGGCAGTCGCCACCGATCCCTGGCAGGAGCTTGTCTTACTTTTACAATCCCAGCCACGAAGCAACCTATCGCATGGCAGGCAACGAACGCCCTGGGAGCGTCATGGATGTCCCGTACAGCATGGTCGGTTCCGCCGCCAGCCGCGGATATCGCTTCCTGAACAATCAGGAGCATGACCGCTATCTGGGAAACCGCGACTTTGCGCTACAACCTGAAGGAATCGATAAATCAGCCAAAGGACTGTGGGGATGGTTCAACACCACCATTCCGGCTGCGGAAACCTTCATACAGAAACAGGAACACAAACACGGTCTGAATGACGCTCCCACTTACCAGGAAGCGGAGAATTGGCAGGAGCATCCCAATCTGGAAGCTGCAAAGTTGTTTGCGAAGGGATTCACCGCGGACGCCGCTCGCATGCTGGCGACTCCCATGGGTCTTTTGGCTGCGGCCGGTGGCGCTTATTTGAGAGCTGCGGGCGCAGTACCGGTTCTGGCCAGCGAACTTCCCGATCTCGCTCCAGTTGTTCGAACGGCCCTTCGAGCAAGCGGAGGTATCTATGCAGGACAGGGTGGCTACAACTTCTATAAGGATGCTCCAAAATTCCGCACCATGGATGATCTACAACGCCTTGCGGGTGATGGGGCTATGATCACGGGCGGAGCTCTCGCACTGCGGGCTCCAGCGCATCCGCTGAGCACAGTAGAAGACCTTGTGCGCCCAGAATCCGAGTCACTGTCCCCTCAGGAAAAAGCGGCAATCGATCTCAGCAAGGCCCTGAAGGTTCCGGAAAACGAAAGAGCAGCGTTTGAGAAGGCCGCAATCGCAGAGACTTCCACCATTCTGAACTTCATGCAACGACACAAACTCTCGATCAACTCCATGAGGGACTTAGCCAAAGTTTCGGATTTGGCAGCTCAGGAGGCTCTGGCGCGAAATCCGAATCTTTCCCCGGAAGAGGCCGCCAAGCTTCAAGAAAGAGTCGGCAATCTAAAGATCATCGCAGACCAATCAACGGAATCGGCGAGACGTAATGAGCACTCCCCGCGACCGCGAGCTTCCGACGTCCCTCTCGATAAGGGCGTGGGGCCTATAGTCCAGGGAGGGCTGAAATGGCTCGGCGGCGGTCCCGAGTCTGAAGGAAACCGCGCCGTTCGGTCCAGTATCCAAAAAGCCTCCTCCAGCATGAAGGGCACCGGCGCCTGGATTGATCGGGGCTCGAAGGTTCTTATTGCGGCAGGTGTCGGCGATCCGGTGATTAATCAACTGCTCTCAACTCCAAATGGACAGCAGCTTGTCATTGAGGCAGGAAATCTGTCACTTGGCTCACGCCGCCTGGTAGCGATCCTCCAGCAGCTTGGCTATGGTCCCCAACCTTAGGAAGAGTGCGCAGACGCCGTAAACCCTGCTCCTTGTTACCGGCGATGGGATAGTAGAATTGCGTCGCATGCAGTTCTTCCCACAAGTTAGTGACCGTTGGAGGTTATGGAGCCTTGGAACAGCGATTCCATTGAGCCTCTTTGGCTTGCTCCTGCCTTCCTCCAGGCAAAAAGCGGCCTATGCCATCTTGATGGTAGCGGCATGCATTTACGCAATTACGTTCACGATCCGCCTCGTGGGTTGGCTTATCACCAAGCTGCTGCACCTTCTTCGATTTCGTTCAGCTTCCACGGTTGCTAAGACAATGAGTCGTGTACTCGGCGTATCGCAAGCAAATGAGAAAGACTTTCTGGAAGCAGCCACGTATGGCCTTCCCATGCTTCAGGCCATCGCTGTAAAAGATAACGTCGCAATCGCTGGCGTGGTCGACCTGCGGGACCAGGCAATGTTGATGGCAGATGCCTTCGAATCGTGGTATCGCGGAGAGTTTCTCCATATCTGTGGCAATGCGTACATTCCGGTCTCCGAACCCGCCAATGCCTGGCTTAAGATCAATGAAGCATCGGAAGCAACCCTGGCAGAGATCTATCAGCACTATCTAAAGCTCATGGACTGGCTGCATTCCGGTAATCAACGTTATCCAGTCATTACAGAAGAAGATAAGGCGATGTTACGGAAAGAGCGAGATCTTCTTGGAGATCTCCTGGATAAAGAGGTTGCTTTCAGACTGAATCGTCCAGCCACGGATTTAGCCAACCTGAGAGCGTTACTCTCCTGGCCGCGAGTCATTCAGTACGAGGCTCTCGCAACAAGTCAGCGAATACAGGCTGCGGGGAATAGCGTTCATGGCCTTCTCTCGAGCAGCATCGTCGACTTCAGGGTCAGAAGAGCACTTTTGCAGATCCGCCCTCAGGATATTCCCAGCTTCTAGCTTGGCGTGCCTGTGCACCACAAGCTGACGGAACTGGCGCATCTTGCACCATGCATCTCCGAGATACTGAGTCTCGCGCCTTTGCAGTCGAGCCAGAGAACCTCCTCACACGTTCGATGATCTGTGGAGCATTTCTCCTGTAGGTGTAGTGCAGGGCTTATGCATCTATGGTCGTTTTCCCCAATGAAAACGCCGCCGCACACTACTCACGGGATGCCCAGCAACAGGAGAAATGCTCTAACCCTCCCGGATAATCCCCGAAAGGACAACTCATGCTTCGACGCACAGCCTTCGGGCTGGCACTCCTGCTTCTCGCGGGATGGCCGGCTTGCGCGCAAACCATCTATCCCCCTATCAACACGCCTGTCTTTCGCGCGCTCGATGCCAACGGCAAACCACTCTCCGGCGGCAAACTCTACACCTACGTCGCCGGCTCCAGTACACCGCAGTCCACCTACGCCGATGCCGGCGGCACAAGTCCCAACACCAATCCAGTCATCCTCGACTCCACCGGCTCAGCAAAGATCTTCCTCGCCCCTCAGAACTACAAATTTGTTCTTCAGGATTCGAACGGTGTGCAGCAGTGGATCGTGGATAACATCACCGGAGCTCCACCACAGTCTGACGTCACCAGTGTCTTCGGCCGCAAAGGAAATGTAGTCGCCGTAGCGGGAGACTACACCTGCTCCCAGATCACCGGCGCCGTCTGCTCGATACCGACGATCTACTACCAGACCATCCGCGCCGGCGGTACCGATCTGACACAACGTGCAAAGCTGAACCTGATCGCCGGAACAAATACCGGGGTCGCATGTGCAGATAACTCAGGGGCAAATTCGACGGACTGCACGTTCACGAACAGCTCTTCGACACCGAGCTCAACACAAACGGTTGTAACCGGGTCCCGGTCATTCGGCTCGCCCTACCAGGCAACCGCTGACAACATCTTTGTTAGCGGTCAAGGAAGCCTGCACTCCGGATCTGGAGACAGCAAGATCACCTGCTACTCGGACGCATCATCATCGCCGTCTACCGTCGTCTACGCCATGACCACAACCTCAACGATTGCCGGGATGCCCCTCGGTTTCTCTTTCCCTGTGATCAAGAACAACTATTACCGGTGCGACGTCACGAACCTTGTAAATTCCACGCCGGATTCATGGGTTGAAACCACCTTCCACTAGAGCATTTTTCCTGTAGGTGTAGTGCAGGGCTTGTGCATCTATGGGCGTTTTCCTCAATGAAAACGCCGCTTCACGCCCCTTTCGGGATACCCAGCAACAGGAAAAATGCTCTAAGGACGACAACATGATCAAGAGACTTCTCTACTGGGTCGCTATCGGCCTTCTGCCGGCCTGTGCAATCGCATCGACGTCGACGGTGACAGCTACCGTATCGGATACCGATGGTCAGCGATGGACGAATGGAAGCTGGTCGGCGCAGATCCTCATGCCCGGCGGCATCTTCGCCGGCACCAGACCCACGATCGGTGGAGTCATCGTGCCATCGACGGCAAGCGGCACTCTCGACGCGACCGGCGGCATGACTGCGGTTCTCACGGACACGAACTCACTCGACCAGAGCGGCGTGCAATGGCAGATCACGGTCTGCCCCAATGCCAGCGTTACTCCGTATGGTGAGACCGGATGCGCAGTCCTCGCGCCGCGGCCGATTGTTGGGGCAACCGTAGATCTGACGGCATATCTGAACGCCGTCGTTGCACCGCGCTTCCCCGCCGGAGCCGGCGCCTTTGGTTATCGCGACGGAGAAGTACGCGCGCCGAGCGTAGTCGGTGTGAGCTACTTCAATACCAGCACTGACCCCACACTGGCCGGCTTGCGTCTGTGGGATGGGCATCGTTGGGTTGCGGGCGGAGGAGCGCCACCGGTGACGTTCAAGACCAACGGGAACCCCAACGGTTCACAGACTCTCTATAACCTTACCCAGGGCGACGGGATCAATTTTTCTGAAAGCGGCGGCACAGTCACCATCTCTCAGGGACCCACCTTCGCCATCAGCACTTTCACCGGTGGCCAGACGATAGAGATTGGCGCATCGGTGACAAACCCAAGCTTCGGCGCAAGTTATACGGTCGCACCGGCGAGCGCGACTATCACGAACACTGACGGCATCAGCTCACCGACAAATCTGCTTCCTCCATTCACGAGCGGCACAGTAACGGGCACCTTCACAAAAACTTCCCAGGCATCGACGACCTTCACGCTGAACGCGATCGGAGCAACGACCAAGACCGCGACGCAGACGATCAACTGGTCACCGCGCGTGTTCGGTGGAGTGGGCTCGGCCGGGGCGACCTCGGCAACGGCATCCGGAACGAACGCAGTTCTCGGCGGCGGCGGAAGTGGAACACTCTCAGGCGCCGGCATCTCCAATAGCCAGGTTAATCAGATATTCGGCCCCTACTCGCCGGCCAACCAGAAGATCTACCTGCTCATCCTTGGCAACGCTCATACGAACATCGTCGACAACCTCACGGGTTTTGCGATGCCGTTCAACACGCCCATCGCGGTGACCTTCATCAACCAGAACGGCGCCGGCGTGACGATGTATCTCTACGAGTCCACAAACCTGCTCAACGGCACTTTCAGTCCGAAGGTAGCCAACTAAGGAGACCCCTCGCAATGCGTAAGCTGTTTGCGTTATGCGCCCTGCTGGGCGCTTTTTGTGCTGCTCACGGCCAGATCAACCTGACCGGTCACTCTGTGGTCCCTTCGACTACTGACTCGGACCACGGTCTTTCCTCTGTCGTTATCGGTGATGCCAACTGCAATGTCACATCCCCCAGCGGCTGCACCGTCCCGAGCGGAACCGGTCCCTATCGCGGAACCTTCATGGTCACGAGCTCCGTCTCATTGACGGCGGATCGCTGCCTGATTCTGCCGCTGTCACCTGGACGCGCGGTATACGTAAAGAACTCGACGACCGGCGGGAAGCAAGTATGCGTCAAGGGATCCACTGGCGGAGCCGCAACTTTCGCCAATGGACAGAGCGGCGTGGCGTTCTCAGACGGCACGAACTATAACGTCATCTCCGCGAACGGTAGCAGCACCGCTGCTCTCGGCCTGGTCATTGCTGACGGCGTGACCTATACGACCATCCAGGCTGCCTACACTGCGGCCTGCGGCGCGGTCCCGAACCTGAATGTTTACGTGCCGGCGAGTTCCACCGTAACGGATGGAGTTTATTCGACGCCCAACTACATGATTTCGACCTGCACATCCCAGGTTACAGACGATCGATCGGGAAGCACCTACAGCAGCAGGGGCAGCAATGTGTTTCTGGCGCAGACCCCTCGCAGGGATTATTTCCCGCGCGAAGGCACGCTCAAGTCGCATTGGATCGATCTTCTCAATAACGGAGTTACTCCCGCTAACACCGGCATTCCTTCTATCGTGCAGTGGCCAGTCGCATTTCACGGCGACTCGGTGAGCGGTTTTGCAACCTTCTACACCCTCATGCAGTCGTCCTTCGGATTGGGTGTCGCGGGTTTTTATAGCAGTGCGGCGCATGTAGGAACCGGTAACAACGAAGGCTTTTATGGGCTTGGACAAGGTTCAATCAATCTCACTTCGCTAACGAGCGGGACTGTGACTAACTCCCCGAACGGAAGCGCAGACCCAACCACCGTGAATGGTTCCTCAACCATTCTGGGGAGCTCTAGCACGACGGGAACCCTAACGTTCTATTTGGTTGCTTCTCAGCAGGGCACTGAAACCCGCTTCCGCAACATGCAGCAGGCTTCAATCTTCTATCTTTGCGACGGTAAGCCAGCAACCATCAATGTGCAGAGCTCCCCGGACGGGATTAATTTCTTCAATGAAACCATCGGCTCGGCGCAGCCCAATGCCTGCGCCGCCACGGGTGGTGTTGTCGCTGTGGGAGTGCAGGGCGTGGGCAGCGGACAGGGATGCAATACGCTGACGCTCGGAGCTACTGGAGGAACGGGGTTTGTCGGAACCGCAGAGCCCAATTCTTCAGGTGCAATCGATCATGTTTTAGTGAACAGCGCCGGCAGCGGCTATAACCCATACACATCGACCATCACCGTAACGTCTGGTTCCTGCACAACCCTTCCTTCCTGGGGGAACATACTCACTTCCAATATCAGCATCCAGCAGGCAGTCATTTCGCATGATGGCATCGGCATCGTGAAGATCACAAATTCCGGGGATGCCGTAAAGCTTCTCGGCTGGGGACTCTACAACCCCAACCAGAGCGGCATGGTATTTGAAGACATGGGTTTTGGTGGCAGCAGCTATGACAGCTTGTTTGCGGCTCCGGACTCTTACACGACACCCTGGTATAACGGAATGCCGGTACCGGATACGATCTACACGCAATATCTCGATAACAGGAACGAAGCTGGAAATCCCCTCGAAACCTGGTTTCAAAAAGACTACGACCGCACCGTTGCTCAACATGCGGCAAAGGCGGCAACCTTCGGAACTCTCTCGGCTTGCAACGCCGCCGGCTATGGATGGGATACGCTTTGCAACCCCTACACCCCGGACCTTGTTTGGGTCAGCGGTTATCCGGGTGGAAATACAGCCATCGTTGGCACTGGCACGGGGGCCGGTGGTGATCTCGCCGTGATGAATCAAGTCACTAAGATCAATCGGGCGGGAGGAAATGCTATTTATGTCGATGACACTAACTCTCAACCGAACGGTCAAGACAGCTTCCGCCGTGTGATGTTTGGTCAAGCCGACACAACTCACCAAACGCCCGGTGGTCGCGCCCTACAGAACTCGATCACGCAGCAGATAGGCGGGATACCGCAGCAGGATCTCTATGCGAGTAAAGCATTCACTGCGGTTCACGTCGGACAAGGCTCTGTGACGACCCCGAGTGTTTCCTTTATTCGAACGGGTGGAGAGGGCTTTATCTATAACAGTGGGTACCGACAGATTATGGCGCTCGGCGGACTCGTCGGCGAAGGATCCATCACCATTACACCCGGAACTTATGCCAACCCCTCGACCTATATTCCGGTGACCGGCTCAGCGTCTGCGACATACATGATCTGTGCAGCTGGGGCTACGAATCTTCAGCCTATTGGGTGCACTCCGGCAGTGTCCATTACCACTGGACCAACAACCCTGAGTTCAACCAACTATGTTCAGGTTTGCCTGGCGCGCCCGATTTTGGGAGCTGCTTATTATGCGCTAATCCGCACCGCGGGTTACAGCGGCCCAATCGTTGTTTACAACACCGTTTTGTATACGAATGCCAATACCCCGCCTTGCATGAACGACACTGGCCAGGCTGGTTCGACCTATACCGCATCTCAATGGAATCCTTCCGGATATTTGCGTATAAACTCGCCAAATGCTCCGGTTGATTTTGGTGGTTGGGCGTCAGTCCGTACGGCAGACAGCTTGTATGACCTCCAATTTGGAGAAGGAACCAACGCTGGTCAAATAGGCGGTTTCGGCATTGCGATGCGTACAGTAGCAAATGTCAATAACTTCTGCCGCTTCTCTCTTGGCGTTAGTACGAGTTGGGCCGGAGCTCTAGGATGCGCTGGCACCTATACAAACGCGCCTTTCAACTTTCTCAATCCTATTTACATCAATCCAGGAAGTACAACAGCACCAAATATAGACATTGCCACAGCAACAGGGTTTATGACTGGCACCGTGCCGATGTTCAGAATAAGAGCAAACAGCAGCGCTGGAGCCTGCCCCTCTGGCGGATGCGGTCTGTTTGTGAGCTCAGACGGAGCCTTTGCCGGATACCTGGCACTATTCGACTTCAACGGCGCACGGAAGTTCGGCATCAAGCCCTCTGGACTTGAGTTCTTCGGCAACACGCTCTACCCGATCACAGCCGTTCCAGGTACGGGAGTGAACCTGCTACGCTCCATCGGCAACCTCAACAACGGAAACCTCGCCGCCTTCGATGCAAGCAACAACGCAGTAGACAGCGGAGTTGCAACCTCCAGCCTTTATAGTCTCGGCGGAACGGTCAATGTCGATAGCTGCACGCTTGGATCCGCCGCTGGGAGTGGGACATCATGTACTGCCGTCGGAGTGGATGCTGCGCATATTGTCACCGTGACTATGGGCAGCGGCGCGACAACAACGGGAAACCTTGTCACGATAACTCTCGCCACGAACAGGCCAAGACCAACCCTTGCTGTTTGCAGCCATAGCCCCTCAACCGTCGCAGCCGCAACGGATTATTCAAAGTCCATCATTGTCGGAAACGCGGCCAATCAATACACCATTGCATTTCCTGCATCGGCTCCGACGGCCAGTGTCACCTACACATGGTCAGTCACTTGTCCATAGAACTACCACTGCTGGATTACCTTTTTGGCCCCGTTCGCGGGGCCTTTTCACTGTCAATCAGAGGGACCACATGGAGATAGATCGAGAGGTACTTGGAGACATGATCGAAGCCCGCGCCGCCGCTGCAATTCAGAAGTACGACCAGACAGTCATCATTCCCCGTGAAAACGCGGCGCAGGCTAGCAGCCAGGCGACGCTCGACGAACTTGGACGGAAGGTGGGCATCCTCTGGGACCATCTGCAGAGCGCGAAGGGCGCCTGGTGGATGATCGGCGTGCTCGGCACGGCTGCGGTCATTCTCGCCAATCACTTTTGGAAATGACAGCGATAGAACTAATCGAGCCCGTCGAGGGCCGCATCCGCTGGATGTACCTCGACACAGAGGGCCTCGTGACCGCGGGAGTAGGCGAATGCCTGGAGACTGCGGACGAGGCCTGTGCTTTCTTCGGACGCAATGTGACGGCCGACTATGACCACGTGGCTGCGATGCCAAAAGGCATGGTTGCCAGCCGGTACTGGTATCCCGGCTGCCCGCTGCTCACAGATGCGCAGATCGATGCGCGGCGGGACAAGTCGATCGCAATCGCAGAAGGCGATGCGCGGAAGCTTGTGCCGCCCTTCTCTGGTCTGAGCCCGACACGTCAGGCCGTCCTGGTCGACATGTCCTTCAACCTCGGCCACAAGCGCCTAGCGGGATTCACGAAGACGCTAGCGCTGCTCGCTGCCGGCGACTTCAATGCGGCTGCAGACGAAATGCTCGATTCCGCATGGGCGAAAGAGGTTCCCAAGCGGGCGAAGCGAGACTCCGACCTCATGCGGGCCGGATAACAAAGGAGAATCTATGTCACCAAACACGCGGCTTTGGCTGCACGGCCTTGGTGCTGCCTTTATCGGCGGCGCTGCCACTTCTCTCGCCACAATCCTCGTGGACTCTGAAAAATTCAATATCGATACACTCCTGGGACTACAGCACCTTGCAGTTGTCGCCATTGTTGCCGGTATCGTCAGTGCCGCCGGATATCTGAAGCAGAGCCCACTTCCTCCCGTCGAGGAGAGCCGAACGGCAGGCTCGAAACTTGCTGCGTTCCTTGTCGCTTCCCTGCTGCTGGGCTCATTCGGATTGACAGGCTGCAACGACTTTGAGCGCAAGACATTTCAAACACTGTCCGCCTCCAAAACCCTTATCGATCAGGCCCAGATCGACTATGAGACAGGTACGCTGCCTCACACGCAAGCGTCCTACGACGCGGTTAACAAAGCAAAGGACGCGCAAACCGCAGCGGTCCGGGCCTTCCAGATGTACGAGGCGGCAAAGCTGACCGTGGATCAGGACAGCGATGTGACGGCGCAGATAGCTGCGTTGAATAGCGCACTGTCCAACCTGGGGCCGGCGGTAGTGAGCGTCAAGCAGATCTATGTCGGAGGACAGTAAATGAGCAACGACACAACTGCGGCAGCAATCATCAGTACAACCGAGGAGATCCAACGCGATGCGGCGATCGTGCTTGAGATCATCAAGGATACCTATCCGCAGGTTTCGGATGAAGCGGCTGTCGCTGAAAGGATTCTGACGATACTAGCGGCGCTCGTTGCCAAAGCGCTGACAGCGTATGCTGCCGCCTCCGGTACGCCCATTACACCGGCGAGCATCGAGAGCCTTATGCCGAACCCGACCCGATTAACGGCGCCCAACAGCTAGAGCATTTCTCCTGTAGGTGTAGTGTAGGGATTCCGTATCTATGGGCGTTTTCCGCAATGAAAACGCCGCTGCACTCCCCTTCCGGGCTACCCAGCAACAGGAGAAATGCTCTAATGTGTATCGACAAATTCGCCTCTATTGAAGAGCTATAGAGCCGGCCTTCAGCGCTTATATCGCCTGGGTGCCCCACCCTGGCAAGAAAGAAAGATGCAGACTCAGGCCGAGATACGGCTGGCTTCACGATAGAATTCGGCGGCTGCTCCTTCGATCTCACGCAGCAGCCGCCGGGATCGCACCAACTCGCGCTTGCGGTGGCGGCCAATCTCGAACTGCGCAGCGAAATCCATCTGCTGCATATTGGTCAGCTCGACAGAGACTATGCTGCGCAAGCGTTGAAACTCGCCTGCAGCAAGCTCAGCGGCATCAGCCTGCAGTACCAGGGCACGCAGCCGCGATGTTGCCCCCTTGATCTTCCGGAGCATGCTGCCGAGTGCATCACTGGTTCGTACCGGCCAGAGCTGGTCAAAGACAAACCACATCACACCGATACCTAAAGCAATGCCGATTACGCGGTCGCGCGCAGGGTTGAGCTGAGTCGGTGGTCCGAAGCCCTGCAGCGTTGAGAGAAAAAAAGCAAAGCCGATCTGTACGCCAACATACCCGATACGAGGGCTACGCATTACCCAGCCGGAGAGAAAGACTACCGGCGCAAGCACCACCACCAATGACGTCACGGAGTCCATATTTGGAAACAACAGTGAGACCGTGAGGATGCCAAGGACCCCGCCAACCACCGCACCAGCAAAACGGTAAAGCTGCTTCTGCTTCATCGCTCCGGTTGAGCTCAGACCCGTAAAAAGCACCGTCACGACACACGTCGTGATTCCCGGCCATGCCACGGCGTTGTAGAGGATATAGCAGATGAGTACAGAGAGGGTGAGCTTGAGAGCATAGAGCACCGGCTCGCTCTGCTCGAAGGCTCCGGGTTGGAAGAATCGAAAATGGCGCAGGCGGCGACGCCCCGCAGACTGACGACCGGCGACATCCACCGCAGCCACTGAGACCTCGCGATATTGTCGCAATTCGCGGAAGATCTCTTCGAAGGGGCCGCGCGACACATCTGCGAGAGCTACATGATCGAGATGCTGCCCGGCTGCGAGTTGATCGCACAGTGCCGCCAGTGTGCGGGCGCCGGCCTTCAGTTCTTCGTTGCCATCCGCTGTAAACGATGTAAATCCGAAGATCACGCTCTTACGAATCACACGCGTCAGAATACCGATGCGGTACTGCAGACCAACCGGCATCCGCACCGCCTGTTCCGATCCCTGCAAACGGTCGTACAGTTCGTGCAGGCGGAAGTCACCAGCATGCTCAAGCTGCAACAGATCCCGATGCGCACGACGGAGCTCCTGCGGCCGTGTATCAAGGTCATCCTGCGCGAGGGCGGCAAAGAAGCGGGCTAGCGAGGACAGCCTGCGATGCAGTTCGCGGTTGAGCTCTTCGGCAGGGTGACGCGAGGCGAATAGATACTCCACCGCAGTGGCGCATGCCAGCACCAGAGCGAGCGAAGCTACCTGGTACAAGCTATACGACACACCGGCGCTTGCGGAGTGATGACCGTCCCAGTAAGCGAGATCGACAAATCCGTAGAAACCGAAGATCGTCCACAACATTGGCAAGGTACTGGCCACCATGCAGAAGGCGGAGGCGAAGACACAGAGCGCAACACCAAGGAAGCGGGCCACTTCGTTACCATCGGTCAACTGCACCCACACCAACGACGCAATCGCCGCCAACGCACAGCCGGCAAGAATCTGTAACCCTGTCCGCAATGTCAGCCCAGGGCGTTCGCGTTGCATCAGTAACAGCAGCGCCGCCGAGAGCGAGAAGCCGGGAAGCTGCAGTGTCATGGCGATAACTACAGCGAGCACAATTCCCAGCGTGTCGCGCAGAGCGCCCGCCGTTCTACCGGGATACGGCGAGAGCTCTTCCTGCAACAACTCCAGCATGGTGCCGCGATGGAAACGTCTCGACATGTTTACCGCACCACGGTGATCGCGGTCGCGCCCACGCGGAAGAGATCAGGATTTGGATTCGTCACGCGTATGCGGACTGGGAAACGGGCCGACAGATGAACCCAGTTCAAGGTACGATCCACGTTCGGGAATCCGTTCGTAACGGCACCATCTTCCGGAAAGACCCCACGGCCGACGCTGTCGACAACACCATCAAAACGCTGGCTGGGATGCTCCATCAGGTAGACCTCAACATGATCGCCGGGACGAATGTGTTTCAGTTTCGATTCGCGATAGTTGGCCAACACCCACCAGTTGCCGGTATCGACCAGCGTGAACATAGATGTTCCGGGATGCGCATATGCGCCCTCGGAGATGTTCATGTTGACGACATAGCCATCGAAAGGGGCACGCACCTGGCACCACTCCAGGTTCAGCTCGGCCTGATGCACTTTGGCAGCACGGCTAGGGCGTTGCGCCTCCAGCGTCTCCAGCGTATCGACGGTATGAACGGCCTCGCCAAGCTTTGCCTGCGAGACCTGCAGACCCGCCTGTGCTGCCTGCTTCGAAGCCATTGCCATCGACTCCTGCGCCTGTGCCTGCAGAAGCTGCGACGAAGCTTGATGCGCCGACTCCCTCGCCACCCGCAGAGCTGTCTCCGCCTGGTCGACCTGCTGGGTGGTGACATAGTGCTTGGCCAGGAGCGGAGCGATGCGGTCGTAGTCGTTCTGTGCGAACTTCATCTGCGCATCGGCGGCAGCCTGTGCCGCGCGGGCACGTTCCACCGCGGCTGTTGCCGCCTCGTGATTTGCCTGGGCTGCACTGATACCGCTCTGCGAATTGAGGATGCCCGCACGTGCGGCAACAACCCCACTCTGCTCTGTAGCAATGCGGCGGCGCTCGTCGTTGATCTGCCCTTCCAGCATCGCCTGGTCAGCACGCGCCTGCTCCAGGGCATACTCATAGGGGCGCGGATCAATCTCGAAGAGCAGGTCGCCCTTATGCACCACCTGGTTGTCTTTGACCAGCAGCTTTGTCAGACGGCCTTCTACTTCCGGAGCGAAGGCGATGGCGTTCGCCCGTACCGTGGCATCGTCGGTGCGGGGATGACGGTCAACCTGCAGCAAAGCTATCGCAAGCGCAATAACAGCTACCGCCACGATGCCGATGCCGATCCTGCGACCGAGAGTTTGTCTTTCGTTGAGATTCATGATCGAGTCCTTGAGTTCTAGCCCTTTCCCTGTTGCTGGGTATCCCGGAAGGGTTGTACAGCGGCGTTTCATTGCGGAAAACGCCCATAGATGTGGAAGCCCCGCATTACACCCACAGGAAAAGGCTCTAAGCGAAGAAGGAAAGCCACAGCAGACAAGTAAACAACACCACCAATGCCGGGTGAATGATGGCTGGATGCCCGACCGAGTGCAGCAGACCCCTGCGCCGCAGCAGCAGGTGCACCAACGCTGTAAGCGCAACACCGAGCGCGAGCGAGATCATCCAGCCGGGAAAGTACGAACCGACGATCTCCACATTGGGATTACGTGCACAGCCGGCTGTCAGCACGAGAGTCAGGGGCATGAGTAAGGACCTGAAGAACGCGTTCACGGTTTCCATCCTGTTGTAGAAGCATTGCCCGAAGGCAGATTGCCAATTGCATAACTCAGTGCCGCGGCGCTTTGCTGCACGCGGGCACGGGCGCGCACATCCTCAAGCCGCGCCTGCGCCAGTTGCCGTTCCGCCTGCACAACGTCGACCAGTGACCGCACGCCGTATCGGAAGGCATCAAGCGATGATTCGTAGGAGACCGTAGAAGACGTAAGAAAGCTCTGTGAGGAGCGCTCCTGCTCGATGGCCGTCCTGTAGTCCACATACGACTCCCACACCTGGCGTGTGACCGCATCCTGCGTTGCACGTTGTTCTTCGGCAGCGGCCTTCTGTTCAGCCAGTGCGGCGGCTACCTCATGTCGACGCGCTCCGTTGAAGACCTCCCAGCGAAGCTGCACCGCAGCCGACCAGGTGGACACACTCGCCGGACCGAGCTGCCCGTAGTCCGCAGTAGGCCACATGTTGGTCTGTCCGCCGGTTGCAACCAGGCCTACGCTCGGGAGATATTTCGCGCGTGCCGATTTGGCGGCATCGTTGGACCGCTTGAGATCCTGCATACGCGCCAGCAGATCGGGCCGATTCTTCCAGGCCTTATCGATCAACTCCTCCACAGGCGTATCGAAGGCTTCCGGAGATGCGGAGGTCATTGCTACGATCTCGATCGTGGCGGTCGGCTCAACACCAATAGCTTCGGTCAACGCCAGTTTTGCCTTCTGCACTTCACCTTCGGCGCTGGCGAGATCATACTGTGCCCCGGCAGCGCCAGCCTGCGCGTTCTGCAGGTCCGGCAGCGTCGCACGCCCGTTGTCGAACTGCGACTGTGCATTGGCAAGCAGTGTCTGCGCCGTCTGCAGAATCTGCCTGGCCGCAGCAAGCTGGCCTGCCGCCTGCTGCACACGATAGAACTGCGTTGCGGTGCGATACGCGATGGTCTGCTGAACGCGGCCGAAGCGGAGGGCCGAGGCAACTTCAAACGCCTTGCTGCCCTCCACGCGAGGTCCGCGTGCAAAATCCAGAAGCTGGTACTGCAGCTCCATTTGTGCAACGGCAGTGGGCACCTCAACAGTTACATATCCGCGCGGCGCCAGCGGTTTAGGAAACGGATTGATCGCACGTAGATCACTTCCCTGTGCAACAAAGGTCAGCAGTGGCAGATACTCCGCGCGCTGCACGCCCGCCTCTTCCATGGCTCGCTTTGCCTGCGCCCATGCGATTCGTGATTCGGGGCTGGCACTTTCAGCAATATCAATCAGCTCTACGAGGCTATAGCTGTGGGAGTCATCGAGCTTTGGAATCGGACGTAAGCTCGAGGCCACGCCGATACAACGCCCGGCCTGCCGTGCAGTAATGACCTGTTCGCAACCCGATGTTGCCTGCTGCGCAGGAAGAAGCTGCGAACCACTGCAGAGAAGTGCGACCACGACAATGCCCGCATGAAAGATATTGCCTGGCGCGTTGTTTTCGATTTTGTTTACGCCGTACACAAGTCAAGTATACGCCGTATACATAAAAATGCTAGAGTATTTTTATGTCACCCCGGACACCGACAGAAAACGAGTCCCCCGGCCTTCGCCAGCGCATCATCGATGCCGCCAGCCGGATCTTTGTCGAGGAGGGATACGAGCACCTTTCGATGCGGCGTGTTGCCCAGGTTGTTGGGTGTTCGCAGATGGCTGCCTATCGACACTTCGCGAATAAAGAGGCGCTGACACAGCATTTGTGCGCCCAGCTCTATACCGACTTCAGCAGCCGCATGTTCCGCCAGATGGAAGCCGCAAACGAGCCCTGGGAGCAGATCCGCATCTTCATTTCTGCGCTGGTGAACTTTGCCGTGTCGTATCCGGATCATTATTCTTTGGTCTTCCTGATCCGGCATGCGGATGAGGATGTGATCGCGGAGCGTGAACGTCTGGGCGAAGAGTTTCTGCAGACGATTCATGAGCTCATCCGTAAGGTGCTTCCGCAGGACACGACCGTGGCGACCTCGAATATGCGGATGCGGCAGGTGCTGACCTGCCTGCATGGCACGGCAGCGCTACTGATCGCGCATCCTCGCGCTTATGGGCTTACGAAGGTGAAAGCCATCAAAGACGCTGAGGATACGATTATGCGGTTACTGCGGGATTGACCTCAGCGTTTTTGAGCGCACGACTGAAGCGTACGCTCAAGCAAGGCGGTTCGAGCTTCGCTCGAATATCCCCAGAGTCAGCGTACCCACGTATATCGATAACCATCAAACTGACAAGCTACAGATGGCTCGGCTAAGCTACAGACAGCTCGCCTTTATATCCGCCCAGCATTGCGGAGCGCGCCGATCTCGTCGTCGGTAAAAACGCGTGACCGGGTGAGGAACTGCAACCCTCCCGGACCTTCCAATGAGAAGGCTGCACCGAAACCTGGAACCACATCAATGATGATCTGCGTGTGCTTCCAGTACTCGAACTGTTGCGGGGAGATATAGAAGGGAGATCCACCGATCTCGCCCACCTTTACGTCGCGGCTGCCGATGCGGAACTCTCCCTCGGGGAAGCACATCGGCGCGCTGCCCTCACAGCAGCCGCCCGACTGATAGAACATCAACGGCCCGTGTGCGGCCTTGAGCTCATCGATCAAGCTCAAGGCCGCCGGGGTAGCCGTTACCTGTTCTGGCAGATCAGACATCGGAGCAATTCTCCTAAAAATATAGAGCGGAGCGTGGGCTGTTTGCGCCGTTTTCCGGCGAAGAAAACGGCATTCGCAGATTTATCCAAAGCTACGGTATTAGGAGAACTGCTCTAAAACAACCCGAGTTTCTTCGTGCTGTAACTCACAAGCTGGTTCTTTGTCTGCTGGTAGTGCTCCAGCATCATGAGGTGATTTTCGCGCCCGATACCGCTCTGCTTGTATCCGCCGAAGGCAGCGTGTGCTGGATAGAGGTGGTAGCAGTTGGTCCACACGCGTCCTGCTTCGATCTCGCGGCCGAAGCGATAGGCGCGATTCAGATCACGCGTCCACACGCCGGCGCCCAGTCCATAGAGCGTGTCGTTTGCGATCTCCAGAGCTTCATCATCGTTCTTGAAGGTAGTCACAGAGAGCACTGGACCGAAGATCTCCTCCTGGAAGATGCGCATCTTATTGTTGCCCTTAAAGATGGTTGGTTGGATATAGAAACCGCCGGCGAGCTCGCCATCCAGTTTCGCGGCATCGCCGCCGATCAGGATCTCCGCGCCTTCCTTCTTGCCGAGATCGAGATACGACATGATCTTCTCGAACTGTTGTTTTGAGGCCTGTGCGCCGAGCATCGTGTCGGCGTCCAGCGGATTCGCCTGCTTGATGGCTTTCACGCGAGCCAGCGCGCGCTCCATAAAGCGATCGTAGATGGACTCATGAATCAGAGCACGCGACGGGCAGGTGCAGACCTCGCCCTGGTTGAAGGCGAAGAGCGCCAGGCCCTCGAGCGCCTTGTCGACAAAGTCATCGTCTTCGTTCATGACATCGCTGAAGAAGATGTTCGGGGATTTGCCGCCAAGCTCCAGAGTCAGGGGAATGATGTTCTCTGACGCATATTGYATGATCATGCGCCCTGTCACTGTGGATCCGGTAAAGGCCACCTTATTGATGCGCGGATTAGAAGCGAGCTCCTTGCCGACCTCGCGGCCAAAGCCATTGACGACATTTAGCACACCGGCAGGCAGAAGATCGCCAACCAGTTCCAGCAACATCAGGATCGATACCGGCGTTTGCTCCGCAGGTTTCAGGACAACGCAGTTGCCGGCAGCGAGCGCCGGAGCAAGCTTCCATGCCGCCATCAGCAGCGGGAAGTTCCAGGGAATGATCTGACCGACGACACCGAGCGGCTCGTGGTAGTGGTACGCGATCGTGTCGTGATCGATCTCGGAGATGCCGCCCTGCTGCGCGCGAATGGCGCCGGCAAAATAACGGAAGTGATCGGCAGTGAGCGGAACGTCAGCAGCCGTGGTCTCGCGAATCGGTTTGCCGTTATCCCAGGTCTCGGCAGCGGCCAGCAGGTCTACATTTTCTTCAATGCGCTGGGCGATCTTAATAAGGATGTTGGAGCGTTCGGTGGTCGAGGTTCGGCCCCATGCCTTCTTCGCCTTGTGGGCGGCATCCAGAGCTTTTTCCACATCGGCAGCGCCAGAGCGCGGAACCTCGCACAACACCTTGCCGGTTACCGGGGTGATGTTTTCAAAGTACTGTCCGGAGACGGGTTCTACCCATTCTCCGCCGATATAGTTGCCATAGCGTTTGCGGAACGGAACCGGATGTCCGTAATGCATTGGATCAAGCTGAACGGCTGGTGAAGTAGCCACAGTGTTTTCCTACCTTTCCTGCTCCCGGGTGAAGGCGGAAGCTTCCTTTTTCACGTGAAATACTGCTCCCCGGCAAGCATGGTTGCCAAGTGGTTCAGCCAACTCTTCTCGATTAAATAAAGAAGGGGCGAGCCATCCGGCTCGCCCCTCGGTTGATAGAAGCTTCGAACGAAGCCTCCGGTTCTGTTTACCAGGTCACCTTCACCGCCAACTGAATGCTGCGGTTATCCAGCGAGGTCGACGTCACCTTCCCGACAGCGGTCGGAACAGTGATGTTTGCGGCCGGATTGGAGAAGATCGCCCGGTTCAGGATGTTGTAGGCCTCGGCACGGAACTGCGCACGGAACCGTTCGTGAATCACGAAGTTCTTGATTCCCGAAAGATCGACGTTGGCAGTACCGGGTCCACGCAGTGCATTACGTGTTACCCAGCCCTGAATTCCAGGGTTGGCGGTGCTGGCAGTGCTCGCAACACCATCGTAACGAGTGGTGAAAGCGGAAGGATCAAACCAATTGAAGGGCGAGGGGCTCGAACGATATGCATCCGAAACCTTCTTACCCGCAACCAGGAAGACACGGCAGCCATTGTAGGCGGCGAAGTTGCAACCAGAGCGGGAGACGTTGAAGGCATAACCTCCACGAAGCTGAACGGCAGGCTGTAACGACCAGCCACCCGCAATGGCATTGGCCACGCCACTCTGAGCCCACTTCTTACCCTTACCGAACGGAAGCTCGTAACCGCCCGAGATAACGGCCTTGTTGCGGTTATCAAAGTTTGAGTACGAGCGGTCGAAACGCATATCGGTAGCGAACGACGAATCGTTTGCAGCCGCTTCGCCGGAGAAGTTGTCGAGGTTCTTCGAGAACTGGTAGCTGCCCAGATAGAAGAGACCGTTTTTGGCACGCTTCTCGATCTTGATCGACCCGCCGTGGAAGTTAGCATCACCCCGGGTGCTGCTGGTCAGGATGCCCTGGCCGAACGCCGGGTTTGGACGAAGCGAGTTTACGCACTGACCCGAAAGTGCCCACGAAGGCGCCACGAACGGATATTGAACGCACATGTTCTGGTCATAACGCTTCCAGGACTTGTGAGTCTGGCTGCCGGTGTAAGCCAGTTCCATGACCAACCCCTTGCCTAGATCCTGCTGCAGGCTCAGGTTGTACTCTTCCGTGTAAGGACGGCTGTTCTTCGGAAGAATGGAGAACGGCGAAGGCACCTGGGTTACGCCCACAGCTGCAACCGGATCAGGCCAGAGTTGCGCCACCGGATAAGCACTGAATGCCTGCTGGTAGTACAGCGGTGCGGCATAGCGAGTGAACTGAAGCTCGTTCGTATTCAGGTTGTCGAGATAGATACCGTAGCCGGCACGAAGAACCGTTCCAGAACGAGCTTCCCACGCCAGGCCAACACGCGGCATAAAGCCCTTATAGTTCGGCTCGATGATGCCAGGACGGAAAGTCTTGTTGACTTCGTACGCTCCAGACGCCAGGTAGAACGCCGGGATGCCCGACGGAACCTTGCTGAACGTAACCTTCTGGGTAGACGGATCGAGCGTACCTTCCAGACCGTTCTGCTCAACAAACGGGCTGTTGTACTCCCAGCGGAAGCCAAGAGTGAGGGTCAGGCCGTGACCGAACTGCCAGGTGTCATTGAAGAACGCGCCATACGTGTTGTCACGATAGTGGCCCATCGTCGTTCCGGCATTGCCATTGCAGCTCGATGTGCAGAAGCCACGAGCGTAGTTCTGGAACTTGTTGTAGAGGACCGGATTACCGGTGGCCGGATCGGTGTAGGAACTGTAGTCAATGTACTGATTGTTCCCATACGTGTAGACGCAGTTACCTGTAGGGAGTGGAGTGGGATTAGTCGGAGTCGCCGCAGGAAATACTGTCTTGGTGCAATTGTCAAAGGTAGCTGCACCGCGCGAATTGTTATCGGCAATCTGCCACAGACGACGGTTCTGATACTGGAAACCGGTCTTGAAGGTGTGCTTGCCATGCACGATCGAAAGCGAATCACCAAGGCTGATGATATTTTCGTGACCACCCTGGTCACCTGAGCCATCACCAACGTTGCCGTACCCGTTGATTGTGAAGCCCGCACGGCCATTCTGGCGAGTGCTGGTCAAGGCCGTAACATTCTTCAGACCCGAAACTGCAGCCCAGTTCTTGCTGGGGTCCTGCAGAACACCCAGGGTGATGTTGTAAAACTCATTCCAGCCCACACGGACTTCGTTCACAATGTTCGACGAAATCAGATAGGTGTTACCAACCACAGCATTACGGCCAAGTAGCGGATTGGATGTGAAGCTGCCACTCGCTTGAGGCGTCTGCTGCGATGAGTCGAAGTTGACATAGCGCCCGAAGAGAGAATTCTTCGTGGAAACCACCCAGTCACCACGAATGGTGTACTGGTTGTAGCTCTCAGTAAACGAACGGGTCAGAGCATAGTTATTGGTGCCGTATCCACTGACATAGCTGTCGCTTGTCAGGACAGGGTAGGTACCCGCCAATACACTGGATGCCTGATTCGATCCCAGGGCCGCCGGATTCCAATTGGCCGGCATGTTGATGCCAACGCAGTTGTTGGTATTGGATTTGTCTTGCTGGCAGGTCGTTGCTGGTTTGACCGTGTTGTTGCCGGCAACACGGGGATCAGCACTCGCGGCATCGCCAGCCAATTCTGCCTGCGTTGGGAAGAGAGCGAAGGTCGGGTTATCGCGCGTCAGCTTCAAACCTTCAAAGCCGCCGAACACAAACAGCTTATCTTTGATGACCGGAAAACCAACTGTGCCGCCATACTGGTGACGCGTAAAGTTCGGCTTCACCGGATTGGCTGCAACGGTCGTGAAGTAGTTACGAGCATCAAAAATCGCATTACGAGCGAACTCATAGCCCGAGCCGTGAATCGTATTCGTACCCGACTTCGTGACCATGGAGACAACAGCCTGTCCCTGGCCATACTCGGTCGAGAAGGTCGAACGCAGCAGGTTGAACTCCTGAATTGTGTCAGCGTTCGGCTGCAGCGACATGTTGTTGAAACGCACCGAACGAACATAGGTACCATCCAGTACGTAGTTCGTCGACGAAGCGCGTCCACCGTCCACTGAGATGTACAACTGGCGGCTGGTCGTCTGCGTACCCGTCTGGGCCGGTGTACCAGTCTGGCCGCTCTGCGGCGGCGAAACGCCCGGAGCCAGAGTGGCAAGCTGTAGCACGTTACGTCCGTTCAGCGGCAGGTCGGTGATCTGCTTCTGGTCGATGACCTGGCCGACGGTGGCTTCCTGCGTCTGCAACTGCGGAGGCAGTGTGCTGACTTCGACCGTGTCCGTCACTTCACCGACGCTCAGCGTGACTGAGCCATTGGCCGTCTTGCCGATTTCAATGTCGAGCGAGGGAATCTGGGCGGCCTTAAAGCCCTGCTTCTCAACGCGAATCTTGTAGTTGGAGGGCGGAACGTTGGGGATGGACCAGTCGCCATCGTTGTTGCTGGTCGCGATACGCTCGGCACCCGTACCGTTATTGATCAGGTGGATCGTCGCACCCGGAATGGCTGCGCCGGTCGCATCCATTACCTTACCGACGGCATCGGAGCTGGAGCTGGCCTGACCGAAAGCGGCCGGCGAAGCAATGTTGAGAACGAAGAGAGGAGCTGCGGCGAGCATTACACCGAGCAGCGATCGCCCGGCGGCGCTGGTAATACCCCTGGAAGATAAGAACGGCATCCGCAGGACAGCGTTTGTTCCGCTGTCAGCAGAAGCTGTTAGCTTGCTGTGTTTGATCATGGTTAGCCTCCAAAATCATTTCTTACATCGGGCCAGAAGACCCTGGTAGTGCAAATTGAGACGCCTCAAAAAGAGCGCCTGCTTCCTTGTTGTCGTCGCCCCGAATCGAGAATTCTTCTTCCGGCTTTACTTACAAAGCCGATTCCTTCGCTGCAGAAAAATTGCGGTCCGTTTTGACTGCGGGCTTATATCACAACCAAAAAATCGTTGTGAAGCGTTTTTCTTTTTACTTTTCCTGGTGTTTTTGGCGCTGCCAGCCACTCACCACGAGAGCGGACTTCGCCTGGAACACCTACGAAGCCGGTTCACTTGATATCGCTGCATGGCACCCCCATCTTCCGAAATGCGGCTGTCTGCCGCGTAAAACCATTCCAGCGGAGCGAACCGCTCATTGAGACGAATCAATTCACAACCGCTTACCTCCTCTTTTCGGAGGCGAACGGCATCCTACGCATGCCGCAAATCGGGTGTCAATACCGCATTTACATGGAGTGTGAAAAAGGAGGTGCGCCGAACGTTGTCGGCGCACCTTGGGGTTTACCATACAGTTTCCTCAGGAGCCTCCGGAACACGCGATAAACGGTGTTCTGGAGGTCCCCGGAAACGCTCTGCGAGCCAATGTTGGCTCTGAAATGCGGATAACGCAGCCTGCACGCCCTTCGGCCACAAGGCCTGGTTCTGCACCTTTTAAGCCGAAACAATCACAATGCAGCCGATACCACGAAACGGACGGCATCCTACGCGCGAAAAAACGCACGTGTCAATTGGCATTTATCGAGAGGATGAAAGCTCGAACCGGGTGGGAGCCGAGGGCTTCAACCAGCATTGCTGGATGGCATAAAAGCGAGGGCCTCCGAGCAGGCACTATAAGCGAGCTAAAAGCCCGCAGAACACCCCATCCAGCAAGGCCTCTGCTCCCACCGGTTCGAGCTTTGCTCGAATAGTTCACACTAGTAAACCAGTCCGCGGGGGCCGAATATCCCACCCATCGCGATGCGATGGATGGGGCACCCAGTGTATGGGTGCCCGAATTTATCGAGACGTACTATTGTCGTTCGCGACGGAACCGGTTCGCTAGACGATCGCGCGCACAACCACGCAATCGCTGCCTGCCTTAAGTACGGCCTGCTTCGCGGCAGCGGGTATGACGACCGCCGCAGCCGGTGTCAGTTCAAGCGTATCGCCGCCTTCAGACGTCAGTGTGGCTTCTCCTGACAGCAGGACCAGGCACTGCGGCTTCCCGGGCGCCGCTAGATCCAGCGTTGCTCCGGCAGCAAGTTCAACGCGATCGACACTGAAGTAGCGCTCTTCGACCAATCGAGTGAAGCCGTCTTTTCGAACGGGAGCACGCTTCCCCGCCGCCGTCGTTGCCTTCATCACCGCCAGTCCCTCTTCGAGATGAAGCTCACGCGGACGGCCGTAGTCATACAAGCGATAGGTAATGTCTGAGGTCTGCTGGACCTCCAGCAAGGTGACTCCCGGCCAGATGGCGTGAACGGTGTTGGCATCCACGTACACCAGGTCACCGGCGCTCACCGGCTCAAAGTGCAACAGGTCTTCCAGCCTTTCCTGTTCGATGGCCTCACGCACTTGCTCAACAGAGACCTTCGGATCCTTGAAGCCCAGAGCGACGGCCGCTCCCGGCTCTGCGGCAAGAACGTACCAACATTCGGTCTTTCCCTGGCTGTTCCTCTTCGCGGCCTGCTCGTCGTTCGGATGCACCTGCACGCTGAGCTTGTCATCGGGAAACAGCAGCTTCAGCAGTAATGGGAACTCACCGAGAGCTTTGCTCTCTCCCAAAAGCTCATCCGGATGTGAAGCGCTGAGCTCGCGCAGTGTCTGGCCCGAAAACGGACCACCCTCCACGGTGCACTGTTCACCGGTCAACCACGATTCGCCGATCTTTTCTGCGGGCCGATCTGCATACCACGGCGTGAGGTTGGTACGACCCCAAATGCGGGCCACAAGCGACGGCTTCAAGCGGAATGGATTCAGGGAAGGCATAGGATTCACGCAAACTCGATATAGTTTATGCCAATGAGTTTCAAGACCTCTCTCCTCTGGCTGCTTGCCTTGGCGCTTGGGTGCACCGCAGGTGTGGCACAAGCTGAAGACCGCTGGATCGGCACCTGGGCGGCCTCTCCTGTCTCCGTGAAGAATGAAACCGCGCTGGGCTCCGCTCCGATGACGATCCGTCAGACGGTTCACATCAGCCAGGGCGGTGAGACGTTGCGTCTCTCCTTAACCAATGAGTTCGGCACAGAGCCGTTGACCATCTCCGCAGCATCGGTGGGCTTCTTCGCAAGCGGCGATACCATCGTCGACGGCTCGGCGCATCCCGTCACCTTCTCCGGCTCGCCCAGCATCACCATGGCACCCGGCCAGTTCGTCACCAGCGACAGCATCAAGATCAACCTGCCCATCTTCTCGGATCTCTCCATCAGCCTGCAGGTACCGGCCCAGACGATTACGATCTTGACCGAGCATCCGCTGGCGAACCAGAGCGCGTATCTGGTCCCTGGAGACCAGGGCACAGTCGTCGATCTTCCTGAGCCGAAGGAGATCCGTAACTGGATCTTCCTCAAGAACCTCCTGGTGCCCGCGACCAGCAAGCGGTCCGCCGCGATTGTCACCTTCGGCGATTCCATCACCGACGGCGCGCGTATGTCGTTGAACAGCAATCACCGCTGGCCCGATCTTCTGGCGGCGCGGTTAACGACGAATAAGAAGACGCAATACCTCAGCATCGTCAATGAGGGCATCAGCGGAAATCGCATTCTGCACGACGCCGCAGGTCCTAAAGCGCTCGACCGCTTCGACCGCGACGTTCTCTCCGCACCAGGAGTGAAGTACCTCGTGATCCTGGAGAGCATCAACGATATCGGCCGTACGTACTTCGCGCGCCCCGGCACCCAGCCGGGCGAAGAGGCCGTGACGACACAGCAGATCATCGACGGCCTGAAGACGCTGGTCGATCGCGCCCACGCCAAACAGATCAAGGTTTACGGAGCTACGCTCACGCCGTACGAAGGCGCAGCGTATTTCAATGCCGAAGGCGAGAAAGACCGCCAGACGGTCAACGAATGGATCCGCACCAGCAAGGTCTTCGATGGTGTCATCG
Organism: Terriglobus sp. 2YAB30_2; assembly: GCF_052114765.1. Classification (NCBI taxonomy): domain Bacteria; kingdom Pseudomonadati; phylum Acidobacteriota; class Terriglobia; order Terriglobales; family Acidobacteriaceae; genus Terriglobus; species Terriglobus sp. 2YAB30_2. Next base: position 40,684 of record NZ_JBFRFJ010000020.1, read on the forward strand.
ACTTCGATAAGATCGTCCGCGATTCGGCGGCGCCTTCGAAGTTCTCGAAGAAGGCCGACAGCGGCGATCATCTGCATCCCGGTGATACCGGGTACCAGATGATGGCCGACGGTATTGATCTGCGGATGTTTCAGTAGTACTTTGCACAACCGTTTCGCACTGAAGGTGTGAATGCCTTGCGACGGGGTTACCCGGTCAGCTTTGCTGGCTGGGTGTTCGACGGGCTTCCGGGCAGGCACTATAAGCGCTGAAGGCGCGCTCTATATCAGCCTGGGGCAACGCCCCAGGTCTCAACGCCCACACGATGTTAAAGGGCTGAAGGCCCGCTCTATAACTCTGCAGCTAAGGCAGATTCGCGCCAATGCGCGAACGGCGGTGGACTTTAGTCCACGGTTTACCTTTCCCAGAGGGCTCCTTCAGCCATTTGGCATGAGGATTATAGATCGGGCCTTCAGCCCTCAGACTCTTTAACTATCCGAGACCTGGGGCGTTGCCCCAGGCTGATATAGAGCGCGCCTTCAGCGCTTTTGTTAGCGGGCTTAACGCACATCCGTGGTTGGTTTATAAATCGTGAGCTGAAGCCCTCGGCTCCCACCCGGTTTCAAGAGGATCGCACTACGCCCCCGGCGGCAGTAACGCCTCAAAGATTCGATCGACAGCCTTCGTCAGAATCTCTTCCGTAAGAAAGGACTGGTCAAGGCTCGATTCGACAATGAGCGCTGAGACTATCGGCTGAATCATCATGACGGCAGATGCTCTGCTGATCGCATCTTTCTTTCTTCCTGCCGAGCCCAGGATTGAGGACAGTTGCTGCTCACGGCTGCCAGGATGCAGATTTGCCAGCCGCTGCCGCAGTCTCTCTTTTGCCTCCGGATGACGCAGTGAGAAGAGCTTGAACTCCAGCATGAGTTGGCCCCAGACTCGGTCTTTCAATAAGCCGAGATAGAACTGTCGCAGTGTCTCGCGGTTTTGTTCAACGCCGGTGGAGTGGGCGAGCCGCTCTTCCATCTGAGTGCGATAGCGCAACGCATGGTGTTCCCACAAAGCAAGGAAGATATCTTCCTTACTCTTGAAGTGAGCGTAGATCGCGCCCTTGGTGCGCCCCGCCAAGGCTGCGATCTCTGAAAGATCAGCTGCCTCATAACCGTCGCGGGCAAAGATGGTCTCGGCAGAGCGTAGTAGCAGCTCGCGTGTCTCTTTCGTTCTTTGTTCGTGTTTATTCGGTTTAACTGCCGTCATCGTCATCTATGCTAGAGCGTTTTCCCTGTTGCTGGTTATCCCGGAAGGGGCGTGCTGTGGCGTTTTCATTGCGGAAAACGCCCATAACATGCAGAATCCCTACATTACACCCACAGGGAAAATGCTCTAGCCGTTCTTCGCCGCCAGGGTGGCCTCCCTGGAAGAAGCGGCGATTCTCTCTTGCTGTTAGAGCATTTCACCTGTTGCTGGGTATCCCGTGAAGGACGTACAGCGGCGTTTTCATTGCGGAAAACGCCCATAGATGCAGAAACCCTACTCTACACCTACAGGGAAAATGCTCAGCGGCGCTGTGCCGCCGATAGCTGGGTGTGCGAACCGGCTTTCCCGGCTGGGCTAAATACGATCTGGCTCTTCTCGAACTTCGTGCGCTCCGCCGCATAGCGCTTGGCAATATTTTTGGCCACGCTGTCGGCAATGTTCTTGCTCTCAGACTCGCCGCGCACGGTTGCCTTCACATCGTCATTCACCTGCCACGCTCCTGCCTGATCGCTCATCGTGACATGAAAGGTCATCTGCGTTGTCCCAGCGAAGAATCCTGCCGGGCCCATCATCGCCCGTTTGACCTGGTTTCCCGGCCTGAAACCGGCAATTGCGATGCGCACCATCGATTGCGGGCAGCCGCGCTGCGCTCCCGGTTCTCCTTCGCGATAGATCTGACTTACGCCCTGCACGCGCCGCATACGATCCACCAGGTGTTCATACACAAGCGCGCGATAGGACGCCGGCACCTCCACCTGCTCCCAGGCAGGAGCAGCAACTAGAACGCTGCCCGGCTTTACAGAGGCGCCGTCGCATACATTGGCAACAGGCGCGGTGATGTCCACGGGCTCCGTTGCGGATGCTGCGTCGTCTGTGCGCGGAGCGAAGGTGGCCATTGCCAGCGTGGCGTCGGCCGGCGGCACGACAAAGACGGCCGCGTGGTATCCGCCGCGTGAGTCGCGGAACTCGACGGTCAGTGAGCTTTCTTTGTGATGCATGAATCCGGCGGCCGCCAGCCCGCCGCCATTGGGAATCGCCATCCGCAACAGGCGCCCCTTTATGCCCCACATCTCCACACGTTCCGAGCCATCGCTGATGGCAATCACCGAAGCGCGCGGAATGCGATAGACAACCTTGCCGGTAAAGGTGATGTTCTGGCTGTCCAGGACGAGCGTTCCCTTCTGTTTCGCCTTCACCTCGGGCAGACCGTATGCGTGCAGTGCGTGTGAGATCGTCCATGAGTCTTCGGACGATGGCTTAGGGGACGATATAACAGGCCGTTGCGGCTGAATGGCAGCAGACGCGAAGGCCTGATGCGGAAGAAAAAGAATTGCCTGTATCAGGACAAACAAAGAAGCTCCGGAGCGCCAGAACATAAGGGGAAATACCTCATTCAAAGAAAATACCTACTAGTAGGTATTTTTTAATACGCACCGAATGTCAATCCGTAATCGGGGAATCCGAAAACTTTTACTCAAGCGCCAAAAGGGGCGCTTCCCTTCCGGGAGCGCCCCTTTTCTGGCAGGTCCTTCTAAAGAATCCGTTTAGAGCGCATTTTCCCTGTCGCTGGGTATCCCGAAAGGGGTGTGCGGCGTTTTCATTGCGGAAAACGCCCATAAATGCCGAAGCCCTACAAGACACCTACAGGGAAAATGCTCTAGACGAGTTCGAGACCGGCGAAGAAGTAGCCGATCTCGAAAGCGGCCGTCTCTTCTGCATCCGATCCGTGGATCGCGTTTTCTTCGATCGAACCGGCGAACTTCTTGCGGATGGTGCCCTCTTCGGCATTTGCCGGGTTGGTGGCTCCCATCAGCTTGCGCAGGTCGGCGATCGCGTTGTCCTTTTCCAGCACCATCGGGATGATGGAGCCAGAGCTCATGAAGTCAGTCAGAGAGCCGAAGAACGGGCGCTCCTTGTGGACGTAGTAGAAGCCCTCGGCCTGTGTCTTCGAAATGGAAATCTTCTTGATGGAAACAATCTTGAACCCGGCCTTCTCGATTTCGGCCAGGATGGCGCCTGCGTACCCCTTACGGACGGCGTCGGGCTTGATGATGCTGAACGTGCGCTGTGACATGAACTGCTCGGGCTCCCTCGCAAATGTGCGATTTTTCTTGGAAATAGTCCTAATCAAGTGTAAAACAAGGTCCGAAAACGCGGCGCACTGCACCTGCGTCTCACTACTATGAGGCCGTGGATGGTGAGCATCTGGTATATCGGTTGCGCAGTATGGCTGGGGAACGCCTGGCTGGCGATCTACAGCGGCTCGCGGCTGCACGCCCTGGTCAGCCTTCTGCTCTCCGCCACCTTCTTTGCGGCAGGCACCTACTACCGCAAGCGCACTCCATAGGGATCTCCTGTTCCCCACCCATCGCGATGTCGCCCCGACCTGCGATGGATGGTCACCAATCTTGAGGCAGAGAGATCCGGGTGCCCCATATCTGCGAAGCAGATGTGGGCATTCGCGCTGTGCGCGAATCGTTTTCCGATAACGGTGGAGATTATCCGCTAAAACAAAAACAGATCGAGCTTCGCTCGATAAATCACCCCAGCGAACAAGTTCGCTGGGGACCCATACTCCCACATCTGCTTCGCAGATATGGGGCACCCGGCATCGCATTGTGTCACAGTGCGGAACCGCACCCATCAGCTAAGATGATCGAAGCCCAAAGAGACCCTAATTTTCCAAGGAGTGTTCATGGACGTCCGCGAGCATCTGAAGCAAGGCATCCACCGTTTTCAGACCGAGATCTACCCTGAGCGTCGCGAGGCTTATCTGGAAGCCGTCAGCAAGCCGCAGGAGCCGCATACGCTCATCATTACCTGCGCGGACTCGCGTATCGATCCGGAGCTGATCACGCAGTCAGGACCGGGCGAGATCTTTGTCACACGCAATATCGGCAATCTTGTGCCTCCTTATGGCGAGATGATTGGCGGCGTCTCCTCTGTGATTGAGTATGCGGTTTCGGCGCTGAAGGTGAAGCACCTGGTTATCTGCGGCCACTCCGATTGCGGCGCCATGAAGGCCCTGCTCAAACCGGATTCGACCGAAAAGATGCCGACCGTTCGCCGTTGGCTGCGCAATGCCGAAGCGGCGCTGAGCGTAACCCGCGAGATTGCTGCGGGACCCGACATGCTCTTCAACCTCACGGAACAGAACGTACTGATGCAGATGACCCACGCAAAGACCCATCCCTCGGTAGCCGGCGCCATGGCGCGCGGCGAACTGACGGTCGGCGGCTGGGTCTATGACATTGCCAAAGGCGACGTCCGTATCTACAACGACCAGAAGAACAAGTTTGAATCGACGGTGGGAGCCGGCGCTTGATCACGATCAATCATCCACCGCTGCGCCAGATGGCGAAGTACGTCGGCCTGCCTCTGGCGCTGCTCTTCGGCTTCGATGTCATTGTGGTGGTGGCCTTCAAGGTCCTGCATCTGCGTTGGATCGCGCAACCGGCGATCCCCCTTAGCCTGCTCGGCTCAGCCATCGGCGTGATCGTCGGCTTCCGCAACAACTCCTCCTATGGACGATGGTGGGAGGCGCGGACGCTCTGGGGCGCGATTGTGAACAACTCCCGCACGCTCGCACGGCAGGCTGTTACCGCCATGCGCCCCACGACTGAAGAGGATGTACAGAACGTGCAGTATCTGCAGCAGCGCATTGTGCTGCTGCAGATCGCATGGGTCAACTGTCTGCGTCAGCAACTGCGTGGTCTGGAACCGTGGTGGGAGTTGAAGGACATTCTTCCCCAGGAAGAGATCATGCTGCTGAAGAACGAGAAGAATGTCGCGCTCGAGATTCAGAAGCGCATCGGCCTGCTGGTCACCGAGGCCTATGAAAATGGCTGGATCAACGAGCGCCAGTGGGCCAACATGGACGACACGCTCAGCCGCCTGTGCGATGCCCAGGGCGGATCAGAGCGCATCAAGAACACGCCCATGCCGCGCCAGTACGACTACTTCCCGCGGATCTTCGTGCATCTCTATTGTTTGTTGCTGCCCCTCGCCATGGTGGGGAACCTGGGTTGGTGGACACCCCTCGGCTCCACCGGTGTGGGCCTCATTTTCCTGGCGCTGAACCAGATCGGAACCGATCTCGAAGACCCCTTCAACAACAGCATCTTCGACATCCCGCTCACAGCCATCTGCCGCACCATCGAGGTGAACCTCCGTCAGATGCTGGCCGAAAAAGAGATCCCAGCCCTGGAACGGCCGATCGACGGGGTGCTTTGGTAAAGCAGAAGCAGTTCATTGGTTGAATAGTTGAATGGTTGAATGGTTGAATTGTTGAATAGTCCTAAACACCATTCAACTATTCAACAATTCAACTAATAGGCGTTATGCACAATATCCATTGAGCTGTGGCCAAGATCGATTGCCACCACTTCACCATCGCGCACCGTGATCACCCGGTCGGCGATCTGGGCAGCTTCAGGATTGTGGGTAATCATCATCACGGTCTGGTTCATCTCCTTCGACGACTGGCGCAGCATAGCCAGCACGGCATCGGAGTTCTTCGTGTCCAGATTGCCGGTCGGCTCATCGGCCAGCACGATGGAGGGCCGCGTGATCAGAGCACGAGCAATGGCAACACGCTGTTGTTCGCCGCCCGAGAGTTCATTCGGACGATGCTCAAGGCGCCCCTTGATATTCAGCATCTCCGAGAGATGATCGAGCAGATGACGATCCATCGGGGCTTTCACTCCCGAGATCTCGTAGGCCAGTTCGATGTTGCCGAGCGCGGAGAGTGTCGGCAGCAGGTTGAACCGCTGAAAGATAAACCCGATATGTGACCGCCGAAGCCTGGTGCGCTCTGAGTCGGAAAGCTGGGCGAAGTCGACTCCATCAATCTTGATGGAGCCATGCGTCGCCTGCGTCAATCCCCCCAGCAGATAGAACAACGTGCTTTTTCCGGATCCGGAAGGTCCCACGATGGCAACGAACTCACCCCGCTCTACTGAGAAGTTCACATTCCGAAGAGCCGGGACTTCCAGTTTGCCAGAGCGGTACGTTTTGCCGAGGTTCTGCGCTTGAATGATGGGCGGCACCTCGGTCAGTGTACAGGCTCCAGGGTGTGCCATCCAACTCCTGCCGTCAGCGCCGGGAGTTGAATGGCACACCCCGGCCTGTGGTGTCAGGCAGCAGGACCGCTGGTAGCAAGCAGCGATTCCAGGCTGATGCCTTGCAGCAGGCTTACCTCGAGACGGAGGTGTACCAGGTCACGAGCCTGCCGGGGACGGACATGGCGCTGCACCGTGCACAGTTCGGCGAGCGCTGACTGTCCAGAGCGTGAAAACTCCAAGCCTGAACGCACTAGTTCGCCGTACAGGTCAATGATGCAATTCAACGGCAGTTCCAGCTCCATACCAAAGGCATGTTCGCTCAATGGTTCTTCCCGCAACAGCTGGCCGCCGCTCTTTCGAATTGCGCGCGCCAGGTTCACCACCAAACGCCCCTGGTCTTCGTATGTGTAGCTATGAATCGCTCGCATGGAAAGCAATTAACCTCTTGCCGGTTCATCGGCCTCCATGGAGAAGTCATCACACCACCGGAGGATGAAATAGTTACTCTTGGTTACCCGATGTCACAATGGAAGGGTGATTCTGGGAATTGGCACGGATATGACAGAGATTGACCGAATACGGGACAGCATCGCCCGATTTGGTGACCGCTTCCTTCACCGGATCTTCACTTCAGGCGAAATCGCCTACTGCCTCCGCAAAAAAGCCTCGGAAGAGAGCTTTGCTGCCCGTTTTGCGGCCAAAGAAGCGGCAGCAAAGGCTCTGGGCACGGGAATCAGCCGCGGCATCAGTTGGCAGGAGATCGAGGTCCGCCGGCAACCGGGCGAGCGGCCCACGATCCATTTCACAGGCCGGGCCGCCGAGCGCGCTGCCGCTATGGGAATCGCCGCAGCCCATCTTTCACTGACGCACACCCGCGGGATGGCGCTTGCCACGGTTATCGTGGAAGGTCCAGGTTGCTGATTTTGAAACCTTTAGCACCTGAGTGGCATCGCATAAAAGGAACCCTGATCCCCGCATGGTCTAATGCTTCCTGAAGCACTAGAAAGACGCGTCGTTATTAAAGGAGAGATATGCCCAGCACCCAGGAAGTGCGTTGGTCGCAGTTAAAAGTCGGCGTGATTGTTTTGATCTCGCTCACGCTGTTGATCGTCCTCATCTTCCTGCTCACCAGTTCCCAGGGTGCCAGCCTCTTCTCCAAAAAGCTCATGGTACGCGTCTACTTCGATAACTCCGCCGGTCTGAAGGTCGGGGCGCCGGTAACCTTGCAGGGCGTAACCATCGGGAATGTGACCGGAGTGCGGGTCGTGGACGATCTCGCACGCAAGCTCATGCCTGTGGAAGCCAGCCTGAGGCTCGACGCCAAGTACCAGTCCCTGCTGCACAAGGACACCACTGCCGCGCTCTCCACCGTCGGCGTTCTCGGCGACACAGTCATCGATCTCAACAGCCAGGTTGCAACCGGACCGCTGTTGCAGGACGGAGATATCCTGAAGACCCTCGATACGCCTAACCTGCAGGATGTCGTCAAATCCAGCCAGGGCACGATCGAGAGCCTGAACGTCATTCTTGCCAAGCTCGACCGCATCGTCGATACCATCGCCAGCGGTAAAGGCGCTATCGGCCAGCTCATCTATGACGACTCGCTCTATGTCAGGGCGAACAAGACCGTCGCCGAGCTGCAGCGTCTGTCGGAGAACCTGAACAACGGACAGGGTTCGATCGGCAAGCTGCTGAAGGATGACGAGGTGTACAACCGCCTCAACTCCACTACGGCAAAGATCGACCACATCGCTTCAGAGCTCGACGCCGGCAAGGGTAGCGCAGGCAAGCTGCTGAAAGACGATGCTCTGTACAACAACCTGAACTCCACCCTGGCGCACGCGAACTCCATCCTCGCTGAAGCGGACGCGGGTAAGGGCGGTCTGGGACTCCTGCTGAAAGACCCCGCCTTTGCGACCAAGCTGAATAACACCGTAACCCGACTGGATGACCTGATCACCGGCATCGATGAAGGCAAGGGAACGGCAGGCAAGTTCGTGAAGGATGACGCGATGTATAACAACCTGAACACCCTGCTGACCAGCTCCAACAGCCTGGTCAATACCATCCGCAGCGACCCGAAGAAGTACCTGACCATCCACTTGCGGGTGTTCTAAAAGGCATCTGCTTGCGGACATTCTGAATGCGTGGAATATTCGGGCCTCGCTCGAATCCGTGGGAGCAGCGGGGTTCCTGGCCACCTTTGCTGGCTGGGGGGTGTTCAGCGGGCATTCGGGCAGGCTTTATAAGCGCTGAAGGCGCGTTCTATACCAGCCTGGGGCAACGCCCCAGGTTTCGAATAGTTAAGAGGTCTGAGGGCTGAAGGCCCGATCTATAATCCTCATGCCAAATGGCTGAAGAAGCCCATCTGAAAAGGAAAGCCCCACTTCTTTGGACCGTAACCGTGGACTAAAGTTCACGGCTCCCACCCGTCGCGCATTAGGGCATTTTCCCTGTTGATGGGTAGCCTGGGAGGAGCGTGCAGCGGCGTTTTCAGTGAGGAAAACGCCCATAAATGCAGAGACCCTGCACTACACCTACAGGAGAAATGCTCTCGCGCGAATCTGCCTTTACTGCAGAGTTATAGAGCGGGCCTTCAGCCCTTTGTCGTTCAATGGTCAACAGACCTGGGGCGTTGCCCCAGGCTGGTATAGAACGCGCCTTCAGCGCTTTATCAGCAGGCTCAAAGCCCATTTTCTTAGGACGTTTGTAAACCAATGGTTGACGCCTTCGGCTCCCACCCATCTCCCACATCGGAACGTCGGTCCACTGCATTCGCGTAGCTGTCTTCCTTCGCTTTTCCCCGGAACCCGCGCCACCACTCAGGCGTATTCTCTAGGAACCAGTTTTTCTAGAGGAGTCCCCATGCGTCTTTCCCTTCTGGCGCCGGCGCTGCTGCTTGGCAGCCTGCCGGCTATCGCGCAGGTTTCTGCCCCCACCGCTGAGCCTAAACAACCTGTCAGCTTCGATCTTTCCGGAATCGACAAGACGGCCGATCCATGCACGGACTTCTATCAGTACGCCTGCGGTAACTGGAAGAAGAACAATCCCATTCCGGCCGACCAGACTCGCTGGGGCCGCTTCAACGAGCTAGCAGAGCGCAACAATTATTTGCTCTATCAGCAGTTGAAAGCTGCAGCCGACTCTCCGAAGACGCCGCTCGCAAAGAAGTATGGCGATTTCTTCGCGGCCTGCATGGACAAGCCGCTGGCCGATAAGCTCGGCTATACCCCTCTCGACGCCCAGTTCAAGGCCATTGCCGCCTTCAACGACCCGAAGAAGTTCGCCACTTTCGTGGGCATGATGGAGGACAAGTACGCGCAGGGCTTCTTCTTCGGTTTCGGCTCCGATCAGGACCAGAAAGACGCCTCAAAGGTCATCGGCGAAGTTGACCAGGCCGGTCTCGGGCTGCCGGACCGCGACTACTATCTGCAGAACGATGAGCGCATGACCAAGATCCGGGAGCAGTACCTGGAGCACATGAAGAAGATGTTCGCGCTCATCGGCGACACGCCCGAGCAGGCCGCCACCGAAGCAAAGGCCGTGCTTGCGGTAGAGACGGAGTTGGCGCAGGGCTCCATGTCACGCGTCGATCGCCGCAATCCGAACAACGTTTACCACATCATGACCATCGCGCAGCTCCAGGATCTGACCCCGGGCTTCGACTGGAAGGTCTACCTGGCCGCCAAGAAGGAGTCGGTGCTCCCGAGCCTGAATGTGGCGACGCCGGACTTCTTCAAGTCCATGAACATGCAGCTCTCCGCCGAGAAGCTCGCCGCGCTGAAGAGCTACATGCGCTGGCATGTGCTGCACCGCTATGCCGCCAATCTTGACGAGTCCATCGCGGCGGAGAACTTCAACTTCTTCGGCGCGACCCTTACCGGTCAGAAGGAACAGACACCGCGCTGGAAGCGCTGCACCTCGATGACCGACCGCGCGCTTGGAGAAGCTGTCGGACAGGACTGGGTGAAGCAGTACTTCCCGCCCTCCTCCAAAGACAGCATGGAGAAGCTGGTCGATGCGCTGGACAAGTCTCTCGGAGACGACATCAAGGGTCTGGACTGGATGAGCGACACGACCAAGGTCGAGGCGCAAAAGAAGCTCGACGCCTTCCGCCGCAAGATCGGCTATCCCGAGAACTGGCGCGACTATTCGAAGCTGGAGACCAAACGGAACGATCTGATCGGCAACCTCGCCCGTTCGGCGGCGTTTACCGATCGCCGCGATCTGGACAAGATCGGTAAGCCCGTCGACGAGCGTGAATGGCTAATGACGCCGCCGACGGTCAACGCCTACTACAACCCGGCGCAGAACGACATCAACTTCCCTGCCGGCATCCTGCAGCCGCCGTTCTTCGACGCGAAGATCGATCCGGCCGTGAACTTCGGCGGAATCGGCGTCGTGATCGGTCACGAGATGACGCACGGCTTCGACGACCAAGGCAGCCAGTTCGATGCACAGGGCAATGTGCGTTCCTGGTGGACCGATGAAGATCGCAAGAAATTCGAGGCCCGCACCGACTGCGAGGTCAAAGAGTATGACGGCTTCGAGGTCGCTTCCGGACAGAACCTGAACGGCAAACTGACGCTGGGCGAGAACACGGCTGACAACGGCGGCCTGCGGATTGCGTATGCCGCGCTGATGAGCGTTCTGGCGCAGCAGGGCAGCGATGCGGGGTCAAAGCAGGTCGACGGCTACACGCCCCAGCAGCGTTACTTCATCGGTTTTGCCCAGGTATGGTGTGAAAACACCCGCGAAGCGACTGCTCGCCTGCGGGCAAAGACCGACCCGCACTCCAGCGGCCAGTGGCGCGTCAACGGCAGCGTCCAGAACTTTGAGGAATTCGGAAAGGCATTCGGGTGCAGAAAGGGTCAGCCCATGGTGCCAGTCAATGCCTGTCGCGTCTGGTAGCTTGCCTGAAACAACAAAAGCCCGGCTAACGCCGGGCTTTTTCTTTCCGTCAAACGAGCCACTCCCGGTGGCACAAAGTCTCCTCACCCTTTTACAATGGAGCGAGGAAAAGAACCCACAGATTGGACGGCCTGAACGGCAGCACACTCCGCCGGTAGGCTCTTGAGGTAAAAGGAAGCGCATGAAGTTGAGTCTGTCTGGCCGGCTAACGCTGGCTTGTGTAGTGTCACTGGCACTGATCAGCGGTATGACCGCCTGCGGCGGTGGCACCGTAGGTTTTATGTGGGTTCTGGGCACGCAGTATAACCAGGTTGACGGTTTCAAGATCGATAACTTCACCGGAAACCTGACGAAGGTCGTGCACGCCCCGTTTAGCTCCGGTGGTACCAATCCGGTCTCCATCGTGGTTCGCCCCGGTGGACGTTGGGTCTACGTCGTGAATAAGGGCGTTGCCCCGACCTACGACAAGTATGGCGCGCCGGTGCCCAACTCGGGTACAGCCGGTACCATCTCGATCTATTCCGTTGGAGGAGACGGCGTACTGAGCTATCAGCTCAGCCAGTCGAGCCAGGGAACGAACCCCATCTGGGCGCAGATGGATTCGTCTGGAAACTACCTCTACGTCCTCGATGCTCTCTCCAACCAGAACGACAGCAGCCAGTATGTGGTCAGCTCGACGAATGCGAATCCGGTAGGCGCTATCACGGTATTCAGCATTGCCGCCGACACGGGCCGTCTTACCCTGATACAGAACCAGCAGACGAAGTGCACGACAAGCGCCTGCAATGGCCAGCAGCTTACCTACTTCCCGGTCGGCAAGAATCCGACGATGATGAAGTTCTTCTCCTCGGGTTACCTCTTCACGCTGAACGCCGGCGACTCGACGTCAATTGGTCCCAGCATCACCACCTACCAGCAGAACAGCACGAACGGTCAGCTCACCCTGGTTGCCAACAGCACGACGCAGCTCGCCGCCGCCGGTACGAACATCTCCTCCATTACCAGCAACGGCACCTACGTCTACCTGACCGACGTCACCAATAACCAGATCTATGCCTACACGGTCAGCAGCGGAGCCTTGCAGCCGGTCACCGGCAGCCCCTTCGCCAACCTGTCGCCGGCAACCACGCCGGTCTGGACGCTGGTCGATAACAAGGGCAAGTTCCTCTACGTCCTGAACCAGGGCACCTCGAACGTGCAGAACGTCTCCAGCACCATCTCGGCCTTCACCATCGACACGCAGGGCCGTCTGGCCCGCCTGGCCGATACCAGCAACCCGTATCCGGTAGGCTCTGGTCCGGTCTGCATGCTGCAGGATCCGTCGAACCAGTATGTGTACACGTCGAACCGTAACGACTCCACGGTTTCGGGCTTTATCATCAACCAGAACACAGGCCAGTTGTCAGGTCTTACCCGCGGTTCGACGTTCCCGACCGTTGGTAATCCGACCTGCCTCGTCGCTAGCGGCAACGTGAGGTAATCGATCTGGCCATGCAGAATATTTCTTCTTACAGCACGCAATTTCAGGAAGGGCAGGACGGGAGCTCCAACGGCTCCCGGAAGATGGGAAAACGCATGAAGTGGAGTAAGTTCGGCCGCAACGCGCTGGCCACTGTCGTATCTCTAGGCATGGGCCTGGGCATCACCGCCTGCAGCCGCGACTACGTCGTCGCGTTCCTTTACGTTGCCTCTTCCGGATCAAGCACGGGCCTCATCAATGCCTACGAGGTCGACTATCAGGTCGGCGCTCTGGTGCAGATGGCGACCTCGCCGGTCGACACCGGCTTCCGCAACCCGGTCGCCATCAGCGCTACGTCGAACGGTAAGTTCGTCTATGTCGTACACCGTGACGACTCCAAGATCGTGGAGTACGCGGTTGGTACAGACGGTAAGCTCTACGGACAGAACTCCTATGACGCTGTCGGCGGAACCTATCCGGTGGCGTTGAGCGTTACGCCCGACAACAAGTTCGTCTATGTCCTGAACACCTACCAGAGCGGCTTCTCGCCGGCCAGCGTTGGCCCGGGCAGCATCTCGGTCTTCAAGATCGCTTCGGATACGGATGGTTCGCTCACGGCGCAGCCCTCGCTGACCGTCAAGATCGGTTTCAACCCGGTCGGTGTTGTGAGCAGCACGTATAACAACTTCGTCTACGTCGTAGAGCAGGACTCCAATGCGGGCAGCAAGAATCTGCTCGGCTTCTCGCACGACGCAAACGGAGCACTTACGACACTCGCCGGCACGACACTGGGCGCCGGCACCGCTACCTCCTTCACCTCCGGCTACTACTCCGGTGTGACGGCAAGCGCCGTGGTGGAAGATCCGCGCTCCCGCTTCCTGTACGTGACGGATCGTGACTCCAGCCAGGTGATCGGCTATACGCTGGGTTCCACCGGCATACCGGCCCTGATCTCCTCCAGCCCCTGGTCCACGGGCCTGCGTCCTCTGGCGGCCACGGTCGATCCTCGCGGTTTCTATCTGTACGTCGCCAACTACAGCGCCAATAACGTCTCGGCCTTCGTCATCGACCAGGCGACCGGCGCTCTGACCGGATCGGCAGCCTCCAGCTCCACCTCGGTTGGCACCGGCCCCCAGAGCATCACCGTCGAGCCGGCTCTGGGCAAGTACATGTTCACGGCGAACTTCCTCGACAACACCACCAGCGGCCTGCAACTGGACTCGCATAACGGCAGCCTGAAGAGCATTCAGAACACTCCGTTCGCAACCTCCAGCCGCCCGAGCGCAGCGGTCGCTGTCGCCAACGGCGCGCATGCCACACAGACAGTGAACCCGTAAGAACGAAATAAGTCATACACAAAGGCCCCGCCAAGTGCGGGGCCTTTGCTTTTGCATTGGGATAAGAGCTTGGGGAATCGCAGCTATCCCCGATAGGTAAGAAGCGCTGAAGGCGCGCTCTATATCAGCCTGGGGCAACGCCCCAGGTTTAGGCACCCACAAGTGGTTAAAGGGCTGAAGGCCCGCTCTATATAAGGATCTTCAATCAGGCGTATCGTTCATCGGATGCAATTCCGTATCTCGTGAGGAAGGCGGGAGTTTGTAGCATTACGACGATTGGGGATTATGGATCGGGCCTTCAGCCCTCACACCACTTCGCTATTCGTCTCCTGGGGCGTTGCCCCAGGCTGGTATAGAACGCGCCTTTCCACTCCAACGAACTTGTTCGTTGGGGACCCCGCCTTCAGCGCTTTGATCGATGGTCAATCCGTCGCGGACTTTGACGTGCGGCTCCCGTCGCCCAAACCCAACACCCTACGCAGCCGCCGTCTTCTTCGCCCCGAACGTCGCCAGCACCCACTTACGTGCCGGATTCTCATAAAAGACATACAGCAGATAGGAGAACGCCCACAGCAGTACATACGATGCCCACGGGTCGATAGCTGTGTAGTGCAGCTTCTCCGCGAGGTGGTAATCGCGCATCATCTGCAGGCCGTTGAAGTGCAGCAGGTAGATGCAGAGCGTCGCTTCACCGATCATCACAAACGGCTTCCAGCCGAAGAACGAAGCAACGGGATTCCTTCCGCTCACGCCCAGGATCAGCATCGCGAACAGAGGCGTCAGCAGCCCACCATGCATCAGGATGTAAGGCGTGTGATCGGCGGCGAGATATAGAAAGCCCAGGATGCCGGCTACCGCGGCAAATGCCAGAACAGCACGAACCTTCTCGGTCATCTCGCGCACTCCGTGCAGGCGGCCCAGGACAATACCGACAAGAAACGTGCAGACATACGGTAGCGGCGTGAACTTCAGTCCGCGCAGGTAGTAGCCGTACGAGTAACGGTCAAGATGAGGCAGACCATCCGGATTCGCCAGCATGTAAATACCGTGCGGAATAAGACCGAGGATCCAGATGCCAAAACCGAGAGTGACCAGGTTCCTTGCCCTCTCCGGCCAGCGCCACCGCATGACAAACGGGAAGATGACGTAGAGAAATGCCTCGGTCGAAAGCGTCCAGGCCACGGTATTCCAGAACGTGGCAAGCCATGGACTCCATCCCTGCAGCAGGAGCGGCGTCATAATGGCGCCCCGGAAGAACTCTCCCCGGGTGCGAACATGGAACTCTTCCATCAGTACCGGGATCGAAATCACCAGCGAGATCAGGTAGACGGGATACAGCCGCGCGACGCGGGCAAGATAGAAATCCTTCACCTTGAGGGTGCCGATGCGGTCGCCGTAGTTGTAGCTCAGGATGAAACCGGAGATCAGCAGGAAGAACCCGACGAAGACAAAGCCATGCCCCACGATCGGGGTGATCCACTCAATGTGCGGCGGCGTGAAGTGGAAGAGCATGATGTTCGCCGCCAGAAACGTACGTACTCCCGTCAACGCAGGAAGCGCAGGTTTGCGGGTGGTACGCGGAGCAGCCGGGGTTGCCGCGGCGGCGGGGGTAGAGATGGTTTCAGTCACAGCCAATGTTGGTTAAGACGTCATTTCTGCCGCTGGAGTTCCGGGAAATCCAGCGCAGCGCCGACTATTACGGCCGCCGGCGTGGCGAGGGTAAGCGTCAGCAGATACCAGACCGGCTGTGGCCCCCCCTGCAGCTTGAAGAAGGCATTGACGCTGAATCCAAATAGAATTGCGGCAATCACACCCGCGTGCAGGATCGGTTTATATGGCGCGATGATCCCGGCGACAAATCCGCCGACCATCGCCGCAATCAGCCGGACGGCAATATTGGCGACCAGGTAGCCGGAGGTCTCCGCCTTTCCGGCGAAGACGAGCCGCACCAGGCTGCCTTCCAGGGACAGTACGATATTGAGCGCCAGAAAGCCCACCATCACGCTCATCACGCTGCGTAGCGCTGGGGGCATAACTCTAAGCTGTCACCATCGATCCGAGGGTCTCACCCTTTACCACGCGCATGATGTTGCCTTCCTCACGCATGGAAAAGATGATCATCGGCATACTGTTGTCTTTGCACAATGATACGGCGGTCGCATCCATCACCTTCAAACCCAGCTTCAGGATCTCCATGTAGGTAATGGTCTGGAACTTCACCGCATCGGGAACCTTCTTGGGGTCGGCCGTATAGATGCCGTCCACGGAGGTCGCCTTCAGCAGGACATCTGCCTTGATCTCCATGGCGCGCAACGCCGCTGCCGTATCCGTAGAGAAGTACGGATTGCCGGTGCCGGCGCCAAAGATCACGACACGTCCCTTCTCCAGGTGACGGATGGCGCGGCGGCGAATGTATGGCTCGGCAACCTCATGCATCGCGATCGCAGACATCACTCGAGTCGCTATTCCCTGCTTCTCAATCGCGTCCTGCAGCGCAATGGCGTTGATCACCGTCGAGAGCATTCCCATATGGTCCGCTGCAACGCGGTCCATATCGATGGCCTGCTCGGCGACGCCGCGGAAGAAGTTTCCACCGCCCACCACGATCGCTACCTGGGCGCCACTCCGAGCTACCTGGGCGATCTCTTCCGCTACCTTGTGAATGAAAATTGCGTCAATTCCGAAGCCACGGCCAGCCGCCAGGGCTTCCCCACTCACCTTGAGGAGAACGCGTTTAAACATGCTCCTCTGAGTATCGCATACCGGAATCGCCCTCCATGGCTGTTGTGGAGTTCCCTTGGATTTGGACGCACTCATCTCGTTCGCGCATCGCGCGAATGTCTTGCTTAAGGACACGGCTTCAGCCGTGTCGTATCAAGTGCTGAAAGGGAGCGGCTTTTAGCCGCTGAGGGCGTTGCCTTGGAAAAGCAGATTTCTCCGCTGCGCTCCGAAATGGCAAACAAAAGTACCCACCCCAACCATCCTGACATGACAACTCAGCGACTGGATTGGCGGCGGCTTCAAACCGGAATCGTTTCCCGTCGAAGCGGTCAACCGTCTTCTCTTACCAACGCGCCGTCGAAGCACCCCCGCACGTTGATTCGCAATCCCCTTCGTTGCGAAAAGAAAAACGCCACGGATTCTCCGTGGCGTTTCTCTGGGCTGAAAATCCGGTTTATGCCTTGGCGGCGAGCTCGCCCTCTTCGGCCTGAACCTTCTTGACCTGATCTGCGATCCAGGCGTAGGTCTTCTCCAGACCAATACGCAGCGGCTGGCTGGGTTCCCACTGCAGCTTCTCGCGGATCAGGTGATTGTCGGAGTTACGTCCACGGRCGCCGAGGGGACCGGGGACATTCTTGATCGCCAGCGGCTTCCCGGCGATGTCCATCACAAGCTTCGCGAGCTGGTTGATGCTCACCATCTCTTCTGAACCGATATTCAGCGGTCCCTCGAACGGGCCTTCCATCATGCGGCGAATTGCCTCAACGCACTCATCGACGTAGAGGAACGAGCGGGTCTGCTTGCCGTCTCCCCACACTTCGATCGCGCCACCCTCGGGAGTCGTAGCTACCTTACGGCACATTGCGGCAGGCGACTTCTCGCGGCCACCGCGCCAGGTGCCTTCAGGCCCGAAGATGTTATGGAAGCGGGCCACACGAATGTGCAGACCGTAGTTGCGCATGTAGGAGAGGTACAAGCGCTCCGAGAAGAGCTTCTCCCATCCGTACTCCGAGTCAGGAGCCGCGGGATAGGCGGAGTCTTCCGAGCACTTCGGATTATCAGGATCTTCCTGGTTGTAGGCCGGGTAGATGCAGGCGGAGGAGGAGTAGAAGAAACGCTTCACACCAGCCTCGCGGCCATACTCGACCATGTTCAGGTTGATAGTCGCTGAGTTATGCATCACATTGGCATCGTGCTCGCCGGTGAAGATGTAACCGGCGCCGCCCATGTCGGCTGCAAGCTGATAGACATCTTCGATACCGTCGACAACGGCCTTGACCACCTGCGGATCGCGCAGGTCGGCCTGGATGAACTCGTCTGCCGAGGACTCGGTGAACTCGTGCCTTTTGATATCCACGCCCCGAACCCAATAGCCTTCAGACTTCAGTCTGCGAACCAGGTGGCCGCCGATAAACCCGCCGGCGCCGCCGACAAGCACTTTCTTTTGTGACATTCTGTCCCCTTGGTTGGAAAGGTTAGCAATCTTTGCTGCGGATGCACGCGCTCTTAATCTCATCATAGCGGAAACCGGTGCGGGGCCGGAACGAAAGTAATCACCGTCGTGTTAAAGGAAAGAGTTGAGGTTAAAAGCAAAATGCCCACTCCGAAGAGTGGGCATTTTCAAGAATATGCCGGCGATGACCTAATCTCCCACACAGTTTCCCGTGCAGTACCATCGGCTCGACAAGGCTTAACTTCCGTGTTCGGGATGGGAACGGGTGTGACCCTTGCGATATGCTCACCGGCAAATTGTCGAAGTCGCTCGCGCGATACTTCACAACTGAATAGATTGAGTTTGCTACTTTTGATAACTACAGGGCTTGTGTTGAATATCTCTGACAACAACTACTCTGTGCAGAGTAAATTCTATGGACAAGCCGAACGGGCGATTAGTACTGGTAAGCTACACACATTACTGTGCTTCAACCTCCAGCCTATCAACCAGGTGGTCTTCCTGGGCCCTTCATTTCCCTTTTGGGTTGGGAGATCTCATCTTGAGGCATGCTTCCCGCTTATATGCATTCAGCGGTTATCATAACCGAACTTCGCTACCCAGCCGTGCCTTTGGCAAGACAACTGGAACACAAGAGGTTCGTCCATCCCGGTCCTCTCGTACTAAGGACAGGCCCCCTCAAATCTCCTACGCCCACAGCAGATAGAGACCGAACTGTCTCGCGACGTTCTGAACCCAGCTCACGTACCGCTTTAATAGGCGAACAGCCTAACCCTTGGAACCTTCTACAGCTCCAGGATGCGATGAGCCGACATCGAGGTGCCAAACCATTGCGTCGATATGAACTCTTGGCAATGATCAGCCTGTTATCCCCGGCGTACCTTTTATCCGTTGAGCGATGGCCCTTCCATACAGAACCACCGGATCACTAAGGCCTGCTTTCGCATCTGCTCGACTTGTAGGTCTCGCAGTTAACCACACTTATGCCTTTGCACTCGACGGTCGATTTCCAAACGACCTGAGTGTAGCTTCGCGCGCCTCCGTTACAATTTAGGAGGCGACCGCCCCAGTCAAACTACCCGTCTTACAGTGTCCCTCTCCCGGATCACGGGAGTAGGTTAGGATCACAACAATCGCAGGGTGGTATCTCACCGTTGGCTCCTCCGAGACCGAAATCCCGGAATCAAAGCCTCCCACCTATCCTGCGCAGCAATTGCCGTAACCCACTGTAAAAGTATAGTAAAGGTGCACGGGGTCTTTTCGTCTAGCTGCGGGTAACCGGCATCTTCACCGGTACTACAAGTTCGCCGAGCAACTCGTTAAGACAGTCGTACGATCGTTACTCCATTCGTGCAGGTCGGAACTTACCCGACAAGGAATTTCGCTACCTTAGGACCGTTATAGTTACGGCCGCCGTTCACTGGGGCTTCAGTTCAAAGCTTCGAGTTACCTCTAACCTCTCCCTTTAACCTTCCAGCACCGGGCAGGAGTCAGCCCCTATACGTCGTTTTAGACTTTGCAGAGACCTGTGTTTTTGTTAAACAGTCGCCGTACGCGTTTCACTGCGGCCCACCAGAGGTGGGCGACCCTTCTCCCGAAGTTACGGGTCTAATTTGCCGAGTTCCTTAACAAGCCTTCACTCGAGCGCCTTTGGATATTCTCCTCGTCTACCTGTGTCGGTTTGGGGTACGGTTCCCAATCTCTCTCCTTAGAGGTTTTTCTTGGCAGCGTGGAATCAGCAGCTTACACCCATGCGGGCTTGCTTTGTGCCTCACTGTTAAGACCTGACGGATTTGCCTATCAGATCCAGCTTACGCACATCGACCGCCATAGCCATATGACGACCTGCTTATCCTTCTGCGTCACCCCATCGTAATAACGAGATATTGGGAGGTCCGGAATATTAACCGGATGTCCATCGCTTACGCCTCTCGGCCTCAGCTTAGGGACCGCCTAACCCTGAGCGGATTAACCTTCCTCAGGAAACCTTAGACTTTCGGCGTCAACGGTTCTCACGTTGATTATCGCTACTTATGCCGGCAGGGTCTCTTCTCAACGCTCCATCAGTCTTCTCAGTCTGACTTCATCGCTGTGAGAATGCTCTCCTACCACGCACACAAAGTGTGCATCCGCTGCTTCGGTATACAGTTTTAGCCCCGTTGTATTGTCGGCACCGGACCGCTTGACCAGTGAGCTATTACGCTTTCTTTAAAGGATGGCTGCTTCTAAGCCAACCTCCTGGCTGTCTGAGCGTTCCGACTTCCTTTCCCACTTAACTGTAATTTGGGGACCTTAGCAGGCGGTCTGGACTGTTTTCCTCTCGACTGTGAAGCTTAGCCCCCACAGTCTGACTCCCGGACTGGTTGTCATTGGCATTCGAAGTTTGGCTGGATTCGGTAAGCCGGAAAGCCCCCTAGTCCAATCATGTCTCTACCACCAACGCAAATCATCCGAGGCTAGCCCTAAAGCTATTTCGGAGAGAACGAGCTATCACGGAATTTGATTAGCCTTTCACCCCTACCCTCAGCTCATCCGAGCTTTTTTCAACAAACACCGGTTCGGTCCTCCAATGGGTGTTACCCCATCTTCAACCTGGCCAAGGGTAGATCATCCCGCTTCGCGTCTATTCCTGCCAACTTAATCGCCCTATTCAGACTCGCTTTCGCTGCGGCTCGCTCACGCTTAACCTTGCTGACAAGAATAACTAGCCGGCTCATTATGCAATAGGCACGCGGTCAGACATTCCCTTACGGGCATAGTCCTCCCACTGCTTGTAGGCACACGGTTTCAGGTACTTTTCACTCCCCTCACTGGGGTGCTTTTCGCCTTTCCCTCACGGTACTGGTTCACTATCGGTCAGAAACGAGTATTTAGCCTTACGGAATGGTCTCCGTGGATTCAAGCAGGGTTTCACGTGCCCCGCCTTACTCAGGTACCTGCTTCGAGTCTGGACTCATTTCGTCTACGCGCCTGTCACGCTCTATGGATCCACTTTCCAGAGGATTCGACTATAAGCCAGATTGGTAACTCTACTGTTGCAGGCCCTACAACCCCCGTTGCACCTTAATGCGACGGGTTTGGGCTGTTCCGATTTCGCTCGCCACTACTATCGGAATCGAGGTTTCTTTCTTCTCCTGGAGGTACTGAGATGGTTCACTTCCCTCCGTTCGCTTATCTCCGCCTATGAATTCAGCGGGATATAACTGGGTTTTGCCCAGCTGGGTTTCCCCATTCGGAAATCTCCGGATATAACGCCTGTGTGCGGCTCCCCGAAGCTTATCGCAGCTTGCCACGTCCTTCATCGCCTGTTTCTGCCAAGGCATCCACCGTGCGCCCTTAGTAGCTTGACCATAGAATTTACTCACACACAGAATGTGCGAGCGTCCAACTCTATGTTGTTGTCCGCCTTCGCTAGCGCGACTCGCTCTCAGAAACTACCTGATCGCTATCGCCTAGCTGAATTATTCTAAAGACACTCAACACTGATTATTGTCAGCCGCATAAGGAAACAACCCTTACCGCTGACAGCTCAGCCTTGTAGTTATTTAATTTACCCAATCTATTCAGTTGTCAAACATCACTCGAGCAACCTTATTGCTGCTCACCGACCTTGGCCGGCTTGAGTGTTGCTTCTACTCAAGGTTCAAGCTCTGACTTACCAGTCAGGACTTCAACCTCGGTTAGAGGCAACGTTTTTCAGTATACCGCACTTAGCGGGATCGTCAAACCACATCGAGAGTGTTGGTGGAGCTGAGCGGGATCGAACCGCTGACCCCCTGCTTGCAAAGCAGGTGCTCTCCCAGCTGAGCTACAGCCCCATGGACAAACCATATTGCCGAGCCTGGCTGCTTTCTACCTGAGAATGGTGGGCCTGGGTAGATTCGAACTACCGACCTCACCCTTATCAGGGGTGCGCTCTAGCCAACTGAGCTACAGGCCCTTTGGTAGAGCTTCCAGAAGCTCTCTCGAAAAGTTTTTCGAGGACACAGTTGAACGTGCGGACCAGCTAAGCCAGTCCTGACCATCGATATCGATGACAAGCAAGCCAAAAGAAGGCTTGATTCAGAATTCCATCACTCCTGCAGGTAAGTCAGGCGATGGTTGACATGGTCACCATAACCGCTCGATCCGAAGATCGTCCGCATTCCGCGGAGCGCGTTTATGTGCCATGACGTTTCTCTTTTAGAAAGGAGGTGATCCAGCCGCAGGTTCTCCTACGGCTACCTTGTTACGACTTCACCCCAATCATGAATTACACCTTGGGCGGCTGCTCCCTTGCGGTTAGCTCACCGACTTCTAGTGCAACCCACTTTCGTGATGTGACGGGCGGTGTGTACAAGGCCCGGGAACGTATTCACCGCAGCGTTCTGATCTGCGATTACTAGCGATTCCAGCTTCATGAAGTCGAGTTGCAGACTTCAATCCGAACTGAGGCCGGCTTTATCCGATTGGCTCCCCCTCACGGGTTCGCGACGGTTTGTACCGGCCATTGTAGCACGTGTGTAGCCCTGGACATAAAGGCCATGAGGACTTGACGTCATCCCCACCTTCCTCCCCGTTATCCGAGGCGGTTTCGCCAGAGTGCTCAACTAAATGGTAGCAACTGGAGATAAGGGTTGCGCTCGTTGCGGGACTTAACCCAACATCTCACGACACGAGCTGACGACAGCCATGCAGCACCTATATAGAGGCCTATTGCTAGGCGCCGATGTTTCTACCGGATTCCTCTACATTTCGAGCCCAGGTAAGGTTCTTCGCGTTGCGTCGAATTAAACCACATGCTCCACCGCTTGTGCGGGCCCCCGTCAATTCCTTTGAGTTTCAGCCTTGCGACCGTACTCCCCAGGCGGATTGCTTATCGCGTTAGCTTCGGCACGACGGGATTGGGTACCCGACACACCAAGCAATCATCGTTTAGGGCTAGGACTACCAGGGTATCTAATCCTGTTTGCTCCCCTAGCTTTCGCGCCTCAGCGTCAGTTATGGTCCAGTGAGCCGCTTTCGCCACAGGTGTTCCTTCCGATATCTACGCATTTCACCGCTACACCGGAAATTCCACTCACCTCTCCCATACTCAAGCCCGGCAGTTTCCAGTGCAGACTTCGAGTTGAGCCCGAAGATTTCACACTAGACTTGCCAAACCGCCTACGCGCCCTTTACGCCCAATAATTCCGAACAACGCTTGCCCCCCTCGTATTACCGCGGCTGCTGGCACGAAGTTAGCCGGGGCTTCTTCTTCCGGTACCGTCATAATCGTCCCGATCGAAAGGAGTTTACGTCCCAAGAGACTTCATCCTCCACGCGGCGTTGCTGCGTCAGGGTTTCCCCCATTGCGCAAAATTCCCCACTGCTGCCTCCCGTAGGAGTCTGGACCGTGTTTCAGTTCCAGTGTGTCCGTGCGCCCTCTCAGGCCGGATACAGATCATCGCCTTGGTGGGCCATTACCCCGCCAACTAGCTAATCTGCCGCGACCCCCTCTCCAAGCGCATTACTGCTTTGACTCGTAAGTGTTATGCGGTATTAGCCTCGGTTTCCCGAAGTTATTCCCCACTCGGAGGTAGGTTAGTCACGTGTTACTCACCCGTACGCCACTTTACTCAGGTATTGCTACCCTTTCTCGTGCGACTTGCATGTGTTAGGCACGCCGCCAGCGTTGATTCTGAGCCAGGATCAAACTCTCGTTTGAAACCTGTTGGCAGTCCACAGGACGGAGGTCCGTGGATCCTGCCCGCCCACCAAGGCTCGAAAACCTGGTGGGCCATTACCTTGTGAGATTGACCAAGCCAAAGCTTGCATCTTCTCACGACTGGCACGTTCAACTATGTTGTCAAAGATCCGTAACGGACAACCGCCTTGGCGGGCCGTTTGGATCAAGGACTCAGGCGCATAATGCTGCCATGTGTCCTCGAACTTGGTGCGCTGTTTTTGTCCGGGTGGTACGACTTCCACTTACCCGCTGGCTTCGATCCTTGATCTCAACCGCCGGTTCGCTTCGTCGTCGCTTTCGACTTGCGCCAACTTTTCTAAGGTATCGAACTTTCGCTCGCTTGTCAACCTCTTTCGTTGCTTTTCTCTTCTTGCCTTATCTGCTGTCGGTCCGTTTGGCCGATCGAGCCCCGCGGGCACAGATCTTGCAATCTCAAGAGAGCAACTCGTACTACTTAGAGTTTGACGTATCCACTTAGAGTGGCGTCATCACAGCACAGAAACTCAAATATCGCTTCAGTCGACAGGCGACCGCGGCCTCTAGGGCCCTTTTGATTTCAATTTGCAGTGGCTTGGGTTTGACTGGGGGCGGGGCATTTACCCATCGCTCTGTCCCAAATACAAACGCTTGGACTGCGGGTCGAAGTATCTGATCTTCCAGATTCTCCCAGTTTTCACCAGGGCGGCCTTACCTTCAGGCTCGCGTTTTCAACCTCAGCGTTGCTAGCTGTTCGCTGCAACGTTTTTGAATGTAACCCGTTGATGAACGGAAAGCAAGCTTAACGCTGTTGAAAATTGAGTCTTGATGTTGAAAACCATTTACTACCCTCCTGTATTCAACAACTTATAAAAGTTAAGGTTGCACCGCTTATGGTGCAACCTTTGTATGCTGAAAATACCGGCGGCAGAATTCGCCCGCGACATTAGTCCATTTTGGGCGCCTTCTCGTACTCCCCTGATTTCTTCCAGGCGCCCGCCTTCACCTCTTCCGCCTTCAATGCCCTCTCCTTCATGGCGATGTCGTGCATCCTGCGGAACGCATCGGTGGTACGCACCTGCTTATCCCGGGGCGGAAGAGTCGCAATCTCAGCGCTCACATACTCGGTCCGGTTGCCGGGATTGGGGTGATCGCTCAGAAACTGAGCCCCGCCCTCGCCATACTTCGCCTGGATAATCTCAAAGAACTGCGGCATGCCGCGCGGATCGTATCCCGCGTCGTACAGAATATGCGTGCCCATCAGGTCAGCCTGCTTTTCGGCATCGCGCCCCATGCGCAGGAAGTCCAGCCCCGCCGCCGTGCCAATCCCCTGCGCAGCCAGATCTCCGAGAGAACCTCCAATGGTTGCCGCCGCGGCGATCTGCCCCAGGCCGTACCAGATGCTCCGCTTCTGCTGCTTGGTGATGTTGCAGGTGGAGTGGCGCATGACCACATGGGAGAGTTCATGGCCCATCACGCCCGCCAGCTGCGCCTCGCTCTCGGCGGCCTGAATCGTCGCCAGGTTCACAAAGACCGAACCTCCAGGCAACGCAAACGCATTGATCTCATCGCTGGCGACGACGTGGAAGTTGTACCTCCAGGGGTATCCGGGAGCGTAGTTCACCAGCTTCTCTCCTAATTGGCGTACGTAGACCGCGACCGGGTCGGAATCCTTCAGAACCGGCATTGCGTCGTAGACCTTCGCCGCGACCTGCTCTCCCTGCTTCTGCTCATCCGGCTCCGTGAAGGCGTTCTTGCACACCGGAAGTTGGATTTGCGTCGCCTCGCACCGGGCTGCCGCCGCCATCGCTATCACTACCAGCCATCGTGTCAGTTGCTTTTTCATGACCGTCTCCATACCTGCCGGCTCCGTGCGGAGATTGTATTGAATCCCGGACGAAACGGGAAAACGCGCGAAAAACGCCACTTTTGCGGGCTATAATCTAACCCTTACCTCGCAACCGCGAGGCTTGGAGCGACGTACCATGCCAATTACGCCCACCCAGAACATCTGGCACAACGGACAGCTCATCCCCTGGGAGAAAGCCACCATCCACGTCATGTCTCACGTGGTGCACTATGGCTCTTCCGTATTCGAGGGGATCCGCGCCTACACCCAGGGCAGCTCCGCCGGCGTCTTCCGCCTGCCGGAGCACATGCAGCGCCTGATCGACTCGGCCAAGATCTATCGCATGCCGCTGCCCTACACTGTCGACCAGCTATGCGCCGCTGTTGTTGATGTCGTAGAGGCCAACGGCGTTGCTCCCTGCTACATCCGTCCGATCGCCTTCCGCGGCTACGGCGAGATTGGCGTCAACCCCACCAAGTCGCCGGTCGAGATCTATATCGCCAATTTCCCCTGGGGCAAGTACATCACCGCCAGCGAAGGCGCCGATGTCTGTATCTCCTCCTGGTCGCGCCTGGCGCCCAACACGATGCCATCGCTGGCCAAGGCCGGCGCCAACTACATGAACTCGCAGCTCATCAACATGGAGGCCAAGGCCAACGGCTACGTGGAAGGCATCGCGCTGGACCGCAACGGCTACCTCTCCGAGGGCTCGGGCGAGAACCTCTTCCTCATCCGCAACGGCGTCATCTACACCTCGCCGCTAGCGAACTCGGTGCTGTCGGGCATCACCCGCGACTCCATCATGACGATTGCCAAGCACCTGGGCATTCCGGTGGTGGAACAGTCGCTGCCCCGCGAGCTGATCTATATCGCAGATGAGGCCTTCTTCACCGGCACAGCTGCTGAAGTCACCCACCTGCGCTCAGTCGACCAGATCATGATCGCCGACGGCAAGATGGGCCCCATCACCACCGCCATTCACGACGAGTTCTTCGCGCTGGTCAACGGCCTGCAGCCCGATCGCTACAACTGGCTCACGCCGGTGAATGTGAAGGCCAGCGAAGCAGCTTCGGTCTAAACAACTTCTGATGCAAGCAAGAGAGAGGCGGCCTGATGGCCGCCTCTTCTGTTTCTACCTGATGTGCCGAAAGGTCGATGGAGCCCATGCACCGGTGCCCCATGTCCGGGGTCCCCAACGAAC
Source organism: Terriglobus sp. 2YAB30_2 (assembly GCF_052114765.1). Taxonomy (NCBI): domain Bacteria; kingdom Pseudomonadati; phylum Acidobacteriota; class Terriglobia; order Terriglobales; family Acidobacteriaceae; genus Terriglobus; species Terriglobus sp. 2YAB30_2. The sequence goes on from NZ_JBFRFJ010000020.1 coordinate 67,600, forward strand.
TTGTTCGTTGGGGTGGTGTCCCTCGGGGACATGGGCCCGGCCTTTCTTTCTCCCAATCATCGATTCTCCGATTCTGGCAAACAGAATTCTCGTCATATAGAAACGAAGATCCGCCGAAGTTTCGTGAAACTCATTCTTCAGTGTGCAGTAAGAATTGACCCGCCTGGGACAGGAGAGCCGGGCCCACGTCCCTAAGGGGACATGGGGCACCCGGTGCATGGGCTAGAGCATTTCTCCTGTTGCTGGGTAGCCCGGAAGTGGAGTGCAGCGGCGTTTTCATTATGGAAAACGCCCATAGATAACGAATCCCTACACTACACCGACAGGAGAAATGCTCTAGCTCGAAGAGATCGACACAATCCCGCGAAGATTACTTCATTACATGTTTGAGCGGGACTTCACTTACGCCCTCGACCGTCATCTGCACCGGAACGATGTTCCCCTCCGCATCGAAATGCATCGCATCGATCGCCATCACGCGCTGATTGGCGTCAGTCGTACCCAGCGGATGCCGGTGATAGACGATGAACCACTCGTCCTTCCCCGGGAGCTGCAGCACCGAGTGATGCCCCGGTCCAGTCGCGATCTTCGGATCGGTCTGCAGAATCTTGCCCGCGCGCTCGAATGGTCCCGTAGGACTTTTGCTCTTTGCATACGCGACGCCGTAGGTGGAGTTGCCCCAGTCGCCCTCAGACCACATGAAGTAATACTCGCCGTTGCGCTTGATCACGAACGGTCCCTCGACGTAGTGCTCCGGCGTAATCTCCTTAAACATCGTTCCATCCTTCATCGGAATCACACGCTTGAGATCACGCGAGAGACGCGCCACATTGCAATGGCCCTGCCCGCCGTAGTACAGGTACACCGATCCATCGTCGTCCTGGTAGACAAACGGATCGATCGGCTGTGCGCCATTCTGGAACTCACCGATCAGCGGCTTCCCAAGCAAATCGACAAACGGCCCCTCCGGGTGATTGCTGACGGCAACACCAATGCCGCCCGGAGTTCCGCGGCCATCCTTCTGAATGTCGTTCGCGGCGAAGAACAGATAGTACTTTCCATCCAGATGAATTGCGGTCGGCGCCCAGATGGAATAAGCCGCCCACGGAATATTCTGGGCATCCAGCACACCGGTGTGCTTCGTCCAATGCACCAGGTCGGGCGACGAGAAGGCATCCAGCGAAGTCTGCGCACGATACTGTGGGTGCACCACCGGTCCCTTCCGCAGCTTCTGTTGTTGCGAGTTAAAGCTCGCCTCATCACGCGGCTTCAGATTGGGATCTGAAGATGTGGGATAGATCCAGTACTGCCCGGCAAAAATACGAATCTCAGGATCGGCATACCAGCCTTCTTTCGCGAGGTTCGTCGAGGCCTGCGGCCAGACGTGACTTACAGCCAACAGCATGACAACGAGCAGAACCAGACGTCCGGCACGAGAGACCAGCATCCACACATCTCCGAAAGAAAGATCGCGGCTCATGCAGCGGCATAAGCACATCTGCATTCTATGCAGCGCATTGTGCCGGCCGGTGGGACATACGCCCTAATGATGGTTGGGTGAATACGCCGTGTGGTCGGCAGGGGCAAGAGGAGGGTTTGCAGCATAAAGCATCGCAAGCAAATCATGAGCGACGCAAGCGTTCTCAAGCTGACGATCGAGAACCGGTTCACTGTGAACTCAGCCCCTCCACGATAGGACGCAGGGAGCCGTCCAGGAGGGGTTAACCACTCCCCAACACTATGAACTAACTGGTAATCTTTGTGGCGAAGGACTGGCGAAACTCCGCCGAATTTCGTCGAAAACCCAAGAAAAACCGCAAAAAGGCATCCATTCCTGCCTACAATGGCTTCTCACGCCGTTGTTGGAGGAAGGCTCGTCATGGCTGCTCGTCCTTACTGGTCCGGTCACATTCAAATCTCCCTGGTCTCATTCGCTGTCAAACTCTTTGTCGCTACGGAATCCAAGTCCGAGATCCGTTTTCATCAGATCAGCCGTTCCACCGGCGAACGGGTGAAGTACCAGAAGGTCAGCGCTTCTGAGGCAAACGAGTCGACGCCGGCCTCCACGGTTGAGAAGTCCGACATCGTGAAGGGCTACGAGTTCCGCAAAGGCGAATACATTCAGATCGAGCCGGAGGAGATCGCCAATATCCGCATTCCCTCGCGCAATACGATCGCGCTGGAACAGTTCATCGCGCTCGAAGAGCTGGACCCCGCCTTCTTTGAGAAGCCTTACTTCGTGGCCCCGGAAAACACCGCGCAGACAGAAGCCTTCGCCACCATCCGCGAAGCGTTGCGCGGCATGAAGAAGGCCGGCATCGGCAAGATCGCCTTCGGTGGCCGCGAGCATCTGGTCGCCATTGCCGCACCTGCGGACAAAGAGCTCAAGGGTCTGATGGCCTACACCATGCGTTACCAGGAAGAGCTGCGTGATGCGAAGGAATACTTCAGCGAGATCAAAGACGTCACCGTCGAAAAGGACCAGCTCGACCTCGCCCAGGAACTAATCAAGCGCAAGGCGCAGAAGTTCGATCCGTCCAAGTGGCACGATGAGTATGAAGCGGCGTTGCGCGCCATGGTGCAGGCCAAGGTCGACCACCAGCCGCTGCCGGTCGAAGAGGAACACCGGCCGATGGCCAAGGTCATCAACCTGATGGATGCGTTGCGCGCCTCGGTTCACGGCAACAAGCAGGAAGCAGCCCCTGCAGCGGCAGGCCGCAAGAAGCCCGCGGCGAAGGCGACCGCGTCCGATGCGAAGCATGGCATGGAGATCGTGAAAGAGACCAAGGCCGTGGCGAAGAAGGGTGCGAAGAAGAAGTCAGCCTGAGCAGATTGATCATTGAAGAATGGAATGATTGAATAAAGTCCCCGGTGATGAAGAAGCTCCTGCCCCTCCTGCTGACCGCTACCGCTCTGGCCGCACCTGATGCAACACCCAGGCAGGCTTGGAAGAACTTTCATGATCTGCTGCAACAACAGTGCCCGGTGAAGCGCCTTGATCTGATGGCGCCTGCGGAGCTGTTGAACTCCATCGAAGATTACGAAACAACCCTGAGTGCTCCAGACATGGCTCTGGTCGACAAGTACACTACCCGCGCCTGCCGTGATGTGGCAGCGGGAGCTGCATGCACCAACACCGGCTTCCTGCAAGGGGCGATCAAGCTCAACCGGCTGGATCACTTCACAGGAAAGCTCTGTCAGTTGCCGGTGGTGTGCACCGCGCAGTCCAAGTGCACGGTGCCGTAGAGAGAATGCCCTCTCGCGCCTGAGGACGCTAACAGTCCAGAACATGTGCTTGCGATGCCTCTACTTCGTCTCCACGTCCATCAGGTTATCTTCCGGATTGCGGTCTATCAGTTTGCTAGATGGATCGATACCTGCGCGGTTCGGGCGCTTGTCGACGACGAAGTCCACCGGGGTCTTCTCCTGTGTTAGCCAGATCTTCTTCACCTCGATCGGCTCTTCCTTATCTTTCACTCCAGACATCACGCCGACTTCGATCAGATCGTGCAGCGGCTGTGGCGTTTCCTTGCCGTCACCGTCGGCATACATCTTCTTCGCGCTGACTACTACGTGCACCTTCCACTTGTGATCGGGCGTCTCGGTCACGGTCGCTCTCTCGACCTTGTTGTCGTAAAGCGTGATCTTTTCAAACATATCGGTCACCAGATACTGCAGGTCGGCGGGAGTCTTCTCGCGGAGTGCCGCCACCAGATCGCGTGTGTCCGGATAAGGCGGTCCTTTGAACCTCCACTTGTCGAGCAGGCTCTTCAATGCGGAGTTCAGCGTGTCTTCTCCGATGTAGTCGCTCAGCGCATAGAAGACCAGTGAGCCTTTCTGATACCAGACATACGGCTCGTTCTCCACCAGGGTGATAGGCGGTTCATGCCGCACCTCTCCGGCACGTCCACGGAGGTAGCCGTCAAGTTCATGACGCAGGAACTTACGCATGTTCTTCGTGCCGTACTTTTTCTCCATGACGCGTAGCGCAGAGTACTCCGCCAGGCTCTCCGACATCATGTTCGAACCCTTCACCTGCGCGCCGATCAACTGGTGGGCCCACCACTGGTGCCCAAGCTCATGCGCCGTGACGAAGTAGGTGAAGTCGATATCATCTGGCTTCTCGACCCGGCCGATAAATCCGATCCCCTCGGAGAACGGAATCGTATTTGGAAACGACTGCGCAAAGTTGCGATAGCGGGGAAACTCGATGACGCGGTACTGCTTGAACTGGAACGGACCGAAGCTCTTACCGTAGTAATCCAGGCCGGCCTTCGATGCCGCGATCATATCGTCCACATCGTAAGGATGTTTCTTGTCGTAGTAGACCTCGACATTCACATCGTTGTACGGCTCCGACCTCAGCTCATAGCGACCGGAGTTGTAGTCATAAAAGTCCAGTGTCTCCGTGTCTCCCATGGAGTACTCAAAATAGTTACGGCCCCCCTGTGTCCACTTCCGTTGCAGATATCCCGGCGAGATCGCCGTCTGGTCGCCGCTCGTGCTCACGATGGTGTGGTACTTGATCCAGTCCGAGTCAGGCGTAAACAAGTTGACGTTGGTGTAGTAGGCATCACCGCGCGGAGCCAGCTCTTCAAACGGCCCCAGCTTCTCCTCCCGGCGATAGACCGGGTTTGAAATCTCGGCCCCTCGGTTGTAACCGATGCCTGGCATGTAGCTTGAATCGAAGAACGTACCGTTATAGGCAAGCTGTGCAACCTCGCCGTTATTGCGGAAACCATGCGAGGCATAGCCCACATGGAAAAACATGCGCATCGTCTCACCCGGCTTCAGGGGCTGAGCAAGTTTATAGATGCGATAGCCCAGCTTCTTGTCTTCCAATGCGAGCGAACTGAGGCGATCGAAACTCGCCGCATAAAAGCTCTGCCCCCCGTCGGTCAGATGGACCTCGCCAATCGGCGCATCCGTCTTGTTCTTCAGCCAGAATGTCCCCCACGCATCAAACGTACGCGTCTGGGGAAAGATATCGACCTTCGTATCCACCGCTACGATCTTTGGTTGCGGCAGCTTCTGATACTTCTTGTACTGTTTCTCGTACTCAGCCTGAAGATGGCGGTCCATCTTTGACGTGTGATACCAGTTCAGTACATGCGTGTTGTAGAAGTACCAGACACCACTGGCCGCCGTAAGCGCGGCAAAGACAATGGCATATGGAGCAAGGCCCCTGCGCTGCTTCGCATTTTGCAATCTCTGTTTCCACGCGGTATCTGTACCACGCTGCCCAACCATCATCGCAATTGCGACCAGTAACAACGTCCAGAAGATCCAGTACGCCAGGGACCAGAAGAGACCGGCCTTGAAGTGGCCGTAGCCGTTCATGTCGGAGTATGTATAGGAGGTCGTGAAGTTGAACAGATAGAGACGATCTTCCCATCCCCCTCCCTGAATGAAGCTCGGTACGATGGCGAATGCGATGATGATGGCGTGGCCGAGATACTTGTTGCTGACCAGGCTCTGCACCAGCAGAGCAAACAGGCAGAACTGCGCCACCGTGGGAAAAGTGACGATAAACAGCTCCTGTAGATATTGCACAATCTCAAAGTTGTAATAGCCCGCGATGATCTGGCTGGAGATACCACAAAGCATCACCACAAACAGCAGCACGACTTGAACGCTGCACATGGCAAAGAAGCGACTCCCCCAATCCAGCCACTCATGCGTTGGAAGAGCATCGTGAATCTGCTGGAAGTGTGTATCCCGCTCGCGCCACACCAGTTCCCCGGCATACATGGTCGCCACGATAAACAGGAAGAGCAATGAACTGCCCTCGACCACCTGCAGCATCAGGGCTGTCACCGGCCACACATCGGCATCGTCGATCTTGCCGGCGAAGTGGCTGTTCGCCATCGTATTGATGATCATCACCACGGTGATTCCCCAGAATGGAATCTCCTTGAAGATGTTCTTCATGCGGATGCGCGTCAGGCTGACCACCTGCGCCACGCTGGTCGCGACGCCGAAAATCTGCTGCACCTTCGGCAGAACGATATGGAACCTCGGCCGCGGCGGACCTTCCAGCTCTTCTTCGTCGTCTTTCTGCTTCTTTTTCCGCCCCTTTACGCCAAGGCCCTCGGCTCGCATCGGGAAGAACAGATAGGACGCGGCCACGCAGAGCAAGCCAACACCGGTGTACAGTAACCGGTTCCACAGGAAGACCCCGCTCCAGGTGGGAATAAGGGTGTTCTGCTCAACCACCGTCCAGTAACGTGCAATCGCGCGAATGGTGATAAACCCGACCGGATCGAAGATGCCGGGCCGGTTCAGGTCGAGGCTGCGCGTCGACTGCACGGCAACCAGCAGGATGAGATAGACCGCAAAGAGGGCTACACCCTGCAGGTAGACGACCACGATATTCCGGGTGAGCGCCGCGATGAGGAAGAACAGGCTCCCGATAAAGAGGACCTGAATCACCGGATAGTCAATAAAGAGCTTCAGGTACACCAGCAGCAGATGGCCATTCACCGGCAAGACACGCGTCGTGTCTGTCCACCACGCGAATGAGCCCAGCACCTCGCCCACGACCAGGCCGAAGAAGATGCCGATCGTCGTCAACATCGAGCCCAGCCAGCGGCCGCCCAGATACGCAAACTTTGAGATCGGCTTGGTAAAGAGCAACTGATAGGTGTTCTGCTGAAAGTCGCGCAGAATCGATGGACCGAAGATACCCGCCATCAGCAGCACGCCAAAGAACGACAGGTTCAGCATCATGCGCAGGCAGGCATAAGGACCGTTCAGCATGACCTTACCGGCACCGACAAAGCCGAACGAGTCCGGGGCCGCGATCGACAGAAACGCAATCAGGCCGAAGACAACGAAGTAGACGTACGTGGAAATACTCTTCAGCCGCAGCTTCAGCTCAAACGAGAGGAAACTCAGAAACAGACTCATCGTCATCTCTCCCGGTTAGACAACCTTCTGGTGGCGCTTCAGATTGAGGAAGTACACGTCCTCAAGATCGCTCTCAACCGGCGTGAACCCATCCCCCGGCGCCGACTCCGCATAGACACGCACCTGATGAAGGCCGGCGGTCATCTGCGTGGAGATCACGTCGAAGTGCGCCTGCACCTCGTTCATCTCCTCTTCGCTTCCTACCAGATGGCTGTAGATACGGCCTCTCAGCACTTCCAGCGCCTCGTTCGGCGAACCCTCCAGAAGCACTTGCCCTCCGGCGATGATCGCCATACGCGGGCAGAGCTCCTTCACGTCGTCCACAATGTGCGTCGACAGAATCACTACCGTGTTCTGGCCGATGGAGCTAAGCAGATTGAGAAAGCGGTTGCGCTCCGCCGGATCGAGACCGGCGGTCGGCTCGTCCACGATGATCAGCCGCGGCTTACCTAACAGCGCCTGCGCGATACCGAACCGCTGCTTCATACCGCCGGAGTATCCGCTGAGCGCCTTCTTCCTTACATCCCACAGGTTGGTCTGCTTCAGCAGCGCCTCTACCTGGTCCTTTCGCTCTCCGGCGTTGGTAATTCCCTTCATCACCGCCAGGTGATGCAGCATGTCCAGGGCGCTCATCTTCGGGTAGACACCAAACTCCTGCGGCAGATAGCCAAGCACCCGGCGTACTGCATCCTTGTTCTGCACTACATTTAGCTCATCCAGCCAGATCGCACCTTCGTCGGGATCCTGCAACGTCGCGATGGTACGCATGAGGGTCGACTTCCCCGCGCCGTTCGGCCCCAGCAGGCCGAACATATTGTTTCCGATCGTCAGGCTCAGACTCTTGAGAGCCTGCACGCCGTTTCCATATGTCTTGGAGATGCCTTCAATGCGCAGCGACAAGGTTCTGCCTCCGAGGGAGTTTGGTATGACACCCACCATATCGTCCTCCGGAGAAGGGGCAAACTGTTTTCTCATCCAAAGGGCTGTTACCCTCATCCCCACCGCGGCATCTGATTCCAACATGGCCACGAAAAAAGCAGCGAAGCAATCCAGAACACGCAAAACTACCGCCAAGGCCACGGCGAAGCGTATGCCAACGGCCTCTTCGGTAGTCGACGAGCAGCTTGCGAAGTATCGCTCCATGCGCGACTTCGGTGTCACCGACGAGCCTGCCGGCGGCCACAAAACCGCCAAGCCCAGCGAGCTGCCGTTCGTCATTCAGAAGCACGCCGCCACCCGCCTGCACTATGACTTCAGACTCGGCTGGAACGGCGTGCTGAAGAGCTGGGCCGTTGCCAAAGGGCCAAGCTATGTCGTCGCCGACAAGCGCCTTGCCGTCGAAGTCGAGGACCACCCCATGGAGTACGGAGGCTTCGAGGGCATCATCCCCAAGGGGCAGTACGGCGGAGGCACCGTCATGGTATGGGACCACGGCACCTGGGAGCCGCAGCCGGGGCATAGTTTCGATGAAGGCCTGAAGAGCGGGTCGCTGAAGTTCATCCTGCATGGCGAAAAGTTGAAGGGAAAGTGGGCGTTGATCCGTATGAAGGGCGGACGGTTCGCCGGCGACACCAAACCTGGCGCCAAGCCCAACTGGCTGCTCATCAAGGAACACGACGACTTCGAGCGCGGGCCGGACGATCCGCCGGTAACTGAAGCTGAGCCGGACTCGGTGGTTACGGGCCGCTCCCTCGAACAGATCGCCGCCGCCGAAGATCATGTCTGGAACAGCAAGGAGACCAGCACCAGCGACCAGCCCTGGCACAAGCAGCCCTCGAAGGCGCCTGAGGAGGCTCCTCGCAGTCCCAAACCACCCGGCAAGGCCGCAAAAAGCGCAGTCTCACTCGGGAAGCTTCCCAAGGAGGAGCTTCCCGATTTTTTGAAGCCGCAGCTCGCCATAGAAGCTTTCACTCCGCCAACCGGCGCCAACTGGATTCATGAGCTCAAACTCGACGGTTATCGCATCCAGGCCCACATCGACCACGGCAAGGTAAAGCTATTCACCCGGCGCGGACTCGACTGGACACATCGCATGCGTCCTGTCGCCACCGCTCTGGCCAAGCTTCCAGTCACCACCGCCATTCTCGATGGAGAGCTCTGTGCTGTACGTCCGGACGGCACCACCAGCTTTGCCGATCTGCAGGCTTCCTTCGAGCATGGCGAGCGACGGCCGCTCACCTACTTCGTCTTCGACCTGCTGCATCTCGACGGTCACAACCTGCGCGAGCTGCCACTGCTCGAACGCAAGGCCATAGTCGAGAAGCTGCTGACGCAGCTGGACCATCCACAGATCCAGATCTCGCAGCATCTGCAGGGCGACGCGAATGCCATCTTTCAGAACGCCTGCAGCCTCCATGCTGAAGGCATCGTCGCCAAACGCGGCGATGCACCCCATCGCGCGACACGCTCGCCGGAGTGGCTGAAGCTGAAGTGTATTCGCCAGCAGGAGTTTGTCGTCGGAGGCTTCACGCTCCCCTCCAATGCCATTCACGGCGTAGGTGCACTCTTACTTGGTTATTACAACGACCAGAAGCAGCTTATCTATGCAGGCCGCACCGGCACAGGCTTCGATGCCAAGACTCATGCGATGTTGCGCGACAAGCTAAATGCGTTGCGACAGGCGAAGCCTGCTTTCCAGCGGGTCCCAAGCGAAGCCCAGAAGGGCGTGCTCTGGGTAAAGCCCGAGCTCGTCGCTCAGGTCACCTTCACTACCTGGACCGCCGACAATCTCATACGACAGGCCGCCTTCCAGGGCCTTCGCGAAGACAAACCTGCGGAAGAGGTGCGCCGCGAAGAGCCAACGGTCGCTCCCTCCGCGAAGCAGGAGAGAGGGAGGATGCCGATGACACAAGCAGCTATAAAACCCACGACGCAAAGTTCCATTGCAGCCCGAGTGGCGACGAAGAAGAAGACAACCGAAGACTCCGCGCCTGTCCGCCTGACGCATCCCGATAAGATTCTCGACGCCGCCAGCCACCTCACCAAACAGCAGCTCGCTAACTACTACTGGGCGATCGCACCGTACATGCTGCCCCACATCACCAATCGCCCGCTATCGCTGGTGCGATGCCCTGAAGGCTCCGGCAAACCTTGCTTCTTCCAGAAGCATGTGAATCACACGCTGCCTCCAGGAATTACGGGAACTCCTGTACCTGATAAAAAGACCGGCAAGATCGAACAGTACATCACCCTCTCCACACCGGAGGCACTCGCCGGCCTGGCACAGATGGGAGTGCTCGAGGTCCATCCCTGGGGATCACAGAACGACGATCTGGAACGGCCCGACCGCATCGTCATCGATCTCGATCCCGACACGGCAATCTCATGGAGCACGCTTTGCGATGCTGCCGCAGACGTACGCGATCGCCTGAAGAAGCTTGGCCTTACCTCCTTTCTCAAGACCACGGGAGGTAAAGGGCTGCATGTCGTCATTCCCATCAAGCCGAAACACGAGTATGCGGCGGTGAAAGAGTGGGCGCATGAGTTCGTGCTGCAGATGGAGCGCGACAATCCGCGGCTCTATCTCAGCAAGATGAGCAAGGCGGCACGCGCGAACCGTATCTTCCTGGACTATCTCCGCAATGAACGAGGAGCCACGGCGGTGGCTCCGTTCAGCCCACGCGCCCGCGAGGGGGCGCATGTCTCTCTCCCGCTTCCATGGACTGATCTCAAACTTCCTGAGAGACCTGTCTTTACGGTTGTCGACTTTGAGACATGGAAGCCGCGGCTTAAGCGTGATCCGTGGAAAGAGATGGGGAAGGTAACGCAGCAGTTGGCGATTTAGAGCAGACAGACATTTTGTTTGTCATTTCGTTGCGAATCAGGTTCCTTGCTTTGTAGCGAAGCGCGCTCCTTGCTTTATTGCACTGATCAACTGGGTGCGCGACGCGCACATCCTTTCGCACCGCAGGTGCGAATGCCTTGCTTAAGGGGACGGCTTCAGCCGTCCCGTACGAAGCCATAGAGACGGCGGCTTTAGCCGCTGAGGTCAGATCCATCCACCCTCGAAGTACTACATCTCGCCGCACATTTCCTGTTTGTCATTTGTAGCGTCTGCTTCTCCGACAGACAGCCCTCAGCGGCTAAAGCCGCTTGCTTTGCGCAGCATGTGTTCGCACGGCTGAAGCCGTGCGCTTAAGCAAGACAATCGCGCGTAGCGCGATACCCCTTTGTCGCCGCTTCGCGGCGACAAAGGAGTGGATGAAACAGGTCCTTCGCCTGCGGCTCAGGATGACAATCCGCGCGAGCTACGCGCTTTCGGTTAGCACGGTCTTAACGCTTTAACTTTTAACTTTCAACTTTTAACTCTTCACCCCAAACCCATACACCGTCTCCGACTCGAAGACCTCTCCCGACCGAAGCACGACCGATGGGAAGTGGGCATGGTTTGGCGAATCGGGAAAGTGCTGTGTCTCAAAGCAGAAGCCGGTCCGGAAGGTATAGACCTTGCCGAAGCGGCCGACCAGCACACCCTTAAGATTGTTGCCCGAATAGAACTGGACTCCCGGCTGTGTCGTCGTCACAGTGAGCGTGCGTCCGCTCTCGGGCTCGTGTGCCTGTGCCGCCACGCGCATCGTCCCCGGAGTTCCGTTCAGCACCCAGGTATGGTCGTAACCCTTAGCAAACTTCAACTGTTCGAACTCCGCATCGGCGCGGTCTGCAATTGCATACTCGGTGCGGAAGTCCATTGGTGTTCCTTCGACCGGAGCCAGTTCGCCCGTCGGAATCGACGTCGCATCCGTCGGTACAAACGCATCCGCGTTGATGACGATGCGTGTGTTGGTAATGTCGCCGCGGTCGTCGCCACGCAGATTCCAGTAAGCGTGATTGGTGAGATTGACCACGGTCGTCTTATCGCTGGTCGCGCGATAGTGGATATGCAGATCGCTTCCCTTCAGGGTGTAAGTCACCGTGACCGTCATCGTCCCCGGAAAGCCCATGTCGCCATCCGCCGAGACCAGCGAGAGCTCAACGCCATGCGGCACCTCCTTCGCCGTCCACAGCTTCTTGTCGAAGCCCTGCGGTCCACCATGGAGTGCATTCTGCCCGTTGTTCTGGGGAATCTGGAATGTCTGACCGTCGAGATTAAACCGGCCGCCGGCGATGCGGTTCGCGACCCGTCCAACCGTAGCGCCGAAGAACGCCGTATCGTGCAGCCACTCTTCCAGCGTGTCGTAGCCCAACGAGATGTGAGCCATCTCGCCATTACGGTCCTTCGTCTTCACGCTGACCAGGCGGCCGCCCCAGCTCATCACACGAGCCTCAACCTGCTCGCTCTTCAGCGTGAAGATCTCTACCTGTGATCCGTCCGGCAACGTGCCGAAGACAGCCTTGCTCACTACAACCTCTCCACCCATCCCTAAACCTCATCCTTTTTCGGTTCGATTCTCTACGCGAACATCCCTAGACTCTAGAGCATTGTTCCTGTTGCTGGGTATCCCGGGAGGAGCGTGCAGCGGCGTTTTCATTGCAGAAAACGCCCATTAGAGCATTTCTCCTAATGGAGTAGAGCGGAGTTTTGGCTGTTGGTGCCCTTTTCCGCGAAGAAAACGGCATTCGCAGATTTTTCCAAAGCTACTGTATTAGGAGAAATGCTCTAGATACACCGGCCCTGCGCTACACCTACAGGAAAAATGCTCTACCTCCCACTGTCGACTTCAGGGAATCCCGTCTGTTTCCAGCGACTTCCGTCTTAGATTTCGTTGTAACTTCGAACGATTTCCGTAAAACGGGCTCCAAACTCCTTGCCACCCCTCATCCCCGTCAACTATGCTCTGACCGGAGGGCCATACTGGTCTGACCAAAAATCCTCTTGGAGACCATCGCATGGCTGCCGTGACTCGCCCATCGAACTCGTCCAACCTTCGTTGGGTTGTCTGCTTCCTTCTCTTCCTTGCGACCACAATCAACTACATGGACCGTTCGGTCTTTTCGTTGATTGAACCCGTCCTGCACGGTGTCTCCTTCATGGGTTGGAACCCCGCGGCCGATAAGTTCCATCAGCCCGTCTTCGACAACAACTTCGGCAATGTCGTCATCTTCTTTCAGATCGCCTACGGCATCGGCCTGCTGATCTCCGGACGCGTTGTGGACCGGCTCGGCACCAAGGCCGGCTACGCCATAGCGATTGCCGTATGGGGTCTGGCCTCGATGAGCCACTCCCTGGTGACCTCGGTCGTTGGTTTCTACATTGCGCGCGTCTGCCTGGGTCTGGGCGAAGCCGGTAACTTCCCTGCGGCCATTAAGGCCACCTCCGAGTGGTTCCCCTCGGAAGAGCGCGCTCTGGCAACGGGCATCTTTAACTCCGGCACTAACTTCTCCTCCCTGGTTGCCCCGCTGTTGGTCTCTGCTGTGACCGCGCGTTTTGGCTGGCGCTATGCCTTCGTCGCTACCGGATCCATGGGCGTGGGCTGGCTTGTACTGTGGCTGCTGTTCCCCTATGGCCGCCTGCGACCTTCGCAGGACACGCTGACGCAGCAGTATGTTGCACTGCCCGCGGAGAAGCAGGGCTTCCTCTCTATTCTGTTCACGCGGCGCGCCTGGGCCTTTGCTCTCGGTAAGGGACTTACCGATGGCGTCTGGTGGTTCTATCTCTTCTATCTGCCGCAGTTCCTCAACCGGAACTATGGGCTCGATCTGCGCGCGCAGTACTGGTTCCTGGTCACGGTCTATCTGTTCTCGTCGGTGGGCTCCATCTTTGGCGGTGCGCTCTCGGGCATTCTGATGAAGCGCGGGTTCTCCATCAACGCCGGCCGAAAGACGGCCATGCTCTCCATGGCCATCTCCGTCATTCCGATCGTCTTTGTGCCACACGCCGGCTCACTGTTCGCCAACAATCCATGGCCGGCCACTGCGCTCTTCGCTCTGGCTGCGGCTGCGCACCAGGGCTGGTCCGCCAATCTCTTCTCCACCACCGGCGACATGTTCCCTTCGAGCGCTATCTCGACCGTCGTCGGCTTCGGAGGCGCGATGGGCGCACTGGGCGGCGCCGTCTTTACCGCTGTGGTCAAGAAGAACCTCTCGCTGCACCCGACGCTAATCTTCACCATGGCCGGCACTGTGTACCTTCTGGCCCTCGTGATCATTCATCTGCTGGTGCCTCGGATGGGACGCCCGCTCGAAGCCACCGAATAGGTTGAACCAGTTCGACCATTCCCCGGACCAAAGTGGTATGCTTCGATCGACCGCAAGGACTTGAATAGAACCATGCCGACGAAGACATCCAACAACCGCACTGCGGCGAAACCACACTCGCAGCTCACCATGCAGGTGGTGGAGCACGTCCGTTCCCTGATCGCGCGTGGCGAGCTGCGCCCCGGCGATCGCCTGCCGCCTGAGCGCGAACTGGCGAAGAAGCTGGATATCTCCCGCTCTTCGCTCCGTGCCGGCATCGGATTTCTATCGGCTATGGGTGTGTTGAAGTCGCGGCACGGCGCCGGCACCTTCGTCTCCGACGGCCCTCCAGCCCTGGACCGCAACTCACTCAATGTCCTGGGAGCGCTGCACGGCTTCCTGCCCTGGCAGATGTTCGAGGCACGCCTTGTGCTGGAAGCGGACCTCGCCGCACTTGCAGCCGAGCGCGCCACTGACGAGCACATCGCGGCCCTCGCCGAAGAGGTCGCCGAGATGTACGCCTCTCTGGAGCAGCCGCAGGAGTACCTGATCCACGACGTACGATTTCACCGCACCATCGCTGTGGCCGCGGGAAACCCCATCCTGGCCACGCTGATGGAGACCATCACTGCGGCCCTGTATGACGTCCGTTCGAAGACTGTGGCACAGTCAACCGACCGCAAGGAGTCAGCGGAGATGCACCGCGCCATCTATCGTGCGATCCGCGCGCGTAATCCGGAAGGAGCACGCGATGCCATGCGTGAGCACCTCTATCGCGCCCGCGCCTCACAGGATATGGAAGTGCCTACCAGTGCCACCGAAGGCGCGGCCAAGCCGGGATCGAACTAAGACAGATCGGCCAATTCGTTTTGTTTGTCAGGAATTTTGGGGTGTTTCTAGCCCACCCTAGCGTTGCGAGGGTTCACCCCAGCGAACGAAGTTCACTGGGGACCCCGAGGTGGGGCACCCGGGCAGAGAAAACGAGAGAAAAAGCAGATTTCTCCGCTACGCTCCGAAATGACAAACAAAGAGTGTCATGCCACTAGACTAAGCGCTGAAGGCGCGTTCCATACCAGCCTGGGCAACGCCCCAGGTACGGAGGTTGGGGAATGCTAAGAGGGCTGAAGGCCCGATCTATAATCCCGAATCGCCGCATGCCACAGTCTCTAAACGAAACAGTTGTGAACCGTTGTATCCCCATCAAAAGCGATGCGGGTGGATTGAAGGCTGCTTTATAGGGCGGGCCTTCAGAGTCTGTGTGAGTACTTGCTTTTCGGGGTTATTTATACGAGAAGAGAGTATGTCACGGTATTTGCCCTATTCGCCGGAGCAAGGGTACCTGGTGCCGCCTCGAGTGGATGAAGTTCTGAG